>CADBQY010000062.1 GCA_902796885.1 uncultured Planctomycetota bacterium
GCCAAGGCGAAATCCGCCAAGGCCAAAAAGAGCCGGAAAGAAAAAAAGAAGGAAGCCGCGGCCGAACAGCGCCGTCTGCGCGACGAAAAACTATACAGCGACTATTTCGACTTTTCCTCCGACCTGCGCTCCTGTCCCGCCTATCGGATCCTGGCGCTCAACCGCGGTCTGAACGAACACCGTCTCAAGGTGAAGCTCACCGCCGATACCGACGAAATCAAAAAAGAGGCGAAAGCCGCGCTCATCCCCGCCGGCCATCAGAACGCCGCGTTCCTTGAAGCCTGTCTCGACGACGCGCTCGAACGTCTCCTCATCCCGCAGATCGAACGCGAAGTCCGCCGCGAATCGGTCGAAAACGCCAAGAAACAGGCGGTTCGGGTCTACGCCAAGAACACGCGAAACCTTCTTCTGCAAAAGCCGCTCTTCCGCCGCCGCGTCCTGGCGATCGCCCCCGGGTTCCGCTACGGGAGCAAACTGGCCGCGCTCGACGAATTCGGCAACTTCCTGGGCGCCGAAACGGTCTATATCACCGGCAGCGCCGAACGGAAGCGCCGCACCGCCGCCAAGATCGCCGAACTGATTGAGCGATACAAACTGACGGTCGTCGCCATCGGCAACGGCACCGGATGCCGGGAAGCCGAAGAGCTGGTCTCCTCGACCCTGTCCGAAAAGTTTGCCGACACCGACGTCGCCTACACCGTCGTCAATGAGGCGGGGGCGAGCGCCTATTCGGTCGGCCCCCTTTCGGCGCAGGAGCTCCCCGGCCAAGACGCGCTGGTTCGGTGCGCCATTTCGATCGGCCGCCGTCTGCAAGACCCGCTCAACGAGCTGGTCAAGATCGACCCCGCCAATATGGGGGTCGGCATCTATCAGCACGACATGAAGCCGAAAGACCTGAAAGAGTCGCTCACCGAGGTCGTCGCCTCGGCGGTCAACTACGTCGGGGTCGACCTGAACACCGCCACCAGCGCCATTCTCCGTTACGTGGCGGGCCTGAACCAGCTGACGGCCAAACGGATCGCCGACTACCGCCGCCAGAACGGTCCGTTCCGATCGCGGCGCGATCTTCTGAACGTTCCCGGATTCGGCGCCGCGGCGTTCACCCATTCGGCGGGGTTCCTTAAAATCCGCGACGGCGTCGAGCCGCTCGACGCCACCTGGATCCACCCCGAAAGCTACCCTCTGGCCGAAAAGATCCTCGAAAAGATCGGTTTCAGTAAAGACGATCTGCGCAACAGCGTCAAACACGCCGAGCTGACCGCCAAGCTCGACCAGCTCGACCCGAAAGCCGCCGCCGAGGAGTTCGGCGCCGGTCTGAGCACCGTGACCGACATTTTCGAACAGCTCAAGCGGCCCGGCCGCGACCCGCGCGAAGGGCTCCCCGCCCCGATTTTCAAGAAGGGGGTCATGAAAATCGAAAATCTCGAACCGGGGATGGAACTGATGGGGACCGTTCTGAACGTCGTCGATTTCGGCGCGTTCGTCGATATCGGTCTGCACAACCCCGGCCTGATCCACATCAGCCGAATGGGCGAACGCTACGTCCGCGACGCGCACCAGCGTCTTTCGGTCGGCGACATCGTCAAGGTCTGGGTCGTCGAAACCGACGCCGCCCGCCAGCGGATCTCCCTGTCGATGCTCGCCCCGGGCCAGACGCGCCGCGCCCCCTCGCGCGACCGTCGCGACAAACCTCAGGAGGACCGGCCGTCCGACGGCACGGCGAAATCGCCGCGCCGTCCCCGCCGCCCCCGTCCCGCCGAAGGGGCTCCGGACGAGCGTCACGCCAGACCGCGCGGCGAGGGCGACCGTCGCCCGCCCCGGCGCGAAGGCGAAAACGCTCCGCGTCAGACCGAACGCCGCCGCCGATTCGACGGCGTCGGCTCCCAGGTTCGCGACCGCCGCGACCGCGCCCCGCGCGAGCCTCGATCGATGAATTTCGTCTCGAAACTCGAAAAGAAAGAAACCCTTTCCCAGGAAATGCGGGAGGGGAAAGAGCCGCTCCGCAGTTTCAGCGATCTGGCTCTTCTCTTCTCTCAGAAGAAAGCCGAAGAACAAAAGAATTCCCCGAAAGAGAGTACGGAATGAAACTCACATCCCTTTGCGCGCTTTCGGCCGCACTGCTGATCCTTCTCCTCGCGACGGCGACGACGCCGCGTGTCTTGGCTCAGGGGAACGGCATGTCGGCGGAAAGTTCCGAAACTCCGGTCGGCCCGGTCACCAAGAACCGGCCGCCCGCCCCTTCGGGTCATACCGTGAAGAGCACTTACCCCGACGGGTTCCTGACCCTTTCCGAGCCCTCGGTTCTCCGCGATCCCGAAGAAAAGGTTGAAGCGCTCCGCCAGGCGCAGCGCGACGCCGGCCCGACCTCGTCGGACATCGTCTTCATCGTCGGGGCGATCACCGCGATCGGCCTTTTCATGGCGGTCGCCTGGATCGACCACGCCTATCGCGCGCGGCTGCAGTCGATCATTGCGCAGAACAACCGTCTCTTAAACGGCGAAGACGTCGACCTGATCGGCGAAGCGCCCGCGGTCGGGATCCCCCTCTTTCTCGGCACGCAAGAGGCGATCGGCGACCCGTACGGCGCCGGTCTGAAAGAATATCTCGATAAAACCGCCGATGACCTGAGCGACCCGGGAGCGACTGCGTAAGATTATGAAAATTGTGGTCATGGGAACCGGCGGTTTCGCCGTTCCCGCATTCAGAAAACTTCTGGAATCCGGTTACGAGGTCCCCCTTCTGGTCACGATGCCGATCCGGACCCGCCGAACCGACCGTCTTCCTCTCCCCGAAATCCGCCGCGTCGCCGACGAGTTCGGCGTCCCGATCTACGATCCCGACGACGTCAACCGCGCCGGAACGGACGAGCTCCGCCGCGCGGGGGCCGATCTCCTCTTCATCTGCGACTACGGCAAGATTCTCTCGCCGGAAATCATCGCCGCCTTCCCGCTGGGGGGCGTGAACCTGCACGGCTCGATCCTTCCGAAATACCGCGGCGCCGCGCCGATCAACCGCGCCATTCTGGCGGGGGAGACGACGCTCGGGGTCAGTCTGATCCACATCATCCCCGCCGTCGACGCCGGCCCGGTCATCGCCGTCGATTCCTACGAGCCCGATCCGAACGACACCGCGCCGATCATCGAACGCCGTCTCGCCGAGATGGGAGCCGACCTCCTCCTGGCGAACCTCGACGCGGTCGCGCGGGGGAAAGACACGGCGATCCCACAAGACGACGCCCTGGCGTGTAAAGCTCCGAAGATCCGTAAAGAGGAAGGCCGGATCGACTGGCACCTTCCGGTCCGCGAGATCCGCAACCTCTACCGCGGCCTTCAGCCGTGGCCTAAGACCTTTTCCGACTGGGTCCGAAACGACGGCAAACCGACGACCCGTCTCATCTTAGGCCCCTTGGAAATCGCCGGCACCGGTTCCGAATCGTTCGCTCCCTGCGGCACGGTCATCAAAGCCGACCGCGCGGGAATCCTCGTTCAGGCGGGGGACGGCGTCATTCGGATCGAGGGGGTACAGCCTTCCGGCAAAAAAGCGATGCTCCCCGGCCCTTTCCTTTCCGGCTACCGGATGAAGGCGGGGGATCTCCTTCAATAGCGCCAGCGCCCAAGGGAGTCCGCCCATGTCCACCGTTCGTTCTCTCTTCGTCATTACCGGCGCGACCGGGGGGATCGGCTCGGCGATCGCCCGCCGTCTGGCCTCGGAAACCGGCGCGCTCCTTCTTCACGGCAACAGAAACGCCGCCGCGCTCTCCGAGCTTTCCGAAGAGCTCGGCGCCCGGCCGTGCGCCGCCGATCTTTTAACCGCCAGCGGGCGCGGCGCGTTCTTTTCGGCGTTCGAAGCGTGGGCCGAAACCTATCCGAACGCCGAAAGCGTTTCGTTCGTCTTCGCCGCCGGCGCCGACCTGATGACCCCCGCGATGAAATCGCTCCCGTTCGAAGAGCGGGCCCGCCGAGCCACCGAACTCGACCTTTTCGCGCCGATCACCCTGGCGCGCCGATTCGCGGATTGGCGGACGGGGCGGCGTGTCGGCGGCGCGGTTCTTTTTTTCAGCTGGGACGGCGCGTTCCGTGGAATGGAAGGGGAAACCGCGCAGATCTACGCGCTCACCAAGGGGGGATTGGCCGCCTTCGCGCAGTCGTTTGCTCAGGACCAGGCCGGAAGAATGCGGGTTCTGACCATTTCGCCCGGCTGGATCGCCACCGCCTGGGGAAAACAGGCGAGCGACGCCGCCGATCGGCGCGTCCGCCGCGAATCCCTTTCCGGCCGCTGGGGAACCCCCGAAGAGGTCGCCGACCTGGCCGCGTTTCTCCTTTCCGATCAGGCGCGGTATCTGAACGCGGTCAACATTCCGATCAACGGCGGATTTTCCCACCGAAAATGAATCCCGTCAGGCGCGTATACTCCCCCGCCCTCCGCGCTTAACGCGAAATCGCGCCGCAGCCTTCAAACAGACCGATCTTTTCGACCGGAATCCGCCGAAACGGCACGTCGGTTCCCGGGATCCGGTCATACACGCCCCGGGTCATATCCAAAAGCAGACGCAGATCCCCCTCGACGTTGTCCCGAATCGTCGAGAACGCGTCAACCCCCTCCTCGACATACTCTCCGCGGAAAGGATGCGGCGAATCGCCCGTTTTTTCGGTTGAGATCATGAGATTCCGTTCGATCAGATTCCCTTCCGGCGCTTTCGGGTTTCTCTCCATAATCTGGGCCAGTTCCGGATACCTTTCGGCCCAGAGATCCGATTTGATATCGATTCCCGAAACGGTCCCCTTGTCGCGGAATTCCTGAATCCAGTCTTCGGCGCAGCGGTGCGCCCAGCCGAGAGCGCGGGCGTCAACGTGCAGATTCGGCTCGCAGTCGATAAAGAGGTTGTTCGTCACGCGGTTGTCGCGCCCGCCGCCGATCATGGCGGCACGGGTCACCCGCACAAAGAGATTCTCGGTAACGTCGGCCGACGAGAACATATCGTCCAGATAGACGCCGACGCAACCCAGGTCTTTAAATCCGCTGATGTCGTGCAGGTAGTTCTGCCGGATGATGTTGCCGCGCATGGTCCAGTCGCGGCCGGTATAGATGGCGCCGGCGTCGTTCGATTCCTGGCAGACACGGGCAATCTCGTTCCGTTCGATCCGCTGCTCGTTCCCGCTGAAAAGAATGGCGGCGTGGGGAGCGTCGGTCAGACGGTTCTGCGCGATCAGGTCGCCGCAGCCGGCAAGAAGAACCGCCGAAGCGTAGGCGCGTACAATCCGCCCGAAATGATGGATGTCGTTGTTGATCACGGCGGTCTTTCCCGGCGTGAGGGTTGTCCGGTCACCGGCCTCCGCACGCACGGCGACGCTGCCGATGTTGAGGATATGGTTCCCGAAAATGACGATCCGATCGCCGCCGGCGCTGACCGCGCTCCCACCCGCGTTGCGGATCAGCGACCCGCACAGAAGAAGATCGCTGCCGCCGAGCTGCAGCGCGTCCTTCCGGCATCCGTTAAACTGAAGGCCGGAAAAGACCGTGTGCGACAGACCGCTCCCCTGGACGAGGAAAGGCGCCGTCGAGAGGAAGAGTTCCCTTTCGGCCCCGTCTTCCTCCTTCGCGTCTTCGGGAGGATAGAAATAGAGTTTTCCGGAACCGCCGTCGATGTAATACTCGCCCGGAGAGTCGAGTTCGCAGAGGAGGTGATAGGCGTAGAAATACTGTCCGGCGCGGTATCCGTATCCGTGATACGGCTTATCGAGCTCAAACATGCCCTTTTCGGCGTTGACGCGGACGATCTTCTGCCGGCTGTTCGCCCAGTCGATATACCAGTAGCCGTGGGTCCAGGCCTCCGGTTCTTCGGCCCAGGGGGCGATATCGTAATCCTCGACGATGATCCGGGGAACCGTGTCCCCGCGAGCCTCTCCGATGACCGTTTCGGCGTTTTCGTCGCCGGCGAGTTTTTCAAACTTCATAAACCCTTCGTTCGGATAGCGCGCGATCGTCATCGGGTCGCCGCCGCAAAAAAGTTCGGCGGTATCGGTCCCGTCGTACGTGCCGAAGTCGTCAATCCCGCACGCGCTTAGATCGAACTCCAGGACCTTTTCGCGCGCTTCGGGTTTCAGGCGCTTGAGAACGGCGGGGTCTTCCGGCTTCTTTCCGCCGGTCAGCGTCTTTCCGCCGCGGATTTCGGCGAGCGGCGCGCCGTTTTCGCCGCACACCCCGCGCCAGACGACCGGCGAGGAGGCGGTTCCCGAATCGGCGGCTGTCAGGACAAGCGGCTTTTCGAGTTCATACAGGCCGGGCAGAATTTCGATAACGGTCGGCTCGCCGTCGAATCCGTCGGCGGCGCGGTATTCCCGCACCGCGTCCCTTGCCTTTTCAAATGAGCGCAGCGGACCGTCGCTCTTTTCGGCGTTCGGTGCGGGAAGCGTTCCCGACCAGTCGTCGCTGCCGTCCGGCGAAACGTAAAACACCGCCGGCCACCGGCGGACCGATTCGAGAAGCGCGGTCTTTTCCGGCCCGATAAAATCCCGCCAGTCGCCCGGTTCGTCGGCCGCAAGCCCGGCCGCCGCGCCAAGGAGTGCGAGTACAACGCAAAGTGAACAAAACGATTTCAAATTCAGCCGTCGCATTCTGTTTCCCTCTCATAACGGTTCCCGAACAGGTCGGGAAAAGAGCATCCCGCCGAAAGTCCGCCGGCGCGATCGCGCTTAGCGCGAAATCGCGCCGTTCCCTTCGAACAGGCCGATCTTCTCGACCGGAATCCGCTTAAACGGCACGTCGGTCCCCGGAATCCGGTCATACCCGCCGCGAGTCATCTCCAGAAGGAGGCGCAAATCCCCCTCGACGTTATTTTGGAGCGTAATATAATCGCGCGCTTTCGACTCGACCTCGTCCCCTTCGAACGGTTTCGGCCCGTCGGTTTCCCCCGCGGTGGAAATCACCACGTTTCCTTCAATAACGTTCCCTTCCGGAGCTTTCGGGGTCCCGTCCATGATCGCGGCGAGCGCGGGATATTTCGCCGCCCAGAGGTCCGATTTGACGTCGATTCCCGAAATCGTCCCCTTATCGTTGTATTCGGCGATCCACCCGTCGGCATGATCGGAGCACCAGCCGAGCGCGCGCGCGTCGACGTGCAGATTCGGCTTGCAGTCGACGAAAAGATTGTTCAAGACGTGGTTGTCCCGCCCGCCGCCGATCATGACGGCGCACGTGACGTTCACGAAGAGATTCTCGACGATATCGACCGTCGAAAGCATATCGTCCAGATAGACGCCGACGCATCCCCGCCCCTCGAATCCGCTGATGTCGTGCAGATAGTTCTGGCGCACGACGTTTCCGCGGCAGGTCCAGTTCCGACCGATATAGACGGCGCCGGCGTCGTTCGACTCTTCGCAGACACGGAAGATCTCGTTCCGTTCGATCCGGTGGTCGTTCCCGCCGAAAAGGATCGCGCAGTGGGGCGCGTCGGAAAAGCGGTTTTGCGCGACCAGTACGCCGCACCCGTTGAAACCGACGGCGGCGGCGTACATCCGCTGGATTCGGCCGTAATGATGGACGTCGTTGTTGACGACGGCGGTTTGACCGTGCGTAAGACTGCCGCGGTCGCCGCTGTTGACGTCGAAACCGTACGATCCGATATTATACAGATGATTTCCGAAAAGGAGATGACGGTCGCCCGCCGAGACGACGCCGCCCCCTCCGGTGTTCCGAATCAGACATCCGCGTACCAGAATGTCGCTCCCGCGGAGCGTGACCCCCTCTTTCCGGCACCCGTTGAAGTGAAGGCCGCTCAGCGCGAAATAACGCAGACCGGTCCCCTCGACGAACTTCGGCGCGACGGAGAAAAACAGGTTGTCGTTCGTCACCTCGCCGGGCGGGTAAAAATAGAGTTTGCCGGAATCCTCGTCGATGTAGTATTCGCCCGGCGCGTCGAGTTCGCAGAGCGCGTGGTACACATAGAAATACTGCCCCGGCCGGTACCCGTAACTGTGATACGGCGGAGCGAGTTCGATCTCTTTCTTTTCGGTATCGACGCGAACGATTTTCTGACGGCTGTTCGCCCAATCCCAGAACCAGTAGCCGAGCGCCCAGGCGTCGGTCTCCCCCGCCCAAAGGCTCAAATCGGCGTTCGGAAGAAGGAGTTTCGGTATTTTGACGCCCCGGACGCCGCGTATATCGGCGATCTGGTTGTCTTCATGGTTCACTTCGTCGAACTTCATGAACCCTTCGTTCGGATAGCGGGCGATCGTCATCGGCCGATGGTCGTAGAAGAGCTCGGCGTTATCCGAGCCGTCGAGCGCGCTGTAATCTTCGACGCCGAGCGCTTTCAGGTCGAACTCCAGCACCTTGTCGCGCACCTGCGGCTGGAGCCGAGCCAAAACCGCCGTGTCCTCGACCTTCTTACCGCCGGAAACGGTGACTCCGCCGCGGATCTCGGCCAGCGGCTCGCCGTCCCCGCCGCAAACGCCCCGCCAGATCACGGGCGACTCGGCCGTACCGGAATCTTCGCCCGTCAGAACGAGCGGCCGGGAAACCTCGTAAAGACCGGGCCGAATTTCGACGGCCGTCGGTTTCCCGTCGAACGCGGCCGAAGCGCGCAGGGCGCGCAGCGCATCCCGAGCCTTCTCGAAAGACCGGAAAGGCCCGTCGGTCTTTTCGGCGTTCGGCGCGGCCAGACGGCCCGACCACGCGTCGTCGCCGTCGGGAGAAACGTAGAACGTCGCCGGGAGCGTGTCGACCGACTCGAGAAACGCGAGCCGTTCCGGACCGACGAAATCTTTCCAGTCGTCATCGGCGGCGCAAACCGCCGTCAGGGCGAACAAAAGCAGAAACGATTGAAGAAAAAAACGCATCGCACAAACCTTTCTCACAAAACCGGCGCGGCGGTATTTTTAAGATTGCGTAAACTGCCCGATTCTCCCTTTTCGCCGTTGGAAAGGGAAAAGAACTCAAAAAGATTTTAAGCGGACGGCGTTCCAAAAGCAAGGGGCGACCCGCCCCCGCCCGGCGGGTCGGTGCCTCTACCGCGCGGCGGCGCATGCGTGCGGAAACACGCCGATCTCTTCGACGGGGATCCGCCGGAATTCCGCGCCGCCGGGTAGAGGCGTCAGCTCGTTCCGCGTGACTTTTTCGAAAAGACGTTCGCCGCCCCGGAAGTTATCCCGAACCGTGATAAACGGCCGGGCCTCGTCGCGGATACGGTCCCCGTCGAAGGGAACCGGTTCCGATTCGTCCGAACCGGTTTTCACGACGACGTTCCGTTCGATCAGGTTCCCTTCCGGCGCCGGGGGATTCCCTTCGGTGATGGCGGCCAGACGCGGGTATTTTTCGGCCCATTTCGGCGAGCGGTAATCGACGCCCGAAATGGTCCCCTTCTCGCGGATCTCCTCCTGCCAGAGATCGGCGGCGCGGTGCGCCCAATCCAGAGCGCGCGCGTCGAGATCGATCGTCCATCGGCAATCGGCGAACAGATTGCCGGCGACGCGGTTGTCGCGGCCGCCGCCGATCATCACGGGAATCTTGACGTTGCGAAAATAGTTCTCCGTAATATCCGCCGACGAAAACATATCGTCGAGATAGACGCCGACGCACCAGTCCCCCCGATATCCGTTCATGTCGTGCAGGTAATTACGGCGAATGACGTTGCCGCGCATCGTCCAGTTCCCCCCCGTGTAAATCGCGCCGACGTCGTTCGACTCGCGGCAGACATTGAAGATTTCGTTCCCCTCGATCCGCTGGTCGTTCCCGCTGAAGAAGATGCCGCAGTGCGGCGCGTCGGAGATTCGGTTCCGGGCGACGAGATCGCCGCATCCGCTCAAGCGGACGGCGGGCGCGTACACGCGCCGGATCCGGGCGAAACGGTAAAAATCGTTGTTCACCACGGCGGAGCCGCCGGGGATCAGATTCGGCTGATTTCCCGAATCGACGACGAAGCCGTGCCCGCCGACGTTATACAGAAGGTTCCCGAACAGGAGAAAACGGTCTCCCGCGACCCGGACCGCGTCGCCCCCCGTCCCCCGCACGACGCAGCCGCAGATCAGAACGTCGGAGCCGGAAAGGACGATCCCTTCCCGCCGGCATCCCTCGAAACAGAGCCCCGAAAAGACGACGTGCGAAAGACCGTCTCCTTTCAGAAACGACGCGGCCGTCGAAAGAAAAAGCGGCTTTTCGGCGGTGCCTTCCGGGGGGAGGAAATAGAGTTTTCCCGAATCGCGGTCAACGTAATACTCGCCCGGCGCGTCGAGTTCGCACAGCGCGTGATAAATATAAAAATACTTTCCCGGGCGGTACCCGAACGTGTGATACGGCGGTTCGAGCTCGATCGTCTTTCTTTCGGGATCGATCCGTCCGATCTTTTGGCGGCCGCTCGCCCAATCCCAGAACCAGTAGCCGAACGCCCAGATTTCCGGCTCGTCGGCCCACCGCGCGAGGCCGCCCTCTTCGACGAACAGCTTCGGAATCGCGACGCCTTTGTTTCCCTGGTCGACAATCTCGCGGTTGCCGTCTTCGTCGACCCCGCCGATTTCCAGATACCCTTCGTTCGGACAGCGGGCGATCGTCATCGGCTCGCCGTCCGAGAAGAGTTCGGCGAAATTCTCGCCGTCGAGCGTGCCGTAATCGTCGACGCCGAGCGCCTTTAAGTCATACTCCAGCACGTTCCCGCGCGTTTCCGGTTTCAGACGCCGGAGCGCGTCGGGGTCTTCAACGCTCTTGCCGCCGGCGATCCCCTTCCCGCCGCGGATCACGGCCAGCGGCCGGCCGCGTTCGTCGCGCGCGCCGCGCCAGATCACCGGCGAGTCGGCGGTTCCCGAATCGGCGGCGGTCAGTTCCAGCGCCTCGTCCCGTTCGTAAAGCCCGGGAAGAATCTCCACCACGGTCGGCGCGCCGTCGAACCCGGCGCTTTCGCGATACCGCCGAACCGCGCCGCGGGCCTCTTCGAACGTGCGCAGCGGCCCGTCGGTCATTTCGGCGTTCGGCGCCGCCAGCCGTCCCGACCAGTCGTCGCGTCCGTCGGGCGAAACGTAGAACGTCGCCGGAAGCGTCCCGACCGACTCGAGCCGCGCGAGCCGGTCCGGCCCGATAAAATCGCGCCAGTCCCCCTCGCCCCCGAACAGGAAAAACGGGCAGAACAGAAACAGAGCCGTGATGAAATACAGGCGTGTCATGACACTCTTTCCGGAAAATTCAAACCGCTTTTATCAAACGAACCGCCGTCGAACGTCGCCGATCGGCCTTTTTTTTCGCTTACAGGTACCGTCCCGTCACGCTTTCGGGACACGCCTTGATTTCGTCCGGCGTGCCGGCGGCGACGATCTTTCCGCCGGCACCGCCCCCTCCCGGCCCCATATCGATCACGTAGTCGGCGTTGGCGATCAGATCGACGTCGTGTTCGATGACGATCACTGTCGCCCCCGCCTCGACCAGCCGGTCGAAGACGCCCAGCAAGACCTGCACGTCGAGCGGATGCAGCCCGATCGTCGGCTCGTCGAAAACGAAGACCGAGTCGTCCTGCGTCCGTCCCATTTCGCTCGCCAGCTTCAGCCGCTGCGCCTCGCCGCCGGAAAGGGCGGGCGTATCCTCGCCGAGCGTCAGGTATCCGAGCCCCAGATCGCGCAAGACTTGAAACTTCGCGTAGAGGCTCTTCCGGTCGGCGAACAGCCCCATCGCGTCGTCGATCGTCATCGCCATCAGTTCGGGGAGCGAATAGGCGCCGATCGGCGTCTTCGGGCCCCAGAGGATCTCCCGCGCCGTCTCGCCGTACCGTTCCCCCCGGCAGTCGGGACACGGCACCGTCACATCGGGGAGGAACTGCACGTCGAGCGAAATCTGTCCCGTCCCGTCGCAGGTCGGGCACCGGAGCGAACCGGTGTTATACGAAAAATCTCCCGCTTTCAGTTTCCGCTCTTTCGCCGCGGGGGTCGCCGCGTAGACTTTCCGCAGCTCGTCCAGAATCCCGCTGTACGTCGCCACGGTCGAGCGGATATTGATCCCGATCGGCGAGGCGTCGATCAGATTCGCGCGGCGGATCCCTTCCGCCTCGATCGACCTGACCGGCGGCGCCGGTTTTTCCCCCGCGCAGAACGCTTCCAGTCCCGGAATGAGGCTTTCGAGGACCATCGTCGTCTTTCCCGACCCCGAAACGCCGGTCACGGCGGTCAGCCGTCCTTTCGGAATCTTCACGTTCAGCGGTTTAACGGTATGGATCGCCTCGGTTTTGAGGCGGATCGCGCCGAAGCGGAACAGCTCGCGGCGCGGCGCGGTCCGGCGGAGCCGGGCCGGTTCGGTTTCGGCCAGAAACGGCGCGATTTTCGACGCCTTCGACCGGACGATTTCCGCCAGGCTCCCCTGGGCGACGACCGTTCCCCCCTGCGTCCCGGCCAGCGGCCCGAGCTCGATCATATAATCGGCGTGTTTCAGAACGCGCACGTCGTGGTCGACCAGCACGACCGAATTCCCGTCGGCGATCAGCCGGTCGAGGACTTCGGTCAGCCCTTCCAGATTCGAGGGGTGCAGGCCGATACTCGGCTCGTCGAGGACGTAGAGAACGCCGGTCGTCTCGTTCCGCACCGCGCGCGCCAGCTGAACCCGCTGCCGTTCGCCGGTCGAAAGCGTGTTGCTGGCGCGGTCGAGCGAAAGGTAGCCGAGTCCCAGCTCGACCAGCCGCCGCGCGTTGTCGAGGAACGACTCGATAATGCTTTCGGCCATCGGCCGCATCGGTTTCGGCGTCGATTCGGGCACGCGCCGGACCCAATCGATCAATTCCGAGAGGGTCATCGCCGTCGCTTCGGCCAGGTTCCGTCCCGCCAGGACGCTCGAGCGGACTTTCGCCGACAGGCGCGTCCCGCCGCAGTCGGGGCACGGCGCCTCGTGCAGAAACTTTTCGACCCGTTTCATCCCCTTTTCGTCTTTCACCTTCGCCAGGGCGTTTTCGACGGTATAGACCGCGTTGTAGTAGGTGAAATCCATCTCGCCGGCGACGTTCGTCTTTTCGTTGACATAGAGGAGATGGTGCTTTTCCGCCGGCCCGTGAAAGACGATCTCTTTTTCCTTTTTGGTCAGATCGCGGAACGGCACGTCGGTCCGCACCCCCATATCGCGGGCGATATCTTTCATCAGCGACCAGATCAGCGACTGCCACGGCGCGACGGCCCCCTCGTCGATCGAGAGCGAATCGTCCGGCACGAGGGTCGACTCGTCGACGGTGCGCACCACGCCGGTACCGGAACAGGTCGGGCACGCCCCTTCGGAATTAAACGCCATCGCCTCGGCGCCCGGCCCGTAGAACTCCTCGCCGCAGACGGGGCACCGGGTCGCGAGCATCAGGGCCACGTCCATACTCGGCGGACAGAGATGCCCGTTCGGGCACGTGTGGCTCCCCAGACGCGAAAACATCAGCCGCAGGCTGTTCAGCAGTTCGCTCGACGTTCCGAACGTACTCCGCACGCCGGGAATCCCCGGCCGCTGATGGAGCGCCAGCGCGGCGGGCACGTGGCGTATCTCGTCGATTTCGGCTTTCCGCGCCTGGGTGATCCGCCGCCTCGTATAGGTCGACAGCGCCTCGAGATACCGGCGCGACCCTTCGGCGTAGAGGATTCCGAGCGCCAGGGACGATTTTCCCGACCCCGACACGCCGGCGACCGCGACTAGCCGCCCGAGCGGCACGTCGACGTCGATATTTTTCAGGTTATGGACTTTCGCGCCGCGCACTTCGATAGATCGCGGCGCCGTTCTTTCCGATTTCTTTTGAACCATTTTTCACTCTCTCAACTTCAAGCGGACCCGGAGCCCGGGTTGGCAATGAACGGCTCCCAGCCTTCGGCGGTCGCATCAGCTCTTGCGCCTGCGGAGCCGGGAGCCAGTAATCGCGAACCCAGGCACTGGGGCGGCAGTCGCAACAGCTCTTGCGACTGCGGAGCCAGGAGCCTAAATCGCCCGCGCGGCTCGCGCCCCGCCGCGGCTCGCGGATCACTCTTCGGTTTCGGTATAGAGCGGCAGTTTCCAGAGCAGATAGAGCGGCAGCGAAATCTCCCGCGTCACCCCTTTCCGGTTCATCGCCATATTTTTCGCGGAAACTTTAAATCCCAACGGCGGCGCAAACTGCTTGCAATAAACCGAAAAACTTTTGGCCTTCGTGTTTTCCGCCGATTTCACCTCCATCGGAACGACGCGGTTTCGTCCGACCTCGAAAAGAAAATCGACTTCGGCGCTGTTTTTATTCCGCCAGTAATAGGGGCGGATCCCCTGCGCGGCGAGTTCCGTCATACAGTAATTCTCGGCGAACGCTCCCTTGAACGCCGCGAAACCTTCCGGTTCGGCCAGAACCGTTTCGTAGGCGACGCGCGCGTTTCGGCGGAGTACGCCGACGTCGTGGAGATAGACTTTGAAAAAGGCGGCGTCGGCGCAGGCCGAAAGCGGGATTCGCGGAACCGAAACCTTTTCCAATCGGTAAACCAGACCGGCGTCGGCCAGCCACTGAAGCGCGTCTTCCAGATCGCGGGCGCGGGCGCCGCTCTTCACCTGGGAAAACACGAACTTGTTGTTCTCTTTCGCCATCTGTTTCGGGACCGAGTCCCAAATCGACGCGATCCGCAAGACGTTCACGGGATCGGCGTAATGCGAAAAATCGTTCCGCAGATCCTGAACGATCCGGTCGAGTACGAGGTCGGCCTCGCGCAGATCGTTCGTATCGAGATAGGCCTGAACCGCTTCCGGCATCCCGCCGATCACCAGATAAAGTTTCAGAAACCGCCGCATCGGTTCGGCGATCGAGGCCGGAATTTCACGAAACAGGTCGAAATCGCGGAGCAGATCCAGATATTTCCCGCCGCCGAGCGCGCGGGTAAACTCGCGGAAGCTGAGCGGGTACAATTTCAGCCGATCGGCTTTCCCGACGGGGAACGACACGCTCTTCCGTTTCAGCTCGACGCCCAAAAGCGAGCCGGCGCATAGGAGAAAGAGGTTCAGACCGCTCTCCTCAAAATATTTGATCGACGTCACCGCTTCGGGCGACTGCTGAATTTCGTCGAAAACGACCAGCGTCCGGGCCGGATCGATCGGCTTTCCTTCGCGGAGCGTCCCCAGTTCGCGGAGAATCCGTTTCGGATCGAGATCGTATCGGAAAATCTCCGCCAGCGCCGGTTCCTTCTCGAAGTTGAACACCAGCGTTTTCTGGAAATACCGGCGCCCGAATTCGGTCATGAGCCAGGTCTTACCGCACTGGCGGCAACCGGTAATCAAAAGCGGTTTGCGGCGTTTTTTTTCTTTCCACGCCGTCAACGATTTCATCGCGGTTCGCTGCATCGGAAGCCCCCCGTTTGCAAGGTAAAACGACCGTTCAGACTCTTTTCCTATGAAAAACAACCAAATTTGGCGAACATTCCTATGAATAATCGCCATTCTCGGTCTTTTTTCATAGGAACATCCGCCATTCTACTCAAGAACCGGCATCCGGTCAAGGACGCGGGGCGGACTCATTTTTCGTCGCCCGTCCACTTTCCGGCGCCCGTCCGACGGCGCGGTCAATCGTCGTCTTCCGTCCGCTCCCCTACATCGGACCGACCGGGCACGAACGCGCGGCAGCCAACGAGCTGACGCCGTCGGCCCCCGCCGAAACAACGACGGGAATCATCGCCCGCCGCGGCTCGCGGACCGGTAGCACCGGTTGGCAGTTTTGGCTCCTGGCTATCGCAGTCGCAGAAGCTTGTGCGACCGCCGCAGGCCGGGAGCCTATATCGCCAACCGCGGCTCGCGGTCGCCAACCCCGGCTCGGCACGCCTCCAAGAACACACAAAGCACGTAACTAAGGCGCCCAACGAGGCGCCGCACCCGGGTAGCTCAATACAACGACGCGCCTATATTGCCAACCCCGGCTCGGGGTTCAGCCGGTATAGGCGTTATCGGGCCCGTTTCTGAAATTCTGTTTCGCGAGCCATTCGGTCTCTTCGGGGGTTTCGGGGATATCGATCCGTTCGATTTTGAAGATCACCGGGCGCGTTCCGTCGTTACAGCAGGCGATCATCATTCGGTCGTCGTTGGTCCACTCGCGCATGATCGCGCCCCCTTGCAGGGCGGCGTAGACGTAGCGGCTGACCGCGTCCCACGCTTCGCCACAGAACTTGCCGTTCATCAGGCGGTAGAAGTCGTCCTGCTGCGGCGTTCGTTTTAAGAGGAAGGTATCTCCCGGCTTAAAGAAGGGGCACGGTCCCGAATCGGGATTCGCCAGATACTTTTTCTGGAGTTCCGGAAAGCATTTCGTTTCCAGCACGGTGATTTTACATTCGTACTTCATCGTAATCTCGGCAAGCAATCATCAAAGGGTTATAACCAAGGTCTGTAACCAAAGCCTATAACTAAGGCGCCCAACGAGGCGCCGCACCCGGGTAGCTCAATACAACGACGCGCCTATATCGCCCGCCGCGGCTCGCGGACCGGTAGCACCGGCAGGCAAGTTCGGCTCCTGGCTATCGCAGTCGCACTAGCCAATGCGATCGCCGAAGGCTGGGAGCCTATATCGCCAACCCCGGTTCGGGGGCCGTCCGGGTACGAACGCGCGGCAGCCAACGAGCTGACGCCGTCGGCCCCCGTCGAAACGACGA
>CADBQY010000063.1 GCA_902796885.1 uncultured Planctomycetota bacterium
CCCCGACAAGGCGATCGACCTGATGGACGAGGCGATGAGCCGCCTGGCGATGGAACTCGAATCGGTGCCGACCGAAATCGACCAGGTTCAGCGGCGCGTGATCCAATTGGAACTGGCCGCGCGCCAGCTGCAGGACGAAACCGAACCGCACGCGGTCGAACGGCTCAAAGAGATCGAAAAGGAAATCTCCGAAAAGAAAGCCGAGCTGGCGATTCTCCGCGCCCGGTGGGAAAAGGAAAAGAGCGGCGTCGGCGGAGTCCACGACATCAAGGAGAAGCTGAGCGGCGTCGAACAGAAGATTCGGCAGGTCAACCGCCAGCTCCGCGAAGATCAGTCGCACGGGCGCCCGTACGAGCATTACTTCGCGCAGCTGGCCGAGCTCGATCAGGAAAAGAACGCTCTGAACGCGCAGCTCAAAGAGCTCGAGGCGGCCGAAGAGAAAAATCCCGCCCAGGAGGGGCCCGCGCCGAAACGCCTGCTGCGTCAGGTCGTCGGTCCGGAAGAGATCGCCGAGGTCGTCTCGCAATGGACGGGGATTCCGGTCAGCAAGATGATGGAAACCGAAAAGGCGAAACTGATCAAACTCGAAGACCGGCTTCACCAGCGCGTGATCGGGCAGGACGAAGCGGTCGACGCGGTCGCTAACGCCGTCCGCCGAAGCCGCAGCGGTCTGCAAGACCCGAACCGGCCGCTCGGATCGTTCCTCTTCCTCGGCCCGACCGGGGTCGGAAAGACCGAACTGTGCAAGGCGCTGGCGCTGACCCTCTTCGACGACGAGACGGCGATCGTTCGTATCGATATGAGCGAGTTTATGGAAAAGCATACCGTCTCGCGCCTGATCGGCGCCCCTCCGGGCTACGTCGGATACGAAGAAGGGGGCGTTCTGACCGAAGCTGTTCGGCGCCGCCCCTATTCGGTGATCCTCTTCGACGAAGTCGAAAAGGCGCACCGCGACGTATTCAACGTCCTCCTGCAGGTTCTCGACGACGGCCGTCTGACCGACGGGCAGGGGCGAACGGTCGATTTCACGAACACGATCATCGTGATGACGTCGAACCTGGGCGGTTCGGCGATTCAGGAGATCTCGAAAAACGGCGGATCGGCCGACGAGATCAAGAAGGCGGTGCGCGAGATCGTCCAGCAGCATTTCCTTCCCGAATTCCTGAACCGAATCGACGAGACGATCATCTTCAAGCCGCTGACGAAAGAAGAGATCCGGCAGATCGTCGGGCTCCAGCTTAAAAAGCTCGCGGCCCTTCTCGAAAAACAGGGGATCGACTTTAAGGTTACCGAAAGGGCGACCGACGCGATCACCGAGTCGGGATACGACGTCGTCTACGGCGCGCGGCCTCTGAAACGGGTCATTCAGCGGGAGATTCAGAACCCGCTGGCGCTCCGGCTTTTGGAGTCTCCGCCGAAAGATCTCGATCAGACCGGTAAAAAACCTGTCCTGACGGTCGACTTCGACGGCGAGAAGTTCACGTTTAACCAGGAGTGATTTTAACGAACCCCGCCCGGCCGGCGGGCCGTATGAGGGGCGTCCCGCGGGACGCCCCTCTTTGTATGTGGCTCTCTTATGCGCCTACATTCTTTTCTGTTTTACCTAAACAACCCAAACACACAGAAATCGTCTAACCGCGGCAAGTCGGCAAAGCGGTCGAATCCATACCGATCGCCGGAAGAATCTCAAAAAATAGGACAAAATCAAAGGAAAAGACGCCAAATCGGCGTATTCAGTTTAGTTGATACCAAATCAATCTTGACTAAAAGAGAGAAACAGGTATCTTATTAGTTATGGATCAACTTCACAGGGGGGTTCTTATAGTTTCCCTCTCTTGCCTTTAACGGTTAGGAAGACCATAAACAACGATGAGTTCGGATTTTTCAGTCCGTCAGACAACGGAATCGGTTCCGCTTCTCGACCTGAAGCGGCTGGACGAGGAAATCAAAGTTTTAATTGCCGAAGCGCTGCTCAGTGTCAACGACAGCGGCATGTTCGTTCTCGGGCCGGAAGTTCAGGCGCTGGAACACGAGATTGCCTCTTATCACAGTGCTCAATACGGGATCGGCTGCGCCTCGGGAAGCGACGCGCTTCTCCTCTCGCTGATGGCGGCAAAGATCGGTCCGGGCGATGAAGTGATCGTTCCCTCGTTCACTTTTTTCGCGACCGCCAGCTGCGTGACCCGTCTGGGCGCGACCCCGATTTTCGCCGATATCGATCCGGTCACGTTCAACCTTGACCCCAAAGACGTCGAAGCGAAGATCACCCCGCGAACCCGTGCAATCATCCCGGTCCATCTCTACGGACAGATGGCCGACATGCGCGCGCTGCGCCGCCTGACCCAAGAACACTATGATGCCGGCCGGCGCCATATTCTCCTGGTCGAAGACGCGGCCCAGGCGATCGGCGCGCGGCTCGACGGGATTCCGGTCGGGAACTGGGGCGATATCGCCTGTCTGAGCTTCTATCCGACCAAAAACCTCGGCGGCGTCGGGGACGGCGGGATGCTGATCACCAACAGCCAACGGTGGGATTCGCGCCTCCGCCTTCTGCGGGTGCACGGGATGGAACCGCGCTACTACCATCAAGAGATCGGAATCAACAGCCGCCTGGACGCCTACCAGGCCGCGGTTCTCCGCGTTAAACTACAGTATCTGACCCAGTGGAACGAAAAGCGGCGTCAGAACGCCGAACTCTACCGGGAATTCTTTACCGAAGCGGGACTGACCGATATCGTCACCCTGCCGACCGAACTGCCCGACCGCTATCACGTCTGGCACCAGTTCGTGATCCGCGTTCCGAACAGTCTGCGAAACGACCTGCGCGCCGATCTGCGGGCTCGGAAGATCGGAACCGACATTTTCTATCCGTTCGGCCTGCACGAACAGGAATGTTTCCGGTTCCTTGGGTACGCGCCGCAAGATCTGCCGGTCACCCATCGGGTCAGCCGCGAAGTTCTGGCGCTCCCGATGTTCCCCGGGCTGACCGAAGACGAACTCTGGACCGTGGTCGACGGAATCCGCGCCTTCTTCGCCGCCAACGAAAACCGTAAACTCCGTCCGGCGGCGTCGGCTCGCAAAGCCGCGTAAAACCGTAGGTCGGCTCTTACCTTTGAACGCCTTTCCGTTCGGCGCGGAAAGGCGTTTTTTCGTCGGGCAGACGGTTTTCGGCTCCTCGTTTTCCCCCGAAAAACAGACTGATTCTCCCGATAATTGCTCTGGAAAACCGCGGCAAAAATCGTTAGACTCCCGCGTCTGTGCTCCGTCGGCGCCCGACGCGCCGCCGGAGGAAAAAGAAAGTACCGCGCCCTTTCCCCGTCCGGGAAAAGACGCGGCGTGCCGGGAGTCTCTCAATGAAAAAAGGTATCTTCGCTTTGCTCACCTCGCCGATCCTCTGGGGCGGGGGCGCTTGTTTCGGATTCTACACGCTGATTCGGCGCGGGATGATCCGCGACGAACTGATCGTTCGATACACATCGGGGCATCCGGTGGAATACGTCACCGTCGCTCTCTTTTTCATCGGGATGACGAGTCTCCTCTTCAAGTTCCTGAGGATCGCCGCCGGCCGACGCCGTCTTCGGCTCGGTCTGATCTTCCCGCCGGTCAAGCCGCAGCGGGAATCGACCGCCGAGGCGGACGGCTATCTCGAAACGCTAAAAAAAGCGGTTTCGGTTCGGGGGGAATCGCTCCATATCAGCCGACTCCGCCGCGCGCTCCGCTTCCTGCAGTCGGGGGGACGGGTCGACGACCTCGATCAGGAACTCCGCACCCTGGCCGACGACGACGCCTTCGCCGCGGAAGCCGATTACGGCATGGTCAAAATGTTCATCTGGGCGATTCCGATTCTGGGATTCCTGGGAACGGTGATCGGGATCACCGCCGCACTCGGAAACCTGAACCTGACCGAACTCGAAACGACCGGAAAACTCCTCGCCTCGGGACTGAAAGTCGCGTTTGACACCACCGCGCTCGCCCTTTCGCTCGTTTTCGTGCTCTACTTCACTCAGTACTTTGTACAGCGGAGCGAATCGAACTTCTTCGCGCGGGTCGATCGGCTGGTCGACCGCGAACTCCGCGGACGGTTCCGCCCCGCCTCGTCGCCGCTCGAAGAAGAAGAGCTGAAGGCAAGCCGCCGGATCCTCAAAACGACGGTCGAGACGTTCGACCAACTGATACGCCGTCAGACCGAAATCTGGGAAGAGGCGATGACCGCCGCCGCCAAACAGAACGGCGAGATCATCCAAAACGGCGCCGAACGGATTCGGGTCTCGCTTAACGGCGCGCTCAACGAATCGCTCGCGAAACACGCCGATATGATCAGCCGGGGCGAAGAGGAATTCTTCGGCGAGATCATCGCGCCGGTTCTTCAGTCGATGCGCGAACATCTCGGCGGAATCGAGTCTCTGCGGAGCCAGATGGTCGAAGAGACGAAAGTCGTCCGCGAACTCCTGCACGCCAACGGCGAAATCGCCCGGCTTGAAGAACGCCTGAACCAGAATCTCCATTCTCTGGCCGAAACGGGAGGCTTCGTCGACACGGTCAACGCCTTGACCGACGCGATCCATATCCTCAACGGAAGACTGAAGGGGACGTCCGGCGAAAGCGCCTCGCGCCTCTCCGCGCTGATCGGCAAGAGCGACGAGCGGTTCGGCGAGCCGGAGACGATCGCGCTGCGCGACGGCTACGCGGCGCCGCAAAGTTCCGAGGACAAGGCGGAAATGCCGACCTATTCGATTCGTACGCCGAAACTCCGAACGGGATTCTGGGGGAAAAAGAAATCGGCATGAGACGCATTCAACGCGCCCGGCGCGACGACGGGCCGGCCGTCACCCTCTTTCCGTTCCTGGCGGTCCTCCTGTGTACCATGGGGATGCTCATTATGCTCCTGGTGGTGATAAGCCGCGATACGGCCGCGGGGGAAAAAGCGGCCGGCGAGGCCGACCCTCTCTTTTCCGACGCCGCGATGCGCGACCTGACCGAAGAGAAACCGGCGGAACCCGCCGAGGCCCTCCTTTCCGAGCCGGCGGCCGCCGAAACGGCGTCCGCTCCGGAAGAGAGTCTCTCTCCCGAAGACGAGGAACTCTACGCGCGGTTCCGGCAGGCCAACGGCGAAATCGATCCCGACCTGCTGGAATCGCAACGCGAGTCGGCCGAGTGGTTCCTTTCGGAACTCGAAGGGGTGCGCGACCGAACGCGCGACGAACTCGCAAGCGAACGGGCGCGTCTGGCCGAAGCCGAAACGGAAATCAACCGGCTCGTTTCCGAACTGGTGGAACTGAACCGCCAGGCGGCGGACCTCGCCGGCGGGACGGACGCCGAATCCGACGGCGACGCGCTCCAAGCCAAGATCGACGCGAAGGCCGAGGAGATCGCCGAACTGAACCGGCAGATCGAGGTACTCCGGAAGAAGGCGGAAGAGGCGAACGAAACGCCGACCTACGCCATTCTTCCGTACCGGGGAAAATCGGGGACGTTTCGCCGACCGATCTACGTGGAATGCGACGAAAACGGGATCCGCCTGATGCCCGAACGGGTTCAGTTCGTTCCCGAAGATTTTCTGGTGGCGAAATATCCGGGAAACCCCTTCGACGCGGGACTCCGCGCCGCGCGGCAGTATTTCATCGAAACGGGACAGGGCGACGGCGAAAACGAACCGTACCCGCTCCTGATCCTGAAACCGGAATCGGCGCAGACGTATTACATCGCCAAGTCGGCGCTCGCCTCGTGGGGCGGAGAATTCGGTTACGAGTTCGTCGAAAGCGACGCCGAGATCGAATACCCGCGCCCCGACCCGGAACTCCGGCGGCGGGTCGAAGAACAGGTCGCGATGGCGCGCGCTCGGCTGGCCGGACCGATCGCCGCGCTCTTAAACGAACTGGAAGCGAACGGAAAGCAGGCGCGGCTCGTCGATCCGGACGAGACCGAAGTTCCGCACGGCGGCGGCGACGGGAGCGGCGGAGATTTCGCCTCGCAACTCGGACCGTACGTCCGGCTCGATTCGCCAAGCGGCGCGGCGGACTCCGGCGCCGCGGGAACGGAAAGTTCGTCCGGCGGCGGAGCGGAAAGCGACGGTTTCGGAAACACGAACCTCTCCGAAAACCGTCCGACCGGCGCGGAAAGCGCCGCGCCCGGCGGATCGCCCTTCGCGGGAGACGGAGACTACCTCCCCGCGCCTTCGGACGAGAGTTACGCGTCCGATGCCGGAACCGACTCGGGAGGCTTTGAAAACGGGGAATCGCGGCCGGGCGATGTCGGACGGACTCCGCTGGTTTCGGACGAAGAACTCCTTGGCGGTCCGGAAGACGCGCGGCTTGCCGCCGCGACAGAAAACGACACGCGGACCGCTGAGCCGACGGAAGGAAACGCGCAAAACGCTTCTCCCGCCAACCCGAGTGAAGCCGCGCTTTCGGCGGACGAAGGGGCTCTCCCCTCCGCGGCCGGAGCCGATGTCGAAACTCCCCTCTTCGCGCAGGGCGACGCGCCCTACAGCGCGACCCCGTCCACGCCGTTCGCCGAACCAACCCCCGCCGAAACCGGCGGCGAAAAGAGCGGGGAAACGGCGGTCGACCCGCGGCAGACGGTCGGAAACACAACCTTCCTTTCCGGAGACCGGGGGGAAGCCGTCCCTTCGGCCGAAGACGTTAACGGCACGGTCGGCGGCGCCCGAAATCCCGACGCGAAAGACGCGCCGAAAGAGCCGCGCGTGAAAGCCGAACGGGATAAACGGGAGATCAATCTCGCCGAAGAGTTCAAAAAGCCGACCCAGACCTCGATCGAACGGCCGATCACCGTGATTTGTAAAGAGGGGGTCGTACTCTTCCCGGCACAAGCGGGGGCGCGCGCCGCCCGCGAGGCCCCCCTGCGGAACGACGACGACCGACAGGGAGTCTTAAAGGAAATCGTCGCGATTGTCCGCGGCTGGCATGCGGCGGGGCGGAACATGTACTGGTCTCCCTGGATTCGGATTCAGACCACCCCGGGCGGGGAAGAAACCGCCGCCCGGCTCGACGAGCTGATGCGGTCGCAACGCGTCCGCGTCGAACGGATAGATCGGGGGGCGCCGTGAAACGACAAGCGCGTCGAGTCCGACGCGATACTCCTCAAAGCGGCGAAGACTCGTTCCTCGATATCATCTCGAATATGGTCGGGATTATGATCATCCTGGTGATGGTCGCCGGGGTACGTGTCGGAAGCGTGGCCGATTCCCCGCCGGTCGAAACGCTTCCCGTGCCGGAAACAGAATCCGTCCCGCCGGAACCGGCGGCGCGGCCCCTCATGGCGGCCGCCGACGAGCCGCGCGGGGATGGCGAACCGACGGCCGCCGAAAAGACACGCTACGTCGCGTCGATCAAAGAATTCGTCCGGCTCCGCGACGAGGGACAGAAACTCAAAACCGAAGTCGACCAACTCAACGCCGAAATGCTCAACGTGAAAAATGAGGCGGCGGGAGCCCAGGCGGAATACCTGGGACTGACCGGCGAGATCGCCGCCGCCGAAGCGGCGATCGAACGGGCGGGACGCGAAAAGTCGGCGGCCGAACAGGCCCGGCTGAAATGGGAATCGGAACTCCGCCGGCTCGAAAGCGAAACCGAACGGCTCCAAGGAGAGGCCGATCGGCTGGCGCGGACGCGCCCGAAAGCCAAAGTCCTCGAAAATATGCCGACCCCGCTGACCAAGAAAGTCGAAGGGAGCGAAGGGGTTTTCGCCCTGAGGGGGGGGAAGATCTCGCACGTGCCGATCGGCTATTTTGCTGAACGGGTGAGGGGATATTTCCGAACACTGCACGATTTCGGAAAAGGAACCTTTGAAGACCAGATGGGTCCCTACGACGGATACCTGTTCCGGTTCCGGGGCTCTCTCCACAAGGTTCGTGCCCAGGACGGCCGGACGATGATGAATATCGTCTTCGACGAGGGAGAGTTTATCCCCTCGGCGGAAATCGGCGAGACGTGGGACGAGGCGCTCGGCGAAGGTTCCCTCTTCAGGCAGAAACTGGGGCTCTATCTGCGTCCGACCAGCGTGATCACCCTGTCGGTCTATCCCGATTCATTCGGTCTGCTCCGTGACGTGAAAAAATTTCTCCTGGAAAACGACTACACCATCGCGATCCGGCCGATGCCGTCGGGAAAGAATATCGTCATCTCCCCGAACGGAACGGAGTCGACCACTTATTAGAACCGGTTTTTTTTGAAAAATCCGTAAAATCGTAAATTTCGGATTCACTCTCGGACATGAGTTTGCCGAATATAACGATGGACACGTATAAGGGTGGTCCCCGACGGGCTATCCGCAAACAATGGTCAAGGATGATGAAATGAGAAAATTTAGCTTTCGATTGGTGAGCTGCGGTTTTCTGGCCTCCGCGCTTCTCTTCGTTTCAGGCTGCATCGGAATCCCCGGCCCCTCGCTCGGCATTTTCAGTATTCCGGTTCCCGTCAGTCCCTATTTTCAAGGGGCGTACGAAGATATGGCGTTCGAGAAGGACCGTTACGGCCAGGTGCCGGTCCTGCCGCCGATCGTGGAAGATATTCCGGAAGGACTCGACGAGCCTTCGGACGACGAGGTGATGCGTCTGCTCGAAAAGGCGAAGCCGAACAGCGGCGGAATCCCGTTCCTTGAAACCCGCTACCGGAACAACGTCAAGATCATCAAGGAACTGATCGCCGACTACGTCGATCCGCCCCGTTTCTTCCCCCTCACCGGCCCGGTTCAGGTTCACCACACCCACTATAAATGCACCATCTACTACGAACAGACGATTCGCGTCGGTTGGCCGATCCCCTATACGATCAAGAAACTCGACGGCTCGGAAGTGATCTACATCGACAAGGACCACCTCCACGCGGTCGGAACGCCCCACGAGAACCAGGACGTTCAGGCGGCGATGGAATAAACCGCCCAACGGTCAAATCGGACGGGACGCGCGTCGAAAGAGGAGCGCGTCCCGTTTTTTTACGCCGTCTTTCGATTTTCTGAAAAACTTTCCCTTTTTTCCCATCTTTTTTAACCCCTCTCGACATCCTTCCGAAATTTTAGTAAGATAGAGGGGAGGAATTATCGTCCGATGAACCCAAATTCACAACATTTAAGGGAATGTCTATGACTCTTCGGCTCCGGCGAGGCGGCTTTTTCCTGAGGCGGACCGGCAAGGTCGGTCTGTCTCTGTTGGGGGTCTTTCTCTTCCTTTCCGCCGCAGGGCTTACCCCTCTTCTCCCACGCGCCGAGACGGCGGGGAGCCTTTACGCTCAATCCGAGCAGTCTCAGTACCAGTCGGCCTACAACCTTTATCTTCAGGCGGCGGCGCTTCCGGCAAACAGTCCTCAAAAAACACAGTCGTGGAACAACGTCATCGACGCCTTTGAAGATTTCATCAAACGGTACCCGCGGTCGGCAAAACGAAACGACGCGGAACTCTTCCTGGGGTACGCCTACCTGATGAGAAGCGGCTACGTCGACGCCGCCGACGGCGTCAAAGGGCGCGACCATCTCAACTACGTCATTCAGCAGGGGAAACGGGGCCGGAACGAGGACGTCTACCGCAAAGCCCTTTTGCAGTACGCGTACTCCTATTTCAGCCTCCTGGACTACCGTAACGCGATCCCGAGTCTTGAAAAATTTATCGCCGAGTTTCCGAACAGCGAAGACCTTCAATACGCCTACTACTACGCCGGGGTGAGCGAGGCGAACGTCGGCCACTACGCCAAGGCGCAGGAATACTTCCAGACCTGTATCAACCGTTTCCCGAACGGGGCGCGGCGCGACGTTTGCCTCATCGAACAGGCGGCCGCCGACGGCCGGGCGGGGAACTACGCCCGCGCCGACCAGGAGTTCAACCGCCTGGCGATGGATTCGAGTTATCCCTACGCCAAACGCGCTTCGATTCAGCGCGCCTACTTAAAAGTTCTGCAGGAAGATTACGAAGGGGCGATCCGGCTGATGGATCAGTTCATCCGCTCCTATGAAAACGACTCGGCCAACAGCGCCCTGATTCAGGAGGCGCTCGGTTACGAAGCCTTCTGCTATCTGCGGCTCAACCGCTACGAAGACGGCCTTCGCGCGATCGCGCAAATCGAACAGCGCAACGCGAGCCTCTCGCCCCAGGTCGCGTATCTCAAAATCCAGCTACTGACCAAACTCGGCCGCTTCGACGAGGCGTTCGCCCTCCTGCGGCAGATTCAGTTCTCGGTGCTGAGCCTCGCCAATTCGGACACGATCCCCTACTACGACTCGACGATCCGCCTCGGCGCCGGCGACTACGACTACGCCATTCGGGAAATACTCGGATTCGCGGATATTTCGCCGAGCAGTTCGAACGCGAACCAGTACGAGATCCACTACTTCGACGCCAATCGCGGAAACAAAGCCGGAAAACTCTCGCCGCAAGACTACGTGAACGCCTGCGGAAACCTGATTCTCGCCTACGCCAGCCGGTACGGCAAGACGCGCAACCCCCAGGACGACGCCAATCAGCAGGCGGTTTTTCAGGCGGTTTACCGTTACGCTTCGAGCCAGTCCGACCCGGTGCTGATGAAGATCGTCGAACGGATCGACCGCGACCGGCAGGACGCCATTTACAAACCGATCGGCGCGGCGTACGCCAACCGCAACGCGCAGGGGGCTCCCGGCGCCGCGCCCCAGATCGCGAGCAACACGCCGGTGCCGGGTGGCGGCGTCCAGCCGAATTTGTACAACCCGTCCGGTTCGTATATCGGGTCCGGCGGCGGCGCGTACCCGCCCTCGCAGAACCTTCCGTCGGCGAATCTTTCGCCGGTTCAGCCGCAGCCCGCGCCGGGAAATCAGTTAGCGCCGAGTTCCGGGCAGGTCGCGCAAAATCCGGCCCCTCAAAATCAGCCCGCGCAAAATCAAGGCCAGGCGAACCCGGCCCCGCAAAATCAGGCCGCGCAAAATCAGACGCAAACCGGCGCCGGACAGACGCAGACGGCCGAAAACACCCCGGCGAAACCGGCCGAAGACGCCAAGAAGCCGAAGCTGACCGAAGACGACGCGAAGGCGATGTTCAAAAAAGCGACCGCCTTCTACGAGGGAAACCACCTCGACGACGCCAACAACGAGCTTCTGAACCTCATGACCGCCTCGGAAACCCTCTGGACCGACTACCCCCGTCTGGCCGCCGCCGCGGCGCTGCTGCGCGCGAACATCCTCTTTGAATTAAAAGAGTACGACGAGGGACAGACCGTCTGCGATCTGCTCATTAAGATGGCGCCCAACTCGCCCGAAGCGGTCGATGCGTGTTACTTCTGCGCCTACCGCGCCGACTACTACGGGAAAAACGCCAAAGCGATCGAGTATCTTCAGACCGCGGTCAATTCGCCACACGACGGTCATTTCAACACCGAATGCTACTATCTCCTGGCGTGGAACGAGTGGGAGCGGAAGAACACCAACTTGGCCGAAAAGTACTTCGCGAAGATCTTCCGCGACTATCCGACCAGTCCCTATTGGAGCAACGCCGCCTGGGCTTACGCCGAGATCAAATACCAAGACCGCGAATACGTGGCGGCGGAAAAGATCGTCAACGAAGCTCTCACCGCCGGCGCCGACGAGGCGATCATCGACCGGCTTCTCCTTCTGAAAGGGGAACTGGCTCTCAAGAGCCGCGACTTCGTCAAAGCGCGAATCGCCTACCTGACGATCATCCGCGAGTATCCGCAAAGCTCCTGCCGCCGCACCGCGCTGAACCGGATGCAGAACATTCAGGAGCTGAGCGAAGACTACTGCGACGCCGCCGAGACCGCCGCCGCGCCGGACAAGGCGAGCGGCTGAAATTGACAGACCCTTTTTTGATGACAGGACGTCGCAATGAAGGTTCCCTTCCCGTTTGATCGTTCATACGGCCGGCTCGGAGGCCGCTCGGCCTTTTCACGGTCGGTCGTCCGTAGTTTTTTCACGGTCGGACTCCTTCTTTTTCTCGTTTTCCCGCTTCCGGCGCAGGACGATTCCGGTTCGGCTCCGCTTCGCGTGGTGAACAGGACGGTCTATCCCCGAGGCGTCACTCTCCACGAGTTTTCAAACGGTCTGACTCTCTTTGTATGTCAAAACGAGACGAATCTGGCGACCGTGCGCGCCTATATCAAGAACACCGGAAGCGTCTACGAAGGGGAACGTCTGGGAAGCGGGATCAGCCACCTGACCGAACACGCCGTCTGCGGCGGGGCGACCGCGCGGCATTCGGAGGACGAAATACGCCGCGCGTTGGAACGGCTCGGCGGCGGATTCAACGCGTCGACGTCGAAAGAGCTCACCTCGTTTTTCATCGACTGCACCGCCGAGACGGTTCCCGACGCTCTGGAACTGATCGCCGAATGGCTGACGCGCGCCGAACTCTCCCCCGAAACGGTCGAACGCGAAAAACGGGTCATCCTCCGCGAACTGGCCGACGCCGAAGAAGACCCGGACCGCGCCGAATCGGATATTCTGCTCAAAACCCTATACCGAACCCATCCGTTTCGACATCCGGCGGGCGGATATTCCGATCTGTTCGTCCGTCTCTCGCGCGACGAGGTGAAGTCGTTTTACGACGAACGCTACACGCCGAACAACACCGTTCTTTTTGTGGCCGGAAACGTCGACGAAGAAGAGATCCTCTCGCGGGTCGCGGCGATCTATCGCGATATCCCCCGCGGAAGGGAATTCGAACCGACCCTCTTCGGCGAACCGACGCAGATCGCGCCGCGCGAAGCCGGACGCGAAATGGACGTGAAGCTGTTCCGGCTCGTTCTGGCCTGGCCGACCGTCCGGCTCGACGACCCCGACGCCTGCGCGCTCGACGTTCTGGGAACCCTCCTGACCGGCGGCGCGGCGGGAAGACTCCCGCGGAAACTTAAAGAGGAAAAACAGCTCGGTTTCTCGTATGCCGCGCAGTCGTTCGCTCCCGTTTCGACACCAGGATTTTTCGCGATCCGGGCCGAGACGCGCCCCGAAGAGGCCGACGCCGCGCGCGTTGCGATTCTCGATCAGATCCGCCTTCTCGCCGAACAAGGCGTCTCGGACGAAGAACTGGCCCGCGCCAAAAAGATCGCCGAATCGGCGTTCCTCCGCTCCCGCGAGAGAATCTCCGACGCCGCCGACTCCTGCGTGATGAACTACATTTTCACCGGGAACCCCGACTTTGACCAAATCTATTTGGAGTCGCTTCGAAAGGTCTCTTCCGCCGACGTCGTCCGCGTGACGGGCAATTACCTCCGCCCCGAAAGACAGAACACGATTCTCGTTTCGCCGCCGGGGAAAGCTCCCGAGGCGGTCCGATCCGACAGGGCGGAAAGCGATTCGGAAATCCTTGGGTTTAACGCTCAGGAGAACGGTCTGCGCCTGTTGGTCAAACGCGCCTCAAAACTCCCTCTGGTCACGGTGCAGGTCACGATGCTCGGCGGATCTCTCGTCGAAAAAGAGTCGACCGCCGGAACCTGCGCCCTTCTGGCCGATCTTCTCGCGCGCGGAACCGCGTCGCGTTCCAAAACCGAGCTTGAAGATTACTTTGACGCAATCGGAGGCGAGTTCGCCTTCTATTCGGGACGAAACGCCCTTTGCGGCGAAATGACCGTTCTGAAAGAGGACTTTCAAGAAGCGTTTCCCCTCTTCGCCGATATGATTCTCCATCCGGCGTTTTCAGAATCGGAGTTTCAAAAGGCTCAAAAGAATCAGCTCGACAAGATCCTTGCGATCGAATCGAGTCCGGCCGGACAGCTCTTTTCTCTCTTCTCCGATTCCCTTCCCCCCGCCACTCCGTACCACCTGAGGATCGACGGAACCGCCGAGTCCGTTCAGAATATCCGGCTCGACGACCTGCGCCGGACGCACCGCCGCCTCCTTTCGCCGGGACGAATGACCGTCGCGATTTTCGGAGACATCGATCCGCAGGCCGCGGCGCGAACCGCCAAACAGCTCTTTGCCGAACTTCCCGCGGAAGGGGAGGGCGGCTCGGTTTCGTTCGACCGCGACAATCGGTTCGTCCGTCCGCCCGACGAACACCGCCGGATCGGCGCTCCCGTCGGGATGGGAATTCTCGCCTGGCCTTCGGTCAGCGTCGGCGACCGGAGAGAATACGCCGCGCTCACCATACTCAAGACGGCCCTGGGCGGATACGGTTCCCCCGGAGGACGTCTCTTTCACAGACTCCGCGACGAGGGGCTCGTCTACAGCCTTAGCGTACAACAGCTGACCGGCCCGGCCCCCGGCTACTTTTACGTTCTGTTCGAATCGGCGCCCGAAAACGTCACCCGAATCTTCGAACGGATCGAGGAGGAGGTCGAACGGCTGAAAGGAGGGGATCTCTCCGAAGAGGAACTGGCGCGGATCAAAGACGAAATCGTCGCCTGCCGGCCCCGCGATCTCGAAACGCCCGCCGACCAGGCGCGGCAAGCCTCGCTCGACGACCTGTTCGGGCTCGGTTACAACTACGAACAGGGATTCATTCAGCGAATCGGCGCCGTCACACGCGACGAGGTTCTCGCCGCGGCGCGGAAATACCTTGTCCGTCCGGCGAGAATTTCGGTCAGCGACCGGGACGAACGCCCGTAGCGCGGCGCGCCGTTCGAAAAATCAGGACGGACAAAAAGAATCCCGCCGTCGGTCGAGAAGTTTTCGGAGTTCGCGGATAAACGCCGGCGTCACGCCGCAGCATCCGCCCACAAACGCCGCTCCCGCCTCGGCCAACTCGGCCGCGTCGGCGGCGAACCCTTCGGCCGACGCGTCGTAGAAAAGACGATCGCCGACGCGCCGCGGAAGCCCCGCGCTCGGTTTCATCCAGATCGGCCGATCGCACGCCGCTCGAAACCGGCGGCAGAGCGAAAGGAATCCGCGCGTTCCCGCGCCGCAGTTTGCGCCGACGATATCCGCGCCGGCGTCGAGCATAACGCGAACCGCGTCTTCCGGAACGACGCCGCCGATCGTCCGGCCGGACTCCTTTCCGGTGCCGAACGTCATACAGGCGGCGACCGGAAGCGCCGTAGTTTTGGCGGCGGCGACCGCCTCGTACAGTTCCGACGGATCGGTCATCGTCTCGACGACCAATCCGTCGACGCCGGCGTCGGCGAGCGCTTGGGCCTGCTCGGCGAACGCGCCGCGCCATTCCCGGCGCGCCTCCTCCCCGTTCGCCGGACCGGTTCCGGAGGGACCGATCGACCCGAAGACGAGCGCGTCGCGCCCCGCCGCCGCGCGGGCGATCTGCGCGGCGCGGCGGTTCACGCGGACGGCTTGGTCGGCCGCGCCGTAACACGCAAGCCGGAGCCGATTCGCGCCGAAACTGTTCGTCAGGACGACGCCGCTCCCGGCGGCGACGAAGCGCGTGTGTATACGCTGAACCTCGTCGGGAAAGGTCAGATTCCACAGGTCGGCGGATTCCCCCCCGCGGAGACCCGCCAGGCGAAGTTGCGAGCCGATTCCCCCGTCGAGAAGCAAAGGTCCGTTTTGAAGCCAACCGGCAATTTTTTCGTTCATCGGGACGGCAAGGCTCTTTCGCGGCAAAGAAGTCACACTTTTCGGTTCCGGGACAAACCGTTTTCGAGGAGTTTCAAAAGAAGCTCGGCCAGCGACAGGTCGAGGAGAGTCGTGATCTTGAGGTTCGTCCGTTCCCCTTCGACCAGACGGGGCTTGACGCCCATCGCTTCGAGGAGCCCGGCGTCATCGGTCGGCAGACTTTGCGCGTCGCGGCAGGCAACCGCTTCGCGATAGAGACGCGCCTCGAAGACCTGCGGGGTCTGGGCTTCCCAAAGCCCGTCGCGCGGCACGGTCTCTTCGATCACGGGAGGATTCCCCGCTTCGGTCAGGCTCCTTTTGACGGTGCCGACGATCGGCACGGCGGGAATCGCCGCGCGCGACTCGACCGCGGCGCGAAAAACCGCGTCGATGGTCTCGTTAGTCACACAAGGACGCGCGGCGTCGTGAACGGCCACGTAGTCGGCCCGCGGCGAGACCGCGGCGAGACCGTTTTCCACCGAAAGACTCCGTTCGGTCCCTCCGGAAACCACCTCGACGCCAAGACGTTCCAGGTCACTTCGGAAGTGATTTCGGATATTCACGACATCTTCGGGCGAGGCGACCAGGACGATCTGGATCACGTCGGGGCGGCGGGCGAACTTTTCGGCGGACCAGAGCCAGACGGCTTTCCCGGCAAGCGGAACAAAAGGTTTCTTTTCGCGAAACGACGCGGCGGGCCGGTCGGCGCTAAAACGCGTCCCCTGTCCGGCGGCGGCGATGATGACTGCGAATTTCGGCATCCTCGTCACTCCGACATCACTTCCATCGAAATCTCGACCCTGCCGAACGGCGCGCTCACCTGCACGCCCCCCACCCGCGAACGGATCCGCTCGATCGCCTCGCGGGCGATCTCAATCCCGACTTTCATCTGATCCTCTTTCGAACCGGCCGACACCGTTTCCATTCGGCGCATCACGGTATCGGGAATCACCACGCCGGGAACCTCGTTCCCCATAAAAACCGCGTTGCGGTAATTCGTCAGGGGCCAGACGCCGGCGATGACCGGAATCGGCACATCGCCGATCTCGTCGAAAAAGCGCAAAAGCGCGTCCGGATCGAAGACCGGCTGAGTGATGGCAAAGTGCGCCCCCGCCTCGACCTTACGGCGAAATCGGTCGATCTCGCGCGGCCGATTAAGCGACGTCGGGTCGAGACCGACCCCAATCACCGCGTCGGTCGGCGGATCGATCGCGCCGCCCCCCAGGTCGATCCCCCGGTTCAGTCGCGTCTGAAGTTCGCACAAACCGATCGCGTCGGTGTCGAAGACGCCGGTCGCGTTGGGATAGTTCCCCAGCTTCGGAGGATCGCCGGTGATGAAGAGAATGTTTCTGATTTTGTAAAGCGCGCACGCCAACAGCTCCGACTGCATTCCGATCAGATTCCGGTCGCGGCAGCAGAAATGAAGAATCGGTTCCAGCCCGACTTCGTTCAGGATCCGTTCGGCGACCGCCACATTCGATATACGCGCCGATGCGCGCGGGCCGTCGGGAATATTCACCGCGTCGACCCCGAATTCGGCTAAACGCCGGACTTTGGCCGTCGTCTGTTCCAGGTCGTAGCCGCTCGGAGGAATCAGCTCGACGGTACGAATCCACTCGCGGCGGGCGAGTTTTTCGGCGAGTTTCGTCCGGCCGGCCAGGGGGGATTCGTCGCGTGCGGGAACCGCCGGTTCGCCGTAGGAGACCGCTTGCGCGCTCTGACTCCTGGCCAGGGGGCGCACCATCTTGGCGATTTCGGCGATATGCTCGGCGGTCGTTCCGCAACAGCCGCCGATTCCGACGACGCCCAGACCGAGATACTCCATCGCGTACGTGGCGATATACTCGGGCGAGCAATAATAGAGCTGCCGTCCTTCGAACGGTTTGGGATATCCCGCGTTCGGCTGAACGACCAGGGGAAATTCGGTGATCTTCATCGCCACTTCGACCGCCGGGAGCATCTCGGCCGGGTCGCGTCCGCAGTTCAGCCCGGCGGCAAACGGAGCGCGGGGCGCGGCTTCAAGAACGGCGAAGAGGATTCGGAGTTTTTCGGCGAGTTCCTCGTCGCGCTGAGGGGGGACGAACGAGAGCATATAAGGGATATCCCCTCCGCCGCGCCGAATCGCGCCGAGCGCGGCCGCCGCCTGCTGGGGCGTGTGGATCGTCTCGAAAAGAATAAAATCGACGCCTCCCTCCCGAAGGGCGGTCACCTGTTCGGCGAGAATCGCGGCGGCTTCGGAAGGGGAGTACTCGTTCCCGTCGTCGGGGATCGGTCCGACCGAACCGGCGACCAGCGCCGTCGAACGGCGCGTTGCCCGGTCGGGCTGAACCGCCACGCTCCGAGCCAGGGCCGCGCCGCTTTTGTTAATTTCGACGGTCTTCTCGGCAAGGGCGTACTTTTCGAGTCCGGCCCGATTCGCCCCGAACGTGTTGGTGGTGATCACGTCGGCGCCGGCGTTGACATAAGACTGATGGATCCGGCGGATCAACTGAGGCATCGAGAGGTTCAGCTCGTCGAAGCAACGGTTGGTAAAGATGTGGTTCCGATAGATTTCGGTTCCCATCCCTCCGTCGAAGATCAAGACCCCTTTTTGGAAGGGATTAAATTCGGATTCCCCCATTTGCCGGTAAACCTTTGTTCTCTATGGGGTTTGTCGGGAATTACGGCGGAACAACCGCCCACCCGGAAACTGCATAATTGAAGCCGATGACCCGAATCGCTTCGAATCATCGGCTTAAGTCTAACTGTTCCGCCCTTCAAGTCAAGGGATCGGGACGCGGCGGCGCTTTCAGTAGGTCGGGGCGTTCCGGCGCGCGGCAACCCGCTCGGGCGAACGCGCCGGAGCGGCGGAACCGTTCGCGGAAAGCACTCTCGATCCCTTTGCCGGGGCGGTCGGAGCCGCGGCGTAGGCCGAACGCGCGGCCGGCGGCGAAACGGTTTGCGCGACCGACGGGGCTCGCGTCCCGGTCTGAGCCGTCGGGGCCGGTTCCGGGGACTGACCCGAGATCATCCGCGCCACCCCCTCGTCCGATATACGAACCCCTTCCGAGACCGAAGCGCGATCCATGTTCCCGTATTTCATATTCTGAATCATTTGGTCGTTTTCCAGGGACTGGCGGAAATGCGCGTCGCTCCGCTGCTCCTCGTCGCGATGCCGCTGGGCCAGCGCCATCTGAACCTTTTTGGCGTTCGCCGGAAGCTGCGGAACCATGATGATGACCGGCTGAATGTCGAAGGGGATTTCCACCTTCACCTTTTCGCGCCCTTTGCCCTTGATCTCGACGTTGGCGGTGTAGGCTTCGTATCCTCCCTTGGCGTCAACGATCTTCCCCTTATATTTTTCCATCAGTTTGAAAATTTCCGGATCCATTTCGGTCGTCCCGTCGGCGTTCGGGGTCCCGAACGAGTCGAAACTGCCGATCGTCACGAAACTGCAATCGCGGTCGTGAAACTCCCACGCCTCGACTCCCTGCTTCCGAAGCGCCGCGCAGAGCGCCGCCGCCTTCACGCCGGCGTCCTGGAACTCGGAACTCGATTTGTTCCACTTCGAATCCCCCGCCGAGTCTTTGTCCATCACCGACTTTCCGGCGAAGGTGGCGACCCGAACCGTGTACATCTTCGGATTCCGCAGAAGGCTGAATTTCGAATCGGAATTGATCTTTTCGAGGAACGAGTCGACCACTCCCTTCTGGGCGAAATACTCTTTCGGGATCATCGGATTCGGAACGGCGTGCGCCTTCCCGAGCGGACCGTAGCCGACGTACTCTTTGTGGTTCTGCGCGAGCATCTCGAACTCTTTGATAACCATCTTGCTTTCGGGATTATTCTTCAGCGATTCGGGCTGCGTCCGTTTTACCTTGGTCAGCGTCTCTTGCAGCGCCGGATCGTCGGCCGAGGGGAAACTCCCGATCAGAACGGCGTAAACTTCGGGCGGCGCGGTCAAATACTGATACGATCGATTCCCACCGCCGAGCTGACGCAGATCGTCGTCGTGGTTGTCGTACCGGAACATGTAGGCGGGAAGCTTGTACTTCTTCCGAAGTTCGTAGACGAGCCGGTTGGCGGTCTTGCGCGCCTCGGTACCGGTGAACTTCGAAGCCATAATGAACCAGAGTCCGTCGGAATCGGTCAGAGGATACTCCTTATTCGGTTCGGCCTCCACCCCGCTGATCGCGCGGAAAAGACCCAGCCCCTGTGCGGACGCTTTCGTCAGGCCGATCCCCCCCGCGATGACCGCCGCCAGAAAAATAACCGCCCATTTCGATGTTTTGCTCATAAATCACCCTTTCGGTTGAACCAGGCGCCGCGGGGAAAGCCCGAGACTTTCCCCGCGGAAAGAACGCCTTATCATTTATATCGGTCGTTTCGATTGTAACGATTAGTTAAAATGGAGAATTTCCCTAATAACTTGACCGATCACCCAGCGCCGGATATAATTTTAAGAGGGTACGCGCCCGTCCGTCCGGGGTTTTCCGCGCTTTTCGCCAAGCCGACTCTCTTTCGCGAAAAGCGCGCCCTGTCGATCATTGGAAAGATAACGACAACTTCAAAATATCAGTTATGCCATCAGTCAAAGAAGAACTCGCCGCTCTGCTTGCCCCGCACGGGCAGGAGCAGCTTCTGACCTTCTGGGACGAGCTCGCTCCGGAAAATCAGCGTGCCTTTGCCGACGAGATCCGCGCGCTCAATCTAACCCGGATCGAAGAGCTCTACGCCCGCCGCGGGGAACCCGCCGCCGCGGCGGCGCTGGCCGACCGCGCCCAGGAACCGACGGCGTTCCATCTGAGCGACCTGCGCGAGCGGGCCGACCGCCCCTCTTATCCGGGACGCGCATTCGACCCGTACGAAGCGATCCGACTGGGAGAAGACGCGCTTCGCGCCGGAAAATTGGCGGCGGCGGTCGTCGCGGGAGGACAGGGAACCCGGCTCGATTTCCCCTACGCCAAAGGGATTTTTCCGATCGCGCCGATTTCGGGGGTCACCCTCTTCCAGATCCACGTCGAACGGATCCGGGCGACGGCGCGAAAGTATAACACCCGAATCCCGTTCTGCATCCAAACGAGTCCGGCCACCCACGAAGAGACGATCGAGTTCTTCGAAAAGAACGACAATTTCGGTCTCCCCGAAGAAGACGTCCTGATTTTCTGTCAGGGAACCGTCCCTTCGGTCGGTTACGACGACTGCAAAGTTCTCCTGGCCGAAAAGGGAAAGATTGCCCGAAGTCCCGACGGACACGGCGGATTCCTCGCGGCGATCAATCGGCCGCAAGCCGACTCCCCCTTCGAGCGGGTTCGCCGGACGGGGATTCTCGCCGAACTTCAGCGGCGCGGTATCGAAGAGCTCTTCTACTTCCAGATCGACAATCCGCTCATCGATATCTGCAATCCCGAGTTCATCGGTTATCACCTGATGGCCCGTTCCGAGTATTCAAGCCAAGTCGTTCGAAAAACTTCGCCGAAAGACCGGGTCGGGAATATGGTGATGGTCGACGGGTCGCTCCACGTGATCGAATACAGCGACATCCCCGACGCGGCCGCCGAGCGGCGGAAACCGGACGGATCGCTCGCCATCTGGGCGGGGAGTATCGCCGTCAGCCTGATGAACGTTAACTTCCTCAAAGCGAAAGCCGATTACGCGGGATCCCTCCCGTACCATATCGCCAAAAAGAAAGTCCCCTACGTCGTCGTCGATCGGCAGGCGCGAAGCGAAACGGGAGAGTCCCTCTTCGGAACCAAGGTGAAGCCGGACTCGCCGAACGCGGTCAAGTTCGAGAAGTTCATCTTTGACCTTCTTCCGCAGGCAAAGAATCCGATCGTCGTCGAAATTGACGAAAAGACCGGGTTCGCCCCGCTGAAGAACCACCCGCGCGAACCGAAAGACAATCCGCAGATGGTGCGTCGGATGCTTCTGGATCTCTATCGGCTCTGGCTTCGGAACATCGGATATACGATTGCCGACGACGTCGACGTTGAAATCTCCCCCCTCTTCGCCAACAGCGCTTCGGAGCTGAAGGCGCGGCTCGACGCGATGGGACGCTCTCCCGCCGACGGGCCGATTACCGAATCGGGATATTGGTGTTAACCGCACAAACGGAATGAAGCGAATGATGAAAATAAAACATTGGACGGCAGTACTTCTGACAATCGCGGCGCTTTCGGCGGGATGCCGAAAAGACGCGCCTCTGCCAAACGACGCGCCGACCGAAAACGAAACGAACCCCGCCGCCGAATCGACTTTCGCCGACCTCGAAAGCCGGGGAGCGGTCTTTGTCTTTGAAAAGGAGGGGAAACTCAAGTCGGCCGACTTCACCGCGGTGAGTCAGTCGGCGGCGTTCAGCCCGGACGAAATATCCCTCTGGAAATCTCTGCGGGTGTTGCGCGGCAAAGGAGTCTTTTCCGACACGCTCGCCAAACAGATACCGAGCTGTTCCGCCCTGACCGAATGTCTCTGGCTGGATACCGATATTTCCCCCGACGGTCTGAAATCGCTCTCCGGCGCCGAAAAGCTGAAGAAGCTTCGCATGACCGGCCTGACGGCCGATCCCGACGATCTTCGCCCCCTTCAGGCCTTCCCGGCGCTGGTCGAACTTGACCTTTCGGGCGCCTCCCTCTCCGACGAGGCGATGGGGATCGTCGCCGGTTTGCCGGCGCTGACCCGCCTGAACCTCTATCAAAACAAAATCGGAAACGAAGGGGTCAAAAATCTTCTCCCCCTGGCCGATCAACTCGTCTGGCTCAATCTGGACGACACGCGGATTACCGACGAAGTCGGCCCGATCCTCGGCCAGTTCGGCAAACTGAAATTTCTCCATCTCGGCCGCACAAAGATCACCGACGAGATCGTCGGTTCCCTGGCGCGGCTGAAAAGTCTCGAAACCGTCCACGTCACACGAACCGGAATCACCGAAGAGGGGGCGGCGCGTCTGCGCGAGGCGCTCCCCAACACGGAAGTTATTTCGGTGGTGAAGGAAATGAAAAAGGAAACCCCATGAAAGCGAAACCGACTTTTTTACGGATCGCCATCCTCTTCGGGCTCTGTTTTGCGGTCTGCGCGCCGCTGGCGGCGCTCACCGACCAGGAAGTTCGCGAAGGATTTCACCCCCTCTTCGACACGAAGGACCTGTCGCAGTGGGAGGGGGACGAACGGATCTGGTCGTATGAAAACGGAATGATCGTCGGCCAGACCGACGACGGGCCGCGCCGTCTGGAGGCGAACACGTTCCTGATCTTCAAGGGCGAGGTGCCGAACGACTTCGTCCTCCGATTCGATTTTCGGATCACCAAAGACGGGAATTCCGGCGTTCAGTACCGTTCGTTCCGTACGCCGGAAGAGGGGAACCCCTACCGCGTGAGCGGTTATCAGGCCGATATCGACGGACGCGCCGAGTACACCGGGATGATCTACGGCGAGAACTTCCGCTGGAGTGTCGCCGAACGGGGATACTTCAATCGAATCGAGCCGGGCCGCAAAATCACCACCCTTCTCTACACCGATTCGGAACGGCTCAAAGAAGTGATCAACATCGAGGACTGGAACACGTACGAAGTGGTCGCCGTCGGCTACACGTTTATCCAGCGGATCAACGGACAGATGATGAGCGTTCTGATCGACGACGACACGGAAAACCGCCGCGAGGGGGGGCTGATCGCGATTCAGGCGCACGCCGGCCCGCCGATGCGCGTCGAGTTTAACAACATCCGGATCAAAGAGGTCAAATAATCTTTCCGCCCTCGGAGCCGAGATGTCCGGCTTCGCGGACGCGGAATCTTCACGGAGTCTGCGCAACATGAAAAAAACGGTTTTATATGGAGCCCTTCTCGGGCTGATCGCCGCCGCGTTCACGGCGGTTTCGGCACAGGAAGAGGGATTCGCCTCCCTCTTCAACGGAAAAGACCTGACCGGCTGGACGGGCGATCCCGCGGTTTGGTCGGTCGAAGACGGCGCGCTGACCGGCCGCACGTCCGATTCCGGACCGGCCAAGCTGAAATACAACACGTTTCTGATTTACACCGGCGGCGTCGAAATCCCGGACGACTTCGTTCTTCGGTTCGACATCAAGCTCTCCCGCAACGGAAATTCCGGAATGCAGTATCGTTCGCGGGTACTCGAAGGGGACGAGCCTTACCGCGTGGGCGGGTACCAGGCCGATTTTGACGGCGCCGCCGTCTATTCGGGAATCTGCTTCGGCGAAGGGTATTACGGCTTCATCGCCGAACGGGGCGCCGTCTCGGAATTCGGCGAAGACCGTCAGCTTCACACGCTCGCCCGGTTCGCCGAAAGCGACGACTTGAAAGCCGACGTCAAGATCGAGGACTGGAACTCCTACGAGGTGATCGCGCGCGGATATCTGATGATCCACAAGATCAACGGCAAGGTGATGAGCGTCTTCGTCGACAACAACAAAGACGAACGGCGAACGAGCGGCATCCTGGCGATTCAGGCGCACGCCGGTCCGCCGATGGAAGTTCAGGTCAAGAATGTCCGAATCAAAGCCGAATAGCCGCGCCGACCGTTCGGTCTGGCGAGTTTTGGACGCCGCCGCCGACCGCGGCCGGGAAGCCGTCCGCGTGATCGAAGACGCGGTCCGTTTCCTGACCGACAACGCCGCGCTCGACGCGCGTCTCAAGGCGTTTCGGCACGAGTTCGGCGCGCTCACCGCACTCCTTCCATGGGACAGGCGGCTGGAGGCGCGCGACTCGGTCTCCGACGTCGGGAGCGTTTTGGAAGGGGCCGGGGAATACAGCCGCTCTTCCGTCGGAACGATCCTGGCCGCGAATTACTGCCGATTACAGGAATCGCTCCGAAGCCTCGAAGAGTTCGCGAAATTGGCAATCCCCGAAATCGCGCGCCGCGCCGAGCGGCTCCGCTACGAGTCGTACGCGCTCCAAAAAGAGACACACGCCGTTTTTGCGGCGGCCGACCGTCTGGCACGCCTTGACGCCGCGCGTCTTTACGTTTTGGTCACCTGCGATCTCTCGGACGGCGACGTCGAAAAGATCGCGCTGGCCGGAGCGGAAATTTTCCAGTTGCGCGACAAGAACGCGACCGACCGCGAGCTCTACGCGGCGGGGCTGCGGCTGACCGCGCTTTTCGATCGGCTGGCCGAATCGGGAAGAGTTCCGGCGCGCCCGCTGCTGGTCGTCAACGACCGGGCCGACTTGGCCGTGGCGGTCGGCGCCGACGGGGTTCACGTCGGGCAGACCGAACTCCCGCCGTCGGAAGCACGCCGTATCGTCGGCCCGGAGCTGATCCTGGGTCTTTCGACCTCCCGCGCCGAAGAGGCGCGGGAGGCGCTCGCCGAAATCAACGGCCCGGCCCGGGTCGATTATCTGGGCGCCGGCTCGATTTTTCCGACGGCGACCAAGGCCGACGCCCGGAACGCGGGTCTTGACTATCTGCGCCGCCTGAAGACCCTTTCGATTCCCGTTCCGATCTTCGCGATCGGAGGGATCGACGCCGAAAATCTCCCGCGGGTTTTGGAAGCCGGGTGCAAGCGCGTTTGCGTCGCCAACGCCGTAACGGGACAGGCCGACCGCGGAAAGGCGGCCGGTCAACTCCACGATATCCTCACGCAGAAAGAAGAATGAGATGAACAAATCTTTATGGAACGTACCGAATGTTCTGACCTTCGTAAGGATCGTCTCATCGATTCTCATTTTTACGGTTCTTCCGTTCGGCTGCTACAAGATCGGATTTGTCCTCTTCGTGATCGGGGCTCTGACCGATTTCGCCGACGGATGGTGGGCGCGCCGATTCCATCAGGTAACCAAACTCGGACGGATCCTCGACCCGTTTGCCGACAAACTCCTCGTTTGCGGAACGCTGATCTACCTGGTTTCGATTCCGGAACTGATCGGCGTGTCCCTTCCCGGATGCGGGTGGAAACTCGGCCTGGCCCCCTGGATGGTCGTGGTGATCGTCTCGCGCGAGTTGCTGATCACTATGCTTCGTTCGATCGTCGAAGGCGGCGGCGGCGACTTCTCGGCCAAATGGCTCGGTAAGATCAAGATGGGATTTCAATGCGTCGGAATCGGCGCCTGCTTTGTCTACCTGATCCTTCTCCGGCGCGGAACGCCTCAGACGTGGGTCACCCTGACGATGATCGTCTGTCTCTGGGGCATGATCTGGACCGCCGTCCATTCGTGTATTAACTACATCTTCGCCGCCGTCCGCGTTTTGCGCGACGCCGAGTCGGCCTAGTTCTTCCCCGCCGGAGACGTTGTATGCCGGACAGACCCGAAATCCCGCCGTTTAAAGATCCCGGAAAAACGACGTCCCGCGGTTCTATCGACACCCCGCGCCTGACCGACCCGCCCTCCTGGGGGATCCTCGAGATGGTTCTGGTTCTGGCGCTCTTCTTTCTTCTCCCCGGCTGGATCCGTTCGGCGCTCACTTTCCTTCCCGAAGAGTGGCGGCGGGAACATCTCGCTATCCGCGAAAGCGATCTGCCCGAAGAGTTGAGCTTCACCAAGCAGAAGAGTCCGCCCCACGCCGACCGTCGGCCGACCCGCCTGCGGCAGACGCTCGACCGGGTCGAATCCTCCGAACTGTTCGGGAAGCTCCGCGAAACGGCCGTTCGTCTCAAACTCTTCGGCAACGAAGAAAAAGACGATAAAGAAAAAAATGTGTCGGCCGTCGGCGAAAAGTTTCGCGGGGAACACCCTCTCACCGTTCTGATCCTCGTTTCGCGAAAGATTCCGAGTTATCATTGGATCCTGATCCTGGTCTTCGTCACCGGCGTCGTCACCGCGCCGCTGACCGAAGAGCTGATCTTCCGCGTCGTCTTGATGCGCGGGCTCCTCCGGTGCGTTCCCTCGGTCGTCTTTGCCGTCCTGACCCAGGCGGTTTTCTTCGCCCTGATCCATATCCGCCCGGCGTCCGGCGCGGTGAGCATCGAACAGCTCAACCGGATCCTCTACGGAGTCCTTTCGATGGGGATCGCGCACATTTTTCTTTCCCTTTTTATTCTCTTCTGGCTCCGTCGAGTCAGCGGCGCCGCGTGGCGTGAACTCGGATTTCGGAAGCGGGGGAATCTCGGCGGTATCCTCAAAGGACTTCTCCTTTTCGCGATCACCTGGCCGGTCATGATCGCCGTTCAGCAACTCCTTCGGCTCTCCCTTCCCGACGTCGTCCCCGACCCCGCCCCGATCTTCATCCTCGCGCTCGGACTGGGAACCCTCTTTTTCCGAACCGAACGGTTCGTCTCGAACCTAACGATGCATATGGCGCTGAATCTGCTCAGCTTCTGCGGCGTTCTGTTCGTCGCGCCGTAGTCAAACCGCGCTCTGCCCCTTCTCTCTTTGCGACTCGCCTTGAACCGACGGCGGAAATAGTGTAGAGTCCGCCGAACCGATCCCTTGCCAAAACGAACGCCGGGAAAACTTGAAAAACGAGACGCCATGAAAAAAAATCCGCCGTATCGCCGTCTTCATCTGGAATCTCTCGAACCGCGCGCCCTTTTGGCCGTGTTTGCCGGCTCGCCGGGAGCGTGCGAGGCGAAGGATTTCCCCATGCCGACCGAAGAAGTTCGCTGGGAAGTGAACACCAACGACGATCCGACCTCGTGGAGCACAACCGACGGCGTCGTCTCTTTGCGCGAGGCGATCGCCCGCGCGTCGGCCGGCGATCGGATCACCTTCACCGCCGCCGTCGCCCGAAAGACGATCACTCTGCACGGCTCGCCGCTGGAAATCTACAAAGGGATCACGATCAGCGGCACGCCGGGAAACCGCGTGACGATCGACGGGGACGGGAAAAGCTGCGTCTTTTACGTCGGCGGCGGGAGCGATTCCGTCCCGGTCAGTCTGGACAATCTGGTCGTCACCGGCGGAAAAGGAACCTACGGGGGAGGAATCTCCAATTACGGAACCCTGACGGTCGCCGGCTGTCTTGTTACGGCGAACAGCTCGGCTTACGGCGGCGGTCTCTACAACGGCGGCGGAAAACTGACGCTCTCCGTCTCCACAATCGCGGAGAACGCCGCGAGCGGCCAGGGGGGCGGGATATACAATACCGGCGCGCTGGCGATCGCCGCCTGCGACATTTTTCGAAACGGCGCCAGCAGCGGCGGGGCGCTCTATCATTATTCCGGGACCGTTTCCATGACGAACTGCGCCCTCTGCGAAAACAGCTCCGCATATAACGGCGGGGGGATATACGCCGGGTCGGGAACGATGACGCTAACCAACTGCACCGTCGCCGCCAACAACACGGGAGAATTCTACGCCGGAGGGGGGGTCTACAGCGGTGCGAAAAACGCTTTCTTTTACAACACACTGGTCGTTCAGAACGTGGCCGGCGCCGGAGCCGACGTCTCCCGCGCCTCCGGCGCGCTCCACGCTTTCAACACGATCTCGGGCTTTACGGGGTGGACCGACTCGACGGACTGTCCCGAATACGATCCCTCTCTGCCCCTCTTCGAATCGGGCCCGTACGGAGATTACGCTCTCGCCGAAAACTCGCAGGCGATCAACAAAGGGGAAAACGCGTTTATCGAAGGATATACGACCGATTTGGCGCAAAACGAGCGAATCGCCGGTGGGATCGTCGACCTGGGCGCTTTCGAATACCCCCTGACCGATCCCGTTCCGACGCCGTTGGAAACGCCGGTCCTTCTGACCGGAGGAAAAAATTATTTCGTTTCGGGCGGTGCCAACCGGCATCTTCTGACGTGGACCGAAGTCGAAAACGCTTCGGGCTACGAGGTGACCTGTTCGGCGGGCGGAGAACTCTTTGGCACCGTCGTCACGACGGAGTCAAGCGTTCTGATGACCGGTTTGCCGTACGGCGCGGAAGTGATATACAATATCCGCGCCCTGGGAGAAGGGCTCTACGCCGACTCGGCGTGGAGCGGCGACGCGCCGTTTTACGTCTGTCCGATCGACATCAACGGAGACGGCGACATTTCGGGCTCCGATCTTCTCTATCTGACGTCGGCTTGGCTCAGCGAAGAGGGGGACGACAATTACCTCCTCTTCTGCGACATTGACGCCGACGGGAATATCACCAACTTCGACCGCGCCTTTCTGGTCATGAACTGGCTTACCGAGGCGGAAGAGGTTGCGGTCTATCCCCGCGCGCTCGCCGCGGAGCTTTCTTCGCCGCGGGACGATTCCGGACGGGGAATGTAACGGAAAAGACGCCGCCTGAGGCATCGCGCTAAACGTCTTCCCCCCGCTGGCGGCGCCGCCTTTTGCGTTCCCTTCGCCGGCGCGCTAAATCGCGCAAATTCGGGCGGGGACGTTCGACCGGCTCCTCGAACGGCTCCTCTTCGATCGGTTCGTCCGTTTCGGGCTCCTCTTCCCACTCGTCGGCGGCATACGCTTCGGAGCCGTTGTCGTCGCCCCCATATTCTTCGCCGTCGGACCCGCCGTCATACTCGTCTTCGGCATCGTCCTCTTCCCACGGAGCCCCTTCGTCTCCATCTTCCTCGTCTTCGGAGCCTTCCTCATCGTCTTCGTATTCTTCGCCGTCATACTCGTCCTCGGCATACGATTCGGCGCCGTCCTCTTCCCATGGCTCCTCGCCGTCTTCATATTCTTCGCCTTCAAACGCCCCGGCGTCTTCGTATTCTTCGCCGTCATACTCGTCTTCGGCGTACGCTTCGGTGCCGTCCTCTTCTCGCGGCTCCTCGCCGCCGGCGGTCGCTGCGGGTTCGGAACGCGTATAGATTCGCCGCGGGCGGGGGCATTCCTCTTCGTCGGGCTCGTCCCCGCCGGCTTCGAAGAAAATGGAGGTTTGTTTTATCGGCTCGGCGGGCGGCAGCGTCGCGCGCGGGATCGGCGACGGCGTATTTTCTTCGCTCTGCCGTTCGGCGCGCCACTGTTCGAGCGACTTTAAAACTTTGCGCGGTTTCGAGTCGTTTTCGGTCTTCGGCCCGATCAGCCCTTCGGCTTCCATCGCGTCGATAATTTTCGCCGCGCGCCCGTAACCGATCGAAAAACGCCGCTGCAGCAGAGAAGTACTCCCCCGCCGTTCGGTCAGGATCATTTCGACCGCTTGCTCGTAGAGGGGGTCGTCGCTTCGCTGTTTGACCTGTATCTCCCTGGTTTCCCCCTCGATATCGATCTTGACAAATTCTGGTTTATCGACTGCGATCTCGCAGTTAACCGAATAGATCTCGTCGCTATCGATAAAAGTCCCCTGCCCCCGGAGGATCCGGTTCGTTACGGAATCCAGAAAGAGGAAGTCGCCGTTCCCCAGAAGTTTTTCGGCGCCGTTTTCATCCAAAATAACGCGGCTGTCATTCTGTGTGGCGACTCCGAAGGCGATCCTCGCCGGCAGGTTCGACTTGATCAGACCGGTCACCACGTTGACCGTCGGTTTCTGCGTCGCCAGGATCAGATGGATTCCGACCGCGCGGCTCTTGGCCGCCAGGCGCGCGATGTGCTCCGAAACTTCTTTTCCGGCGATCGCCATCATATCGGCAATCTCGTCGGCGATGACCACAATCGCCGAAAGCTGTTTCGGAACGCGTTCCCATTCTTCCTCGCTCTGCGGCTGATAGCGCTGATAGAGTTTTTTCGGCGTGAGGCGATTGTACTCTTTGAGCTGCCGTACCCCGACGCGCGCCAGCAGGTTGTATCGTTCGTCCATATGGTCGCAGAGCCAGCTCAGAACCCGTGTCGCCTCCTTCATGTCCGTCATCACGTGATGCATCAAATGGGGGATCTTTTTATACGGACTCAGTTCGACCATCTTCGGGTCGATCATCATCAGGCGGACCTGCGCCGGCGTCTTCGTCATCAGGATCGAAAGGATGATCGAGTTCAGGCAGACCGATTTTCCCGTTCCGGTACGCCCGGCGATCAGAAGGTGGGGGAGTTTCGCCAGATCGGCGACGACCGGATCGCCGGCGATATCTTTTCCGATAAAGAGGGGGATCTGCATCGTCTCGGCCATCTCGGCCGACTCTTCCATCACGTCGCGCAAACGGACATACTGCCTGTCCTTGTTCGGAACCTCGACGCCGACCGAACTCTTTCCCGGAATCGGAAAGACGACCCGGACGTTCGGGACTTTCATCGCGATCGCCAACTCGTTCTCGAGATTCCGAAGCTGGGCGAGCTTCTGTCCTTTCGAAAGTTCCAGTTCAAAGAGGGTGATGACCGGCCCGGTCTGGTACCCGACCACACGGACATCGCAGTTGTAGTCGTCGAACGCCTTTTGGAGCCGGGCCATCTCCTTTTCGATCCGACGCTGGAACCCGGTCGTATCGACCGGATCGCCGTAAGGGAGAATCCCGATCGGAGGAAGGACGTATGGCGCGGGCCGCTCGGCGTCTTCCTCGTCCGGCTCCTCCTCTTCGCCCGGCGCGTCTTCCTCGACGCCGCCCGTCTCCTCTTCTTCCCCAACCGGCTCGGCGGGTTCGCCGGGCGGGGGCGTGGGCGCCGGTTCCGGTTCAGGCGGGACGTTCTTCCGTTTTTCCGGGCGGACGAAAACTTCCGCCGCCGCGCGGAGACCGGTCACTTGCAGAAGGAGATGCAACAGCGGCGAGTCGCTCGCCAGGATCACCCCGGCGGCGAACATGAAGACAAGGAATATCCCGATCCCGATCGGGGCGAGGTGGAGCTTCTTGTCGAGCAGAAACCGCGCGACGACTCCCAGCTGTCCGCCGGGACCGAGTTCGGTCTGCTGGGAGGCGAGGCGCACCCGAAACGCCGCCGCGCCGCCCGACGCGGGTTCGGAAGCCGTATCCGCTTGGCGGGTCGACGCGGGTTCCGATATTTTGGCCGAATCGGACGTCTTCGTCCTATAGTAGGGGACAAACGCCGAAAGGGCGCCGCAAAGCGCCGTAAGCATCAAAAACGTCCCGATCACTTTCAGGGCGGAACCTTTCAGCCTGGGAAGGCGCCAGAAGGAAACCAGGCGCAGAAAGAGGGGAATCAAAAGAAACCAAACCCCGTAGCCGCAGAGACGGTAAAGAAGATCGGCGCAATACGCGCCGGACGGGCCGCACAGATTGTGAACCGGGCGCTCAAGCGCGGCGTACGTCTGTCCCGGCGGATCGAGCGGCGAGTAGGTGACGACGCTGACGACAAGAAAGCAGAACGCCAGCGAAAGGCAGATTCCAAAGAGAATCCGTCCGGACGTCCAGACACGTGTTTTTTCCTCTGCGGACAATTCAAACCCTGTTTGTATCTCGTAAAGACGACGGCCGATTCCGCTCCCGGAATCTCACGCCTTTCGGCGGGCCGCGGTCCGTTGGTTTTGGTTTGCCGCTCCGTCGGAAAAACCTCTTTCGTCTGTCGGACGAAACCGCCGCGGCGCCCACGGAATGGGAACGGGCCGCGACGGTTTTAATGATTTCGGCTTCGGATTACTCCTCGTCGGCCGGTTCGGAATGGTCGATCCGTTCGTAATACTCGTCGAACTCGAAGTTCGGGCTGTTGTCCGAATCATGGCACGAGTAACAGACCTGTTTGACGTTCGAACCGACGAGCATCGACTGGCGCATCCTGGTCTGCGCCGCTGCGTCGCTGCCGAGTTCCGCCTGAATGTGATTCGAACCGGGGCCGTGACACGACTCGCACCCGACGTTGGCCAGGTGGGCGGTCGTTTTCATATTTTCGTAGCCGCCGACATACGGCACGTGCGCCGTTCCGTTCCAACCGACCACATGGCAGCTGACGCAGTCCGGGTCGAAATTGCGCGGGGGGTCGGCGGTATGTTCGGTCGGCGGGTCGGAACTGAGCGACTTCCACGCGGTGCTGTGGCGCGACTCGCGCCAGATGTCATACGCGTCGCTGTGGCACGAACCGCACTTGGCCGAACCGACGTAATCCCCTTTAACCTGTTTGTCAGGGGACTCGACCGGCATAATATTCAGTCCGCGGAACCCCTTCGCCTCGACGATCCCGCGCAGGACGTCCTGATACTCTTTCATCAGAAGATGAACGTCCCCCGACTGTTTATAGCGCGAGTCAAGCGCCACGCGCTGATAGCGGACCGTATCGCCGTAGATTCCCAGAACGATGGCGTATTTCCCCTTCTCGCCCACCTCGAGAACAAGCTGACCTCTTTCGGTCCGTTTCGGTTCCAGCGGGGGAGTGGTGGGAGAATCGCCGGTCACGATCACGTCGAAATCGGCAAAGTCGGTGATCAGCTGTTCGACGAACTGTTCCGAACCGTGCGCGATGAGAACCAGGTGATCGCATTCCTCCTTTTTCAGCGCCGCGAGGATTGCGTTGAGACGCTCTTCCGGCTGTTTGGTTTTGATCTTTTCGTCGAGCGCCGGCAGGGCGCCCGGGTCGACGACCGACGTGACGCCGATCCGAATCCCGTTCTGCTCGATCACCTTGTACGGCAGAGTGTAAAGCTTCAAAAAGTCATACACGCCGATATTCGCCGAAACGAAAAGGCTCTCTTCGGTCGGTCCCGGCGGGACGGTGTATTTCAGAAGGTAGTGCGCGGGAAAGCGGAGTTCGTTCTGGCTGATCCCGATCGCCGAATACCCCATCAGATAGAAGGCGTTGATCGCCATGTCGAATTTCAGCTCTTCCTGAAACCCGTATCCCGCGGTGATCAGACCGGCGTCGACCGCCACGACCGGCCAGCCGTCGGCGCGAAGACCTTTCAGGAAATCGGCGCGGCGCGAAAGGCCCCCTTTCATCCGATCCATTCCGGCGCAGCCGCACGGTTCGATATATCCGTCGAGAAGTCCCGTCACGACTAACGCCAGATCGGGCGTCCCCCAGTCGACGAAATACTCGCCGTTTTCTTTGATCGGGTCAAAAGATCCGTTCGATTCTTCCTGCGCCGCAACCGACAGCGCCGCGGCCAGAACGCTCAGCAGAACCGCGGCCGCGCCAAGAAGCCCGGCCCGCGATCGAGGAAAAAAACGCCCCCCCAAATCCCCGTCTTGCCGGGAACGCGTCCGCCGGCCAATTCCAAAACTTCTCATCGATCTCCTCAAATAATCCGTCATCTCTGCTCTCGGCGCGCCGAAATCCGTACAGGCGCCGTGAAGGCGAAACAGATCGCCCACTCATACTTTACAATATAATTGGGTGAAGGGAAATATCAAAACTTCCCTATTTTCTCAAAATCTGCAAAGAAAGTCCCGATTCCCGCCCTTTTAAAGTTCCCTCGTTTCCGTTAAAATCAACGGACCGGGAAGGATAGAAGACATAAAAAAGACAAAGGGCAAGACAATAATAGCCCGTCCAAAGGATACGCCTTGGCCTCGATTGAAAATGAAACCGGCTCGAAAGTGAAACGGCGCGCCAACGCGCAGAGTATGGCGCTCGCGCAAAAAGAGATCTCGGTCAGTGAGTTTTTCGCCAAGAACCGCCATCTGCTCGGGTTCGACAACCCGCGCAAAGCGCTCCTAACCACGGTGAAGGAGGCGGTCGACAATTCCCTCGACGCCTGCGAAGAGGCGGGGATTCTTCCCGAGATCTGGGTACAGATCGACGCGACCGGCTCTTCCCGATATCGGGTCGCCGTTCAGGACAACGGTCCGGGGATCGTCAAAAAGCAGATCCCGAACATCTACGGCAAACTCCTTTACGGTTCGAAGTTCCACCGCCTTCGGATGAGCCGCGGCCAGCAGGGGATCGGGATCAGCGCCGCCGGCATGTACGGTCTTCTGACGACCGGCAAACCGATCAAGATCATTTCGAAAATCTCTCCCCGCACTCCGGCGCACTACTATGTTCTGCGGATGGACACCAAACAAAACCGTCCCGATATCCTCAACGGCGAGGGGAGCGGGGTCGAGATCCCGCCGAACGATATCGGCCGGAAGATGATCGTCGAGCAGGAAATCGACTGGGTCGAAGTGCCGCACGGAACGCGCGTCACCATCGAGTTGGAAGCGAAATACCAACGGGGGCGCGGGAGCGTCGACGAATACCTCGAAGAAACCGCCATCGCCAATCCGCACGCCACGCTCCATTACACCGACCCCGAGGGAAACCAGACCACCTACGCGGCCGGTGTGGCCGATCTTCCCCCCGAACCGGTCGAAATCAAGCCGCACCCCTACGGGATCGAGCTGGGGCATCTGATCAATATGCTCCACGAGACGGGCGAGCCGACGCTCCTGAAATTCCTGACCGAATCGTTCTGCCGCGTCTCGCCGGCGGTGGCGCGCCAGCTCTGCCAGACGGCAAAAATCTCGACCCGCGCCAACCCGTGTCAGCTTCAGCGCGACGAGGCCGAGGCGCTCTTTTACGCCATTCCCGAAACGAAAATCCCCGCCCCGTCGACCGACTGCATCATTCCGATCGGCGAACACCACATTCTGGCGGGCCTGCACAAGGTGGTTCCGGGGGAATTCTTCGCCGCGGCGACGCGTCCGCCGGCGGTCTATCGCGGAAACCCGTTTCAGGTCGAGGTCGGTCTGGCCTACGGCGGCGGACCGGCATTGCAAAAGGTGACGCGCGAGACGCTCACCGAGATGCTCCACGAAAGCGACGCGCGGACGATGCGTCAGTTCCTCACCGCCGCGTTCGACGGAATCGGTCCGGACGGCGCCGACAAAATTATCAAAAACGCCCGGATCCGCCCCCGCGTCTCGCCGGCCAAACTCCTTCCGAAAGAATTCAACGCCCTCCTGGAATCGCTCCAGACGATGAACCTCAACGAAGGTCAGACGATGACCGTCTACCGTTTCGCCAACCGCGTTCCCCTGCAGTTTCAGCCGGGGGCATGCCTCATTACGCAGACGGTCTCCCAGATGAACTGGCGCGCGTACGGTCTGGCGCAAACGCGCGGACAGCTTCCGCGCGGACCGCTGACGATCATCGTCCACCTGGCGAGCGTCTGGGTTCCGTTTACCAGCGAATCGAAAGAGGCGATCGCCGCCTATCCCGAAATCCAAAAAGAGCTCCGGCTCGCACTCCAGGCGGTCGGTCGAAAACTCGGCATGTTCCTCAAGCGCCGCCAGCAAGTCAAGCGCGAAGGGGAACGCCGAAGCGTCTTTCTCCGTTACCTGGGGGAGGTTGCCGACGCCCTCTCGGAAATCAGCGGCAAGCCGCGCGGCGAGATCTACGACGACCTGGTCGCCGTCGCCCGGAGCAAGACTTCGGTCGCGGACACCCGGTTCGGCGAAGACGGCCGTCCGATCGAAGAAGACAGCGCCGATTTCGGCGACAATGTCCTGATTATCCCGCAGGGGGAAACCTCCCCTCCCGCCGAAACCGACGGGTCCGACGACGATTCCGACGCCTGACCCTCCCGTCTCCCCCCCTCTGCCGAACGGAAGAGCTTACCGCTCTCCGAGCTCCGACAATTCCGGTTATAGGAATTATTCCCGTGAAAAAGGATCGGAGTTTTATAAAAATGGGGTGAAATAAAACGAAAGTTTTGATTTTTTACTCAATTGGTGATATGATGGAAGATGGTATCTTGGGAGCGTACAGTCTGAAAACCTGTCCGCTCCCGGCGCTTTACGCCTGACAGGGACTCCCAATAATATAAATCGGGTCGATATTTATCGGATACTATGGCTAAGAACGAAATCGTTTGGGGAATTGACGTTGGGAACACCTCGCTGAAAGCTCTCCGCTGCCAGCTGGGGGACGAACCGGGCACGCTTCGCGTTTTGGCGTTCGACTACATCGAGCATAACAAGGTGATGTCGCAGCCGGGCGCCGACCCGAAAGAGATTCTGGCCGAATCGCTGCGTCTTTTCCTTTCGCGCAACGACGTCAAAGGGGAACGGATCGCCGTCTCGGTCAGCGGCCAGAGCGCGCTCTGGCGTTTCCAGTCCCTTCCGCCGGTCGAACCGAAAAAGATCAAGGATCTCGTCCAGTACGAAGTTCGTCAGTGGCTCCCGTTTAACCTCGACGACGTCATTTGGACCTACCGAGAAGTCGGGGGTATCCAGGAGGGATCGATCCTGCTGGACGCGAACATCTTCATGTACGCGATGAAAAAAGAGCTTGCCCACAAAACGATCGCAAGCTACGCCGAAAACAACATCGATATCGACGCCATCCAGGGCGCGCCGATCGCGCTGTACAACAGCTACGTGCACAACTTTTACGGGGCGAACCCGCCGGGCGCCGACGGCGCCGCGTCGAACAAGTACGATCTGATCCTGAACGTCGGAACCGACACTTCGGAAGTGGTCATCACCAACGGCACGACGATCTGGCTTCGCAACATCCCGATCGGCGGAAACGCGTTCACCAAGGCGCTCACCAAGTCGCTCAAACTCACCTTCTCGAACGCCGAGCATATCAAACGGAACGCCGCGCAAAGCCCCGACGTCCGCGCGGTGATCGTCGCCATGCGTCCCGTCTTTACCGAAATGCAGTCCGAAATCGAACGTTCGATTAAGTACTACAACAACCTCAACCGCAACGCCGAGATCCGCCGCATCTACGCGATGGGGAACGCGATGAAACTTCCCGGGCTCCGGAACTTCCTGGCGAAGACCTTGAATATGGAAGTGATCCTGCCGACTTCGTACGACCGTCTTCAGGGGCCCGAAGTCCTCAACAACCCCCAATTCCGGGAAAACCTCTCGTCGTTCGCCGTGGCTTACGGGCTGGCCCTCCAGCTTTTGCATCAGGGAACGCTCGACGTCAACCTGATCCCCCCCGAGGTGGTACGCGACCGGCTGGTCGACAGCAAAAAACCGTGGGCGCTCGCGGCGGCGGCGCTTCTGCTCCTGGCGTTTGCCATTCAGTATATCAGTTCGACCTCGGCGCTCTCCGCGGTACGCAACTCGTCGCTCACTTCGGCGGTGGAGACCGCCAAACGAGTCCACTCCGAGTCGGAACGGATCAACAAAAGCGTCAAAGACGAGATTGATAAATTCAAAAAGATGGACGTGATCGGCAAAACCCTCACCTCGAACGTCGAAGGGCGCGTCACTTGGATCGAGCTGATCAAGACGCTCAACGCCTTTTTGAAGATCCCCGAAGGGTTCTTCCCCGACGACGTCCACCTGGTCGAGACGCTCCCGCCCGAATTCTCGTCGATGAACGCGCGCGAAAAGGCCGAAGCGATCTCGAATCTGGACCGCATTTACATCGACAACATTGAGGTCGTCCCGGTCGACGACCTTTCGACCTGGTTCGAACAGGTTCGCAAGTGGTACACTATCGACGATATTGAGGCGAAGTGGTTCGAAGCCGCCGAAGCGGGGGACTCCTCTCTCCTGGAAAAGAACTACGCATTTCCCGAAGCGCCGGAATTCGGTATCGCCGCCTACGCCAACGCCGCCGGAAGCGCCAAGGGGGGTAAAGGAGGCGGAGGAGGCAAGGGGGGCCGCGCTTCGAAGAAACCCGCCAAAGCGCCGGCCAAGTCGTCCGCCAAAACGCCGGGCGGAGGCGGCACGAAGGGGAAAAGCTCCGGCAAAGGGGGAAACGCCAAAGGAAAGGGCGGTGCGAACGCCGCGGCGGCCGACGAATTTGTCGAAAGTAAAGACCCGCGCCTTGAACTGATCACCGGTCCTTCGGGAGCGGGAAACGTCGTTCAGCTGACCGCCTATCACTATCATAACTCGGCGGACCGGAGCGACTCGAACCGGGGGCCGGAATATGTCCGACGCCGATTCCTCCCCTGGCTGAAACACGGTTATGTACAGCTGCCGGTCAGTCTCGAACAGCAACGCCAGAGCGGCGGGACGGAAAGTCAGACCGAAACGGTTTCGTTCCGTGATTTCGGTATTTTTTACCCGGTGATGATCAATCCGGGGCAGGTTGACGAAAACTACCGCGTCCTCGATCCGGAAGCGGCCATTCAGGAGCTGAACAAGACAAAAGAGAGCAATCTGTCCGGCCGGACCGGAGCGACCGCCGGCGGATCGCG
>CADBQY010000064.1 GCA_902796885.1 uncultured Planctomycetota bacterium
GATGTAGCGGTGGCTCGCCCCGTGGAAACCGAACCGCTTGACCGAGTATTTCTGAGACCACTCGTAGGGAACGCCGTAGTAGCGGTTGTGTTCGGGAATCGTCTGATGGAACCCCGTTTCGAACGCCGCCACCAGCGGGATGTCGGGGAACTGCTCGTTCAGAAGACGCATCGCCCGCACGTACGGAGGATTGTGCGCCGGCATCACCTGGTTGAGCTCTTCCATCGCGTCGAGGAGTTCTTTGGTGACCCACTGCACGCCGGTGATGTTGTTCGCCATCACCGCCTTGAAGCCGATTCCCGCGACCTCGTCGGCCGATTTCAGACAGCCGGTCTCCGGATCGGTCAGCTGCGCCAGACACTGCCGCACCGCCACCGCGTGATCGGGGACGGGAACCGTCACGCTGTTCGTTTTGCCGCCGATCGTCACCTCGCAGGGGGACTCGGCGTCGCCGATCCGCTGAACCTTGCCGCGCGCCAGGAGCGTTTCCGTCTCCATGTCGTAAAGGCTGTATTTAAAACTCGTCGAACCCAGGTTCGCTACCAGAATTTTCATTCGTTCCCTTTCGTGACCTCTCGCGGCCCGTAAACGGCTTCCCTCCCGGGAGGAAGGAAAGCGCCGCCAATCCTCAGCCCAGGTAGGCGGCGATCACGCCGTCGGCCGGACGCGGAATCACGTGCGCGGCGTAGAGTTCGCCGACGCTCTGCGCGGCCGCGGCGCCCGCGTCGACGGCGGCTTTCACGCTGGCGACGTCGCCGCGAACCACGGTGGTGACCAGCCCGCCGCCGATCTGAATCCGTTTGACGACTTCGACGTTCGCGGCTTTCGCCATCGCGTCGGTCGCCTTAACCAGGGGGAGGAGGCCTTTCGTTTCAAGGAGTCCGATTGCGTTGTCCATTTGTATATCCTTTCCGGTTCTTGTTTGTGTTGAATGTTAACGGCGGTCAGTCTTTTTTCGCCGCCGGCTTGACGAGCGTCGCCGGAAGAACTTTGGCGATATCGCCGTGGGGACGCGCGATCACTTCGACCGAAGTGATCTCGCCGATCCGGGCGCCGGCCGCCGCTCCGGCGTCGGTCGCGGCTTTCACCGCCGCCACGTCGCCGGTCACAAACGCGGTCACGATCCCGCTGCCGACCTTGTCCCAACCCAGAAACTCGACGTTGGCCGCTTTCATCATCGCGTCCGTCGCCTCGAAAAGGGTGGTGAACCCTTTCCCTTCAATCATTCCGATTGCTTCCATCGCTTTTGCCATCTTTTCTCTTTCTCCCGTGTTAAAGGAATGGTTAAAAACTTAAGTTTTTATTTCGCGTAAATGTTACGTTTTCGGATTGCCTGACGGTTATTTGATCAACTCGATCTTGGTGGCGTGTTCCAGATCGACGGCGTTCCCCTCGTCGGTGTCGAGATGAACCTCGAGCTTGATCTTCTCGCCGACGCGGACCAGCACGTTCTCGAGCGTGGTGCTGCACCCCCCCGCCTCGACGCGGAGCTTCATGCGGTCTTTGTCTTTCACGCCGTAATACGCCGCGTCGGCGGGGCCCATGTGCACGTGCCGCTCGGCGCGGATCACGCCGCGCTTGAGTTCGACCACGCCCGCCGGGCCGACCAGAACGCACCCGGGGGTCCCTTCCAGCTTGCCGCTTTCGCGCACCGGCGGGTCAATCCCCAGCGAGATGGCGTCGGTGAACGAAAGCTCCACCTGCGACTCTTTTCGGGTGGGCCCCAGAATGCGGACGCTCGGAAGCATCCTCTTGCGAGGTCCGATCAGCATCACCGTTTCGTTGGCGGCGAAAAAGCCGTCCTGATAGAGATCTTTCATCTTGGTGAGCGTCTTCCCCTTGCCGAAAAGAGTCTCGACGTCGGCGTCGGTCAGGTGAATGTGACGGGCCGAAATGCTGACGACCAGCGGGTTGCGTCCCGCCGCGACGGCGGCGGTTTCGGCGGCGGCCGCCGCGCCTTCGCCCAATTTTTCGATAAGAACTTTGCGGATGATCGCTTCGATCGTTTCGCGATTTACCATATTCATCGTATCACGTCCATACTGCGTAGACTGACTATCCGCTAAAAGCGTGCGGAGACTGCTCGCCTTCGCCACGTCTCTAAGCTTCTATATTATACCTAATTTTTCAGCCGATAAAATCGGGTGTCATCAGATTTAATCGGATATTTTTAGGGGATTTAGGTTAGATTTGTCGGCGGAGAGACAAAAAAACACCTTATTCGGAGATAAGGTGCTCTCTTATTCGTTTCGATCCGCAAAATGCGAATCAGGCAAAAGCTCCCGCTTCGTCACATGATATCGAGTACGAAATGATGCCCCTGATGAAAGCGCCGGGGGACCGGATAGTAGTTCTGCCAGTAGGGGTTGTAGACCGGTACCTGCATGTCGCGGCGATACCGATAGTAGAGATCGTCAGTGCTCCGGTAATTGTCCATCGGGCGGAAATTCTGCGGGTAGTAGACGTAGGGATAGTGGAAGAAGCGTTCCCAGTTCTGCGCGTTGTAGTTCGCCGACGGCCTGGCGCCGAGCGGCTCCTGCGCGTTCGCTTTTTCAGACCAAAGAGCCGCGGCCAGGGCTAAAAGAAGGGCGCAAATCAAAAAACGGATTCTCATGGGATCGATCCTCTCGATGAAACTCGTAACCTTACTTCCGGGACGGAATGACCCGCACCGCTTTTCACCTTTCGGCAAAAAAAGGGCTGTTTCATTCCTCCCGAAAGGGGCGGGCGTTCTATTTCTCAAATCGCGGCACCAATTATCGGAAGAATCGTTACGACCCGACGCCGCGTCGGACGCGCTCCTTTCGAATAAAAGAAAACAAAAAAGAATCGGGGCGCGATGGCAAGAACCAAAGCGCCCCGTGATCTCAGGCTCCTCGGCCCCGGACAACGCGCCGGGGGAGAGGTTTCGTCAACTCAGAAGCCAAGGCTGTACTTGACGATCAGGCCGGCGGCCACGACCGAAACCATGCTCATGAGCTTGATCAGGATGTTCAGCGAAGGACCGGTGGTGTCTTTGAAGGGGTCGCCGACTGTATCGCCGACAACGGTCGCCTTGTGGACATCCGACTTCTTGCCGTTCCCTTCGCCCAGAGCGCCGGTTTCAACGTACTTCTTGGCGTTGTCCCACGCGCCGCCGGCATTGGCCATATAGACCGCCACGCAGAAGCCGCAGGTCAGGGCGCCGACCAGAACGCCGATCACGCCCGTCACACCGAGAACCAGCCCGACGGCAACCGGCAGAATCAGACCCAGAAGAGACGGAATGATCATCTCTTTCTGCGCGGCGCGGGTCGAAATGGCGACCGGCTTCTTGTAGTCCGGCTTCACTTCGTAGTTCATGATGCCGGGGTTCTCGCGGAACTGGCGGCGGACCTCTTCAACCATACCCGAAGCGGCACGCCCGACGGCCATCATCGTCAGCGCGCCGAAGACGAAGACCGCCATCGCGCCGAGGAAGATCCCGACGAGGACTTTCGGGTTGATCAGGTTGCAGGAGTAGTAGTTCATCCAGTCGATCATGTTGGC
>CADBQY010000065.1 GCA_902796885.1 uncultured Planctomycetota bacterium
GTGATCGAGAACGCCAAAGTCGAACCGTGTCTGGCCGACGAAGCCGCGCCGGGCGCGGCGCACTACCAGTTCGAGCGGATCGGCTACTTCTATCCCGACGCCGACTCGACTGCCGACCGTCCCGTCTTTAACCGGACCGTTTCGCTCAAAGACACCTGGGCGAAAGTCGCCCGGAACGGGTGACGTCCGCGTCGCGCCCCTCCCGTTTATCCGTCCGTCAACCACCCGAACCGAAGCCCGGCGTTTGAAAGGCCGGGCGAAGCAACACAGAGAATCCGATGAAAGCCAACGAACTTCGTGAAAAGTACCTCTCCTTCTTCGAAACCAAAGGGTGCGTCCGCCGTCCGAGCGACGTGCTCGTTCCCCGCTGGGATCCTTCGGTCCTCTTCACCCCCGCCGGGATGAACCAGTTCAAAGACCATTTTCTCGGCCGCTGCAAACTCGAATTTACCCGCGCCACGACCTGTCAGAAATGTCTCCGCACCGGCGACATCGACAACGTCGGCCGGACGGCGTATCACCACACCTTCTTCGAGATGCTCGGCAATTTCAGTTTCGGCGACTACTTCAAGCGCGAGGCGATCCATTGGGCGTGGGAATTCCTGACCGACAAGAAATGGCTCGGTCTTCCTCCCGAAACGCTTTCGGCGACGGTCTACAAAGACGACGCCGAAGCCGCGGCGATCTGGCTCGACGAGATCGGCCTTCCCGCCGACCGCCTGCAATATCTCGACGAGGACGAGAACTTCTGGCCCGCCAGCGCCCCTTCGGAAGGCCCCGACGGCGTCTGCGGTCCGTGCAGCGAGATCTACTACCACACGCCGCTGGGCGAGGTCGAAATCTGGAACCTCGTCTTTACGCAGTTCAATCGGGTCGGCGACCCGCCGAACAATCTTGAGCCGCTTCCGAGCAAGAACATCGACACCGGCATGGGGCTCGAGCGGACCGCCGCCGCCCTCCAGGGGGTCGCGACGAACTTCCACATCGACATTCTCAAGCCGCTGGTCCTCGCCGCCGGCGAAGTCTGCGGCGTGAAATACAACGACCAGGACCTGGCCGACGAGAACGGCCGCCGTCTGCGCCGGATCGCCGACCATGTCCGCGCGTGTACCTTCGCGGTTCACGAAAACGTCTATCCCGGCAATAAAGAAGAGAAATACGTCATCCGCCGCCTTCTGCGCCGCGCCGTCCTCGACGGGTTCCAGATGAAAAAGAAAGAGCCGTTCCTCTACGAGCTGGTTCCGGCGGTCGCCGACCTGATGAAGGTCCCCTATCCCGAACTGAGCGAGACGATCGAGCGCGTTCAGCAGGTGATCCGCGCCGAAGAGGAGCATTTCCTCGGCACGATCGAGGGGGGGCTGGGCCGGATCGAAAACGTTTTCAACTCGATTTCGTCCGAAGCGGTCGTTCCCGGCAAGGAAGCGTTCGAAATGTACCAGACCTACGGGTTCCCGCCGGAACTTTTCGAGACCCTCGCCGCCGAACGCGGCTACGGGTTCGACTGGGACGGCTTCAAAAAAGAGATGGAGCATCACGGCGAGCTTTCCGGCCTGACCGAAAAGAATCTCCTCTTCCAGGACGACCCGCTCGAGTCGCTCAAAAAGAGCACCGCGCCGCCGGCGTTCCTGGGCTACGAGTCGCTCGCCGTCTCGGACGCCAAGATTCTGACCGTTCTGAAAGACGGGCGGATGGCCGATTCGGCGGCCGCCGGCGACGAGGCGAAGATCGCCCTGATCCTCGACCGCACGCCGTTCTACGCCGAAAAAGGGGGCCAGGTCGGCGACACCGGCGTCATTTCCGGCGGCGGTTTCAAATTCCGGGTCGAATCGACCGAATACGACGGTGAGTTTCAGATCCACGCCGGGACCCTTCTCGAAGGGACGGTCAAGTCGGGCGAAACCGTTTGCGCCGAGGTCGACGCCGCGCGCCGCGCGGCGATTTCGCGCGCGCACAGCGCCACCCACCTGATCCACCTGGCGCTGCGCCGCCGTCTCGGCTCGCACGCCGAACAGCAGGGGTCGAAAGTCCGGCCCGACGAACTCCACTTCGACTTCACGCACCATCAGGGGCTCGACCGCGAGACCCTCGACGCGATCGAAGCCGACGTCAACGAAATGGTCATGGCCGACCTGCCGGTCACCTGTGACGAAATGCCGATCGACGCGGCGCGCGGCGTCGGCGCGATGATGCTCTTCGGCGAGAAGTACCCCGACGTCGTCCGGGTCGTCGCGATGGGCGAATCGAAAGAGCTCTGCGGCGGGACGCACCTGACCCGCACCGGGCAGATCGGCCTGTGCAAGATCGTCTCGGACGAGTCGGTCTCGGCGGGAACGCGCCGTATCACCGCCGTTACCGGGGCCGGGGCGCTGGACCGCGTCCGCAAGATGGAATCGACCGTCCTGACGCTCGCCGGTCAGCTCAAGGTCAAAGCCGACGACGTCCTTCCGCGGATTGTCGCCCTTCTGGCCGAGCAGAAGAAACTCGCCAAAGAGATCGAGATTCTCAAACGCCAGAGCGGCGTTTCCGCCGACGAACTTTTGGCGGGCGCCGAACAGGCCGGCGGCGTCGCCGCGATCCTGAAAGTCCTGAAAGACCAGGACGCCGGCGCGCTGCGCGACGTGATCGACGCGATCCGTCAGAAGTCGAAACGGACCGCGATCCTGCTGGCCAACGTCGACGAGAAGAACGGCAAGGTCACGCTCTTCGCCGCCTTCTCGAAAGACCTGGTGACCGACGGCTACAGCGCGGTCGACTGGGTCAAGGCGGCGGCGAAAAAGGTTCAGGGCGGCGGCGGCGGCCGGCCCGACCTGGCTCAGGCGGGGGGCAAGAATCCCGCCGGCGCGGCCGACGCGCTGGCCGAGGCGAAAGCCTGGCTCGAGGCGAAATAACGCGTTTCGGGCGCTTCCGAACAAGCGAAACCGGCGCCGCGCTTTTCGCGCGGCGCCGGTTTTTTGGGGGGTGGACGGCGCTCTCCCGCGCCTATTTTTCGGTCACGCGTCGGGGGTGTTCAGACCCGCCTGTTGGCAGATCGTCGCGGCCAGATGGTCGGGACCGGTCCCGTGCGGGGCGCGGACGAAGACTTTCCCCTCCTGACGGGCCAGATCGGCGAACGCGCCGGCCGAGTGCATGTGGGAGCACCAGGGGATATAGGCCACGACCAGTTTCACGTCGGGGTTTTTCATCAGCGGAATATACTGGTCGAACGTGTCGCCGTGCGAGGACTCTTCCCAGACGACGTCCGCGAACTGAAAGACTTTCTTGTACCGTTCGATGATATGCCGTTTCGGCTGTCCGCCGATAAAGAGCATGACGGACCCTTTAAACGCTTTGCGCACCTTGCGAACCGCGTTGGAGACTTTCTTTTCGGGAACGGAGAGGAATTGCGTCAGATCGCGGTCTTCCTTCTCTTCGGCCAGCCACTCGGGATCGATCTCGAAGAACTGACGCCATTCCGGATCCGCTTCCAGTTCGACGTCTTGAAGGACTTCGATGAACGGACCGACCCGATCGGCCTGGTCGGGGATCTCGCCGGCAAATGGCCGCAGAAATTCGCGGACCTCTTCCGATTTCGGCGAGACGCCGTACTCTTCGATCAGTTTGTTGATACCGGTGATCACCTTGTTCCAGTCGTAGACGTTGCCCGGCGCCGACTCGCGGATCTTCGCCAGATGATAATTGATCGTCTTCGTCTGCGACTCGCGCTGTTTCGTCGTGTCCTGCGGCGTCAGTTTCTTTTCGAGGGCGGCGAGCTCTTTGCCGAACGCTTTTCGCTCTTCGATGTACATCCGATCTTCGAACCGCATGTTCTGAAGAAAGACGTGGAAAAGTTTCGTGAACTTACTCAGTTCGTCGTACGCGTCGCGCTGAACGCCGTCGACGTAAAGATCGACTCCCCGCCGGAGAAGGGCGGTCTTGAGCATGCAGATCGCGTCGGCGCAATACTGCCCGATCGGTCCGAGTTCGGCGTTCTTCCCGAGTTTGCCGTCGATCGCGGCGGCCAGCAGCCGGGCGCTGATCTCGAGCCCCTCGTAGCAGTCGGCGTAGACGAGGAGATCTTCCTCGTTGGTGTCGGCGGGGAACGCGTCGAGGTTGACCATCAGTTCCGAGGCGCGCTTCGAGAAATCGAGTTTCTTCCGGTCGATTTGGGCGGCGGGGGTCTCTTTTCGCTTTCTCCCCGCCTGCCAGCGGCAGAAATCTTTCATCAGTTCCGCCCGTTTCGAGACTTTGGCGAAATCGGGATACGTTTTGACCGGCGGTTTCTGGCGCGGCTGGACTTCCACGCGGATCGTGATCGGCCCGTTCTGAGAGTTAAAACTCGAAATCCCGCGGGGAAGACGCGATTCGAGCCACTTTTCGTTCACGACGTTTTCGAGAATCGGGTAACGCGTTTTGATCTGGTTGGCGATTTCGGCCAGCGGGACGGAGCCGTTGTTTTCCGAAACGATTTCGGTCACGTTACTGTTGAGCAGACGGTCGTTTTCGAGGAGCCACGCCCCCACTTTGGCGGGGATCGTCTCGAGTTCCGGCCGATCGGTCCGCCGAACCGTCAGATGCCCGGCGTCCTCGATACAGCGGTAGTCTTCGGGGAGAAGCGATTGCACGAACCGATCGCTCGCCTTCCCCATCCCGGGGATATTGGACCGAACCGAAGCCGCCAGTTCCGAAAGGGGAATATTCCCTTCCGGCGCGTCGAACGAGTCGGCCAGCCGGACCAGCGACTCGCGGACGTCGACGCCCAGACTCACGTTTTCGGTCCCTTCGACCGTGACAAGGCCGTCGGTGTCGGTATGTCGAATGACCGGCGCGGAGGACGCGTCGGCCGATCGGGCCGCGGCGGGTTCGGCCGAAGCCGATTTCGATTTCGGGTCGGCCGGCGGAGCCGGTTCGAGCGGAGGGAGCGGGACGATCGACGGCGTTTTTCCCGGCGCGGGAGCCGCCGTCTCTTCGCCCGGACGCTCCGACAGAACGGTAGCGACGTCGAGGTAGGCGTCGGCGAACGGCGAGGGCGACTCTCCCCCGATCGTCAGGAACGTCCGTTTCACCCGTCCCTGCAATTTGTCTAAAAAGCGGGAGGGGATTTCGCCGGTAAACCCGAAGATGAACTCGCCCGGAGTTTCGAGCCTCCCCGCGTCGTCTAACGCCGCCAAAGCTATCTGGAACGCCTCGTGATCGGCCGGTATCACGTCGAAACCGGATTCGAGAAACAACTTGGCCCGGGCGAACCGGGCCTCCTCTATAAAGAGGGATGGCGCCGGCGACGCCAACCCGTTCTTTAACAGATAACCGCGTAGGTAATCCCGAAACCCGTTCAGCGTTTCTACCTTGCTAACACCGTCGAACATTGAAGCCGCCAGATAAATCTTCGTCTCTTTCATCGTTTTTTCCTTTCCTGTTTGCTATGGTAAACGGAGCAATTAAGGATTGCTCCACTTTATCTATTTTAACATACGATCGAAAACGAGGAAGTCTTTTTCGGATTTTAAATTCCGCCCGATCCTGCTATAATAGCGTGTTTTCCGGAATCAAGCTCAAACCGTCCGCCCGCGAGGCCCTTCAAAGATGTTAAAAGTCCCCGAAGATCAAGCGAAAACCGACAGGCTCTGGACCCGCGGATTCGTTGCGCTGCTGCTCACCCAGTTCCTGGTCGCCTTTAACGACAACCTGTTCCGCTGGCTGATCATTCCGATCGGCAAATGCACGTCCGGCTGGAACGAAAACCCCACGCGGATTATTACGTTGGGGGGGATCTGTTTTCTGGTCCCCTTTTTGATCTTCACCCCCTACGCCGGCTACTGCAGCGACCGGTTCAGCCGAAACCGCGTCATCGTCGGCGCCAAGATCGCCGAGATCGTCGTCATCCTCTTCGGAATCGCGGCGATCAACGCCCATTCGGTTTCGTTCATGCTGATCGTTCTCTTTTTCCTGGGAGCGCAGAGCGCGTTTTTCAGTCCCGCCAAATACAGCAGTCTGCCGATGGCGGTCCCCGAATCGCGCATCGCCGAGGCGAACGGTCTTTACAGCGCCACGACCCTGGCCGCCTGCATCGGCGGTCAGTTCCTGGGCGGGTTTCTGTTCGACCACACCACCCGCTTCGACGGTCATGGCCAGCCGATCCTCGATACGGGCGGCTCGGTTCACTGGCACCTCTGGGCGGCGGCGCTTCTGACCGTCGCCGTTCTGGGCCTGATCACCAGCCTGTTCATCCCGCGGTTCAAGGCGGCGGCGCCCGAAACGCCGTTTCCGTGGAACCCCTGCGCGCAGATATTCCGCGACCTCCGTTTTCTGATCCGCCGCCGCGCCCTTTTCGGGATAGCCATGGCGAGCACCTTCTTCTGGGGAATGGCGACTCTGGCGCAGTCGAACACCGACTTTTTCGGCACGAAATACCTGATGGTTTCGCAGACGCACGCGATGGTTCTTCTGGTCATCATCACCGTCGGTCTGGCGATCGGCGCGCTTCTGGCGGGGCGGATCTCGCGCGGGCAGATCATGATGTCGCTCGTCCCGAAAGCGGCGCTGGGCATCATTCTCTTCGCCGTCCTCCTGGGACTGACCCCTGCCGTCCGAACCGGCGGCGAACCGGGTTTTCCCCTTTCGTTCCCCTACATCTACGCCGCCGTCGCGCTCTTCCTTTTGGGCGCCGCCGCCGAAATGTTCGACATTCCCCTTCAGGCGGCAATCCAGGTCCGCGCGCCCCACGAGCACCGCGGCCGCGTCCTGGCGGCGTACAACTTCTTCTCGTTCCTGGGGATGGCCCTCTTTATGGTCTTCTTCGGAATCCTGACCGACAAGGACTCTTTCGGTCTGAACGGCGCCGGTGTCTGGTTTACCGTCGCCGCGATCACCGTCCCGGTCTGGCTCGCCGCGTCCAAGGCCTGGCGGAAAGCGTAGCCGCCCGCGAAGAAAGAAGGGAACAGACGGACGGAGAGTTTATAAACCCTCTAAATAGACGCTTGTCGTCTCTTTATAAACATTGCATTTGTAGTCACTTTATGATATATTACGGTGAATTGTTCAGGCGTATCAACAAAAAAATATGAGGTTCGCTACCATAACACACCGCGCAGTCGCAATAGCAACTGTCGTCGGTTCAGGTTAGTTAATAAACGTTTTCTTCGTGACGATGTAAGGATTATATGGGCATTACGGAAGAAAAAGCTAAGGGGCGTTTTTACACACCTGAACATATTGTCAGAAACATACTGGATCTATCCGGTTATCGAGGACCGGAGATTTTACGTAAACATGTAATTGACAACAGTTGCGGTGACGGTGCTTTTCTAAAAGAGATCGTTAAAAGATACTGTTCAGAAGCGGTCAAAGCGGGATATACAAATGCGGAGATAGCAAGCGACCTGAGTCAATATGTTCATGGCATTGAAATTGACGAGGAAGAAAAGAACAAGGCGGTTGTTCATGTTACGGAGATTGCCTGCGGTTTCGGTGTCGATCAAGTCCGGTGGGATGTCAAACAGGGAAACACACTGACAGAGACGCGTTTCGATGGTAAAATGGATTTCGTTCTTGGAAATCCGCCCTATGTCCGCGTTCACAATCTTGCCGAAACCTACGATATAATAAAACGTTTTAAGTTTTCTCAGAACGGAATGACGGACGTTTTTATTGTTTTCTATGAAATCGGTCTCAATATGCTGAACGAAAGGGGAATTCTGGGGTATATCACCCCCAGCTCTTTGTTCAACAGCAAGGCGGCATATGAACTGCGTCGGCATCTCGTAAATAAAAATCTCATTCGTGCGGTCGTCGATTTAAAACACTATCAACCCTTCGAGGCAACAACGTATACAACTATTATGATTCTCGAAAAAACGACGGATCGGCAAAACGTTTCGGTCAACACCGTCGGTTATTATGAATACGACCCTCTAAAACTTGCCGAAAAATTTGTTTGCCCTTTGACGTGCGATGATTTTTATATCTGCGGTGATTTCTATTTTGCTTCGAAGAAAGCGTTAAATCGGCTGAACCGAATCCTAAACTGCAGGATAAGGTATCCCGGAATCGACGTCAAAAATGGTTTCGCAACACTGCTTGACAGTTTTTTTATCGGGGAATGGTCTTTCGGCGAGTACGTCATTCCGGTCGTAAAGGCTTCCACAGGCAAAAGTTCAAAATGCCTGTTTCCCTACGATCGCTCCGGGAAATTAATCCCGTATAGTAAGCTCAAAAAAAATCAGCTCATTTCCGACCACTATCGCGACTACGAAACAAAACTCAAAGTAAGAAGCCTTGCCAACGGCGACGAATGGTATGGTTTCGGCAGAACGCAGGGGATTCTCGACGTTTATAAAAAGAAATATTCAATATGCCCTATTATCAAAACCCCGAAAGACCTCAAAATCATGTTGTGCGATAAAGGCACAGGAGTTTATGGTGGCCTTTATATTCTGACTGATTATGGCAAAGAGACCATCGAGGAAATACTTCTTACCGAAGACTTTATGGAGTATATCTCGCTTCTCGGCAAATATAAGAGTGGCGGATACTTTACGTTTTCCTCGAAAGATCTAAAACGCTATATTTGGTATAAACTATCTGAAAGGAAAAATTTTAAAGATGAACAACTCCGATTTTTTGAGTGTAGCGAAAGCATCGTTTAAGAAATATCTTGAAACCGGTGCTCGCAGTAACGAGAAGCTAAAGATTTTTCATGGCGCCATTTCAAAGGACTTATGTGATCGACTTAACGATCCATTCAATTATCATGTTCATTCACTGGGGTTCGGTCATGGCACAGAAAAAGCAATACGCGGTCGCTACATCAACAAATGGGTTGATATCACTGTCGCAAACGGTAGAGATGAATCCATCGCTGGAATTGCCGTAAAATACGTAATGAGCAATTATCAGCAAAACTCCAACAACTACTTTGAAAATATGCTTGGAGAGACGGCAAATATCAGATGTTCCAATATCCCGTATTTCCAGATGTTCATTATCCCGGAATTTATTCCCTATTTCGATAACAGTAAACAAATCACAAAATGGGAACATTTTGACTATCACAATATAGAAAAGTATATACTACTCTCGAAGGACAACACAGACACGTTTCTTCATACACCCAACAAAACGCTGATTGCCATTCTGAACTTCAAATCATCCGTGCACGGAGAAATCAAGACCCTATGGGAATATAAAAATTTTTATTTGAATAGTCCTTTTGAAGTGGTGTTTTCAGAAGCTGAATACACATTTTCGAGAAATGTTATTTACAATGATTATGACCTTTTTATGGACAAAGTAACTCATATGATTAAGAGTTTCTGATTTTATTCGGAACTGGTTGCGTTAACAATTCGTATCCACTTTTCGCGGAGACGGATATCTGTCTTCCTGTGCAACTTTCAACAAAAGTCACTGGCAGAGACCTGTTTTCCTCGTTTTCCTTTTCAAAATGATCCTTGTATGGTGTTGGAACTGCCAACATCCAACGGTGGACTTTTCTCTATCTGAACGGTTCCAATGTTCCGGACAGGAAAATCGTTCTGAATGAGCTTTGGTGATGTCTCGGAAAGGCTACGGACAACGGGATTCCAACTGACCGTTCAGAGAAACTTGGAACCTAAACGCTGGGAAACGCCCTGATCTTCAGTATTGCCCTCGCCCCCCTTTCGGCGATTTCGGCTCGACTCTGCCGTCGAAAGGGGGCCGTCGTTTCCCAGATTGCGAAACCGTCACAAACGGATTAAGCGGAAATTTTTTCTAAACTTACTCTTTTTGCTATTTTGAGTCGATTATACAATTATCCTCTCTTACCAAACAGGATTAAGTTATCTTGATTCTGTAAACTAACAACCGACGAAACGAAAACGATCCGGAAATATGTCAGAAATTCAAACCGAGGTTTTTTCGAAAAATGACGAGTTATCAATCTATGCCGACCCCGATCCGATCAAACTTCTGACCGACGTCGAAGAGGCGATTCGCTCGCTGGACGAACATGAGGACGAACCGGTCTTCTGTACCGCTCCGGAGAAGGTCGAAGACCGCTTTTTCAGTTCGATTTCAACCGACCAGATCGTCGCGCTGCTGGCGATTCCCGAACCGGGCGCGCCGAAGAAGCGGGGACGCCGTCCGAAGCCCAGGACGCCCGGCGAGATGCCGGTGAAAAAAACGAAGGTCGCCGATCCGCTCTGGAGCGATGAAGACGGGCGAAAACGGCGGCGTCATATCGATCCGACCACATGCGAACGGGACTATTCCGACGACGAGGTCGAGTTCATGAAGGCGCTCGATCGCTATAAGAAACTGAACGGCCGCCTCTTTCCGACGTGCAGCGAAACGCTCGAAGTGATCCGGCGGCTCGGCTACGTGAAGATGCCGCCCGCCCACGAGAGCGCGCCGAACGAGCCGGCCTACGCCTTGCCGTCCCCCTGCGCCGAGGCCGCCGAATCTCAGGAGATCGCCGCTCCCCGCTGGACCGGCGCGGAAGTCTTCGTCGTCGAGGCGTAGGGAGATTCCCCCTTGCAACCGGGGGCGGGACAGGTATAATGGGGTTGGTCGTTTGGAGGATATGCGAATGGCTAGCGGCCTCATTGGAAATGAGGTGCCCTTAACCGGGTTGCGGGTTCGAGTCCCGTGTCCTCCGCTTCTCATAAGCGTACAGTGTTTTTACGGGCCGGCGCGGTGATGTTTCGTTTCCGCGCCATTTTTTACCAAAGAGAGGTTTCCATGAAAATCGTTGTCACTGCCGACCCTTGCGCCGTTCCGCTCAAAAAGACGGTCATTAAGTACCTCGAATCGCTCGGACATACCGTCTACGAATGCGGTTCGACCGACGAAAAAGAAGTTCCCTATTACGACGCCGCCGTCGAAGGGGCGAAAGCTATCCAGAACGGGGAAGGGGAACGCGGAATCTTCATCTGCGGTTCCGGGATGGGGATGTCGATCGTCGCCAACTGGTTCAAAGGGGTTCGCGCCTCGGTCGTCGAGTCGGTCTTCGCCGCGAAACTCTGCCGCGCGATCAACGACGCCAACGTCCTCTGCCTGGGCGCCCTTCTGTTGGGCGAATGGAACGCGCTCCGCGCGGTCGACGCGTTCCTTGCCACCAATCTGGGGGACGATATGCCCGATATCGCCGATTTCCTGAAAGAAGCGGCGGTTAAGGTCGAGGCGATCCGCAGCTGA
>CADBQY010000066.1 GCA_902796885.1 uncultured Planctomycetota bacterium
CTGACCGGTTTCAGTATGGGCGGTTACGGCGTCTTTGCGGTGGCTCAGGAATATCCCGACTTTTTCGCGGCGGCCGCCCCGCTGGCGGGGAGCGGCAACCCGAACCTCGGCGCGCGCTATCGGTCGCTCCCGATACGCGCGTACCACGGCGAAGCCGACGAGGGGATACCCTGTCATTATTCGGTCACGATGATTGAAGAGATAAAAAAAGCGGGGAATCAAGACGCGCAGCTCGTGATTCTTCCGGGAGCGGGCCATCAAATCTGCGCCGACGTTTACGGAAATCCCGAGATATACCGCTGGTTTCTGAAACACAAACGATGAGCGGCGTTCCGATCGGCGATCTCCCGCGCCCGGCGGGATTCTTATCGCGCTTCTTGGGGTGCGGCAAAACCCGCTTGAACGATATCTTCTTCGGTCAGATGATAGATGTAAATTGACGTGCCGGCGACGGCGGTCGGTTTGAATTTCAGAAAATATCCGTAGTCGTCGGAAATGGATTCGGACGAATAGAGCGCGCCGACGCTGAGCGCGTACCAGCCGGGAAGGGGGCCGGCCGGTTCGTCTTCGCGCAGGAGTTTTGACCCGGCGCCGCGCGGGGGTTCTTTGACGTCGAGACCGAGGGCGGCGGCCTCAAAGCGGCCGTAGTACATGAGCCCGTCGAGGCGAACGTCGGGATGGTCCGCCAGCCATTCTTTCAGATAGAGAAAATCCTGACCCCAGTCGGTCGCGCTGTAGGTCATATGCCGGTAACCGCCGCTCGGTCCGCCCGCCAGCTCGTTGTAATACGCCAGATAGAATGGGGTTTCCCGAAGCACGCTCAGCGCCGAAAGTAAAAGGAGCGGAGCGACGATCCATTTTCCCCAGCGGACCCGACGGACCAGAAGCGCGGTACGGCCGATGAAGACGAACGCCGGGCCGACGAACGGGATGACGTATCGGAAATGGATATTGAGTCCGGTCTGCGAACTGACAAGGAGAAGGACCGCCAGCGCGGGGACAACCAGCGCGGTTTCGGCGCGCCGGAACCGCAGACGGGGCAGAAACGCCGTGACCGCCGCGAGGAGCAGAAGGAGCTGGGTCGCGTGCGGCCATTTGACCCAAAGACCGTAGAGATAGAAACACCAGGATCCCTTTTCGCGCCACTCTCCACGGAAATAATGGGACATTTCCCTTTCGAAATCGCTGATCTGCGTATCGAGCCCGATCAGGAACTGGCGGGGAACCGGAACCGGCACGGAATCGAGCGCGGGGAACGCGGAATCGATCTTCTGAAACTTCTTTGAGACGAACGAGTAACTCCGCCATCGGTCGAACGAACGGTCGAATCCGTAGAAGAAATTGATGATCCAGAGGGAAACGGCGAAGATGAGCGCGAGCTGTAAGGCGCGCCGGAAGAAGCGGCGGAAACGTTTTCCCTTTTCGGCGGGATAGAGGACGCCCCAGAGAAGCGCCAGGAGCGGCCAGAGACCGTAGAGGAGAAGCCAGGTCATCTTGGCGAGAACCGCGAGCGCCAGAGCCAGCCCGACCCAGACGCTCCGTCCCCAGCCGGGCCGGACGAGCCAGCGCCAGAACGCGTAGCCGGCGGCGACGCCGAACGCCGCCGCGGCGACGTCGTTGGTGATGAGCGACCCGTTCCCCAGAATGAGAGGGTCGAAACACCAGAGAATAAGCGCGATCCAGCCCGCCCAGGGCGCGGCGTAAAGGCGGCGCGCCCAGACGAAGCAGAAAACGCCGCCGAGAAGACTGATCGGAATACATGCCCAGCGCGCCAGACGCGTCAGAAAGACCGACCGTTCGCCGTTCAGCTCGACGAACTGAGATCCGATGGCGTATTCCGGCCGCGTCCGCGGTCCGTCGATGAATTTCGACCAGTCGGTTTTACAGCCGGCGATCACGACCGGCGCGGCGGCGATCATGCGGACCAGCGGAGGATTGACCCGATAGAGCTCGTAACGCCCCAATTCCCAATGGCTGACCCCCGCCGCCAGGAGGGGCGGTTCAAGGTCGGTCGGAGCCATTTTAACAGCCGTGTACGCCAGAAGCGCGGCGTGGGCTCCCAGCAGGAGAAGGATCCAAAACCAATTCGTTCGAAAGAGAGCGGCTTTTTTTAACATCGGCACGGTCCGGCGGCTGATATATAATTTGTAATCCAAGCTTTTCTATAACGTTCCCGTATACGCGGTGTAGGGAATTTTGAAAATCGGCGTCCGCGACGCGTCCCGTCCTTCGATAACGCCTTCGGCGAGTCCGGAAGATTCGGCCGCGGGATCCCATACCGCGGTCAGTTCGACGACGCCGCTTTCGCCCCGAACCGGATTTAAACTGATTTTGACGGCCGAATGTTCCGCGACGCAAGTCATTCCGGAAACGTCAATATCGCCTTTCCCAAACGACAATCGGCAGGTTCGAACGACTTTTTCCGAGCCGACGTTTCCGAAAACAATCGACGGAGGAAGAATTTCGACGTCGCCGGCAAGGTAACCGTGAACGGGGAGAACAAGGGTTTGTTCGTCACCGTTTCCCAATCCGATTTTAATTTCGGCTTCGCCGCCGAGTTCGCCCGGTTCGATTCCGCCGCCGTCCCATTTCAGATCGAACGAACCGACGGGACGTACCATTCTATCATCCGCTGTCTCTTCGGACAACGGACCGGCTTTCAGCCAGGGAACATTCGTTTGAACGGACAGAACGGAGGCGTCGGGAAAGGCCGCCGTCCAAACGGTTACCCGACTTTCATGCGCTTCGGACGCCGACAGACTTCCCAGGGAAATCGAATCCGGCTCGGCCCAGCACGCCTGAACGACGGCGGAGAGATCGGCCATTGCCAAAACGGTTTTCGGTTCCGCGTCCCAAAAGAGAGCCTGTTGTTTCGTTTCCCCTTTTCGGCCCGAAGTGTCAAACTCCAGTTCAAAACACCCCTTTTCGCCCGGC
>CADBQY010000067.1 GCA_902796885.1 uncultured Planctomycetota bacterium
CACGAGGAGGAGCTGCTTTTGAATCTCTTTCGCCGCGTCGCGCAGTTCGGCGTCGGTATAGCCGTCGGCGGTCAGCGCCAGGACGATGCCGTAGACTTCGCCGAAATCGTCGTTAACGATCGGCTTGATCGTCTCGGGAGGGAGTTTCAGCGCGGCGATATCGATCTTGTTCCGCAATTCGGTCCACGCCTTGTCGATATCTTTGCTCGGATACGTTTCGAGGAGATCGACGAAGACGATCGACATTCCGGGACGCGAAAGGGCGCGGCTCGTCTTAAACCCTTTGATCTGCTGAGCCGCCTCTTCGATCACGCTGGTGACGTTATTGGCGACGTCCTCCGGAGCGGCTCCGGGGTAAAGGGTGACGACCACCGCCGTTTTCACGGTAAACTCGGGGTCTTCGAGCCGTCCCATCGAGAAGTAGGAAAAGATCCCCCCGACGACGAGCAGAAAAACACAGAATCCGATCACGGTTCGGTGATGAACGGCATATTTTGGAAGCATAACCGTTTGCCTCTCTTGGTGGATAGTTTATTCGTGCTTGCGGATTGAGCGTGACTACTCGGTGCGGACCTGTTCGCCTTCGGCGAGGAACCGCGCTCCGGCGCCGACGATCTTCTCGCCCCCGGCCAGACCGTCTTCAACCACGGCGCCCTCTTCGGTAAAGGTCTTGATATGAACCGGATGGCGTTCGAGCCGCATCTGGTCGTTAATGACCCAGACCGCCGACTCTTTCTCGCCGTCGCCGCCGGGGATCAGCGCGGCCGAAGGAAGAACGATCGTCGAGGAGTTTCCGCGCAGGGTCACTTCGGCCGAACCGGTAATCCCGGGAAGGATTTCGGCCTCGGAACCGGTCTGCGGAGTGTCGCCCCGCTGGATGACGATCGTCAGCGGGTACGAAAGACCTTTCTGACGAACCGTCTGACCGATCTCCTTGACCGTCGCGCTAAAGGTCACGCCCGGTATGGAGGGGAAGGTGCAGCTGATCGATTCGATGTCGTTCTGACGCAGGACGATCTCTTCCGAAACGTTCAGCGTCGCTTCGATCCGATCGGTATTGACCAGTTCCAGAACCGCGATTCCGGGAGCGACCGTTTCGTAATTGTCGAAAAACTTCTGCGAGATGAACCCGTTGAACGGCGCCTTCAGCTCGGTGTCGGCGAGTTTGTTCTGAGCCAGGTTCAATTCGATTTTCAGTCCGGCGATCTTCGCTTCCATCGCCTCGATCTCTTCGGGACGGGAACCGGTCGTCGCCTTATTGTACTGCTGGCGCAGGGCGTCCAGCTGGGCCTGGGCGCCGTTGGCGGTCGTTTCGGCCATATCGTACTGCGCCTGCGAGGCGGTTCCGTCGCGGCGGAGGTTTTCCATGCGGCCGAGCTGGGTTTTCGCGTTGGCGGCGGCGGTTTCGGCGGCGCGCAGCTGCGCTTCGAGCGCGGCGACGTCTTCAACCCGCGCGCCGGTCTTCATCGCCGTCAGGCCGGCGTTGGCCTCGTTGATCCCCTGTTCGAACCGCTGAACCGCCAGTTTGTAGTCGCGCGGATCGAGCCGGGCGACGACTTCCCCTTCGGCGACCTTCTTCCCCAGGATCGGATCGAACTCATGAAGCTGACCCGGGACTCGGAACGAAAGGCGTGCCGACTGCCCTTCTTTGGTAAAGAGGGGGAACGAGCGGGTTTCGGTATCCCGCTTGTCGGGAATCGAAAGAACCCGTACCAGAACCGGATCGGTCGGAACCGTCTCGGTCGGGGCGCTCTTTTGGCAACCCGCGGCAAAGAGGGCGCCGAGTCCGACGGCGCCCAGGGTCAGAAGATAGCGCTGTTTGCGATAAAAAGGTTCGCGGCCGCGTCTGTCTGTCATATTAACTCCTGAATTTTCGGTACCCGCCCTGGGGCGGAAAGGAGGGGAAAGTCCGCGGAAGCGGGGCGTTTCCGCGGTTTCATCGTCAACGTCGGTCCCCCCGGCGAGATCCAAACGCTCCTCCGGCAAGACACACCTTGTCGGAAAGTATCGGCAAACTCAACGGGGTCAATATCTTGAAAAAAAGATTTTACCAGAAAACCGCCGTTTCAATCCAGGCTAATTTGCCTATCTTATTTTTCCCGTTCAAAGATCAAAAAGATTCCCGCTTTTTTGTGAAGGAACAGGTACGGTTTTAACGATTACTAGGATGATTGCGGATATTCCGTAGATGCGGAATGATCCAGATTTCCGAAGTTTACCGACTTCAAACGTTTATAAAGAAGCGAGACTCTCAATGCGAAAGTCCAACCAGTCGTCAAAAAAACGTATCGGAAAAAGGGCCGCTTCGATTTCCGGCGCGCTCTTTCTCTCGCTCTGTCTGACCTGTACGGAGATCTCGGCGCAGAACGCGTCGTTCTGGCCGCAGATTCGTTTCAGGCAGAGCGGTGCGGCGCGAATCGAGGAGGAGCCCCCGACCATCGTCCCGAAGCCGATGACCCTTTCCAACCGCCGCGTCGAAAAGGTGGCCTCGGTCGCTCCGCGCGCCGCGGTCAATCTTCCCGACAACGACGAGCTTTTCGTGGCGCGGACGGTCGCGGGCGATCCCGCCGCCGGAACGCCGGCGGTCCCGGCGTCAAGCGAAACCCTCGCCGCCGAAACGGTGTCCGCCGAGCCGGCCTCGCCGCCGAACCGTATCGACGACGGGGCCGCGAGCCCGCAGGCGATCGGCGATTCCGCGCGGGGCGAGACCTTGGAAGAAGCGTGGAACGCCGCGCTGTCGGTCTCGCGTTCCCTTTCGGCGAAAGATTACGAACGGCTCGGCGCCGAGGCGACGGTCAACGCCGCGCGGGGCGTCGGCATGCCGAAAATCTCGAACGTAACCGGAGTTCACGCGCTTTCGGACGAACCGGCGATCAAGACCGAGGCGCCCCTTTCGCGGCTGAGCCCGATGTTTCCCAATCTGACGCTCGAGTCGCCGGTCTGCGATACGGAATTCGCCACCACGACGACCGCGCTGACGATCCCGATCTTTATGGGTGGGCGCGTTCAGAGCATGATCGAAGCGGCGCAGGCCGCCTCGTGCGCGATCGGCGCCGGCCGGCAGATTCAGGAAAAAGACCTGAAATACGAAGTGGCTCAGACCTATTTCCTGGTCCTGCGCGTACGCCATCTTTACGAGGTCGCCGTCGAGGCCGAAAAGACGATCGCCGAACACGAGAAAGACGCGCAGCGTCTTTTGGACAACGGGATCGTGACCAAGAACGTGATACTGGCGGCGCAGGTGGCGCACGCCAACGCCAAGCAGGACCTCATCAAGGCGCAGAACGCGGTCACGATTTCGCAGGCGGCGTATAACAGACTTCTGTGGCGTCCGCTCGACACGCCGGTCAACCTGGCCGACGTCGACATTCCGCCCCTTTCGGGCGATCTGGACGCGCTGACGCAGACGGCGGTCAGCCATCGGCCGGAACTTTCGGCGCTCACCTATAAATCGCAGGCGCTCTCGGCCAAGTCGCGGGTCTATCAGGCCGACCGGCTTCCGCAGGTCGCGGCGATCGGCACCCACGACTACATCAAGAACACGCACCTGAACGAGAACTCGTTCTTTACCGGTTCGCTCGGCGTCGCGTGGACGCCGTTCGACGGCGGCGTGAGCCGGAACCGGCAGGCGGCGGCCGAATACGAGGCGATGGCGGTCACCCGCGAATACGAAGAGGCGGAATCGAAGATCCGTCTGCAGGTCTACAAATGCTGGCAAGACGAGCAGGAGACGCGCGAGCGCGTTCGGACCGCCGAAAAGGCGGTCGAAAGCGCCGAAGAGAACCTGCGCGTGGTCAACCGCGGATTCAAGGAGGGGCTGACCAATCACACCGAGGTTTTGGACGCGCAGACGATGCTCACGCACGCGCGGAGCAATCTGGCGAACGCCTGCTACGACGCGATCCTGGCGACGTATTACTTACAGCGCGCCACCGGCGAGCTTTGACGAAATAAGGCGGCGTGAATCGGAAACGGGCTTTTCGGCATTCCCGCCGAAAAGCCCGTTTTTCTTTCGTTTCGTTCCGCACGGCCGCGGCTAACGTCCGCTGGCCGAGACCGCGTTGCGGCTGGTCGACTCGAACTGCATTTTTCGCTCTTCGGGCGAGATCTTGTAAATCTGTACGGCGAACCGTTTGGCCAGTTCCGCCTCGTACTTCGATTTGAGGGAACGGAGCCGTTCGTCCTTGATCCGTTTGGCGATATCTTCCTGCACTTCGATGAACGGCGTCCACCCTTCTTTTTGGCGTTCGAGGACGCAGATAATCGAAAGTCCCGACTCGTCCTCGATGATCCGCGAGAGGGCGCCCACCGGAAGATCGTCGCTGAAGAGCGCCCGATCGATCTCCGCGGAACTGAGTTTCCCCCGTTCGGTCCACCCGCAGCTCCCCCCCTTCGAGGCGAACATGTCTTCGGAGTCGGTTCGGGCGACTTTGGCGAACGCCGACTCCTGCCCCTCCCGGCTCGCGGCGCTCTTCACCGCGTTTCCCATATAGGCGATCTTGCTGTACGCCTCTTCGCGGGTCGGGTGGTTCGAAAAATAGACGGACATTTTCTGCCAGCGGACTTTTTCCTCTTTCCGATACTCGTCGCGGTGTCTTTCGTAGTAGCGGCGCAGATCGTGCGACGTCGGCATCCACTGGTCGTTCCCCAGGTTATACGCCACCCAACTGCTCGAGATGGTCTGCTGAATAAAAAGACGGCGTTCTTCGTCGAGGGAACTTTCGAGTTTTTCCTTGTAGACGTCTTCCAGTTCGTCCCGCGTCTGACAGTGCATCTGCTCGATCAGCGTCGTCAGATATTCGCCGTCGAACGCCTTGTTGAGCGTTTTTTTCTGCTCTTCGATTTCTTCTTTCGACCGCGTCATGAGATAGTCGTTATAGAAGAGGAGCTGGCAGATGTACTCTTCCAGCACTTGTGTGTAGAAACGCTCGTTGGCGAGAAACTCGCGGCTGAGGCCGTTCCAGTATTTCTCGTCGAACTTCTCCTTTTCCCCTTCCGGCGCCTCGTCCTTCTGGCGGAGAAATTCAAGATAGGCGTATTTACGGATCTGATGGAAGATGTCGCGTTTGAGGATCGCCTCGTGACCGACCCGCCCGAGCGTTTCGGACCCTTCGTAATAGATTCGGCTCGACATCACCGACGGCGAGATCTTCATGTTGTACGCGCCGTCGTCGTTCATCGAAACCTTATCGGCGCGCGGCGCGTCTTCCTGGGCCGAAACGAACGCGGCGGCGCAAAACAAGAAGACGCCCAGAAGTCCGGCGGCGGTGCGGCGCGTTGTCTTTCCCATACTCCCGATCCCCTGCGAACTTTCCCTCTCGCGCTAATCCCGGCTCAAGCTCACGCGGCTCGGCGTCGATTCTTCTTTCTTCCAGCCGAAATCGACTTTCGGCTCGATGGTCCAGAGCCCTTTGTTGATCGATATGTCCGAAAACCACAGCTCGGTGTAGCTTTTGCCGTTCGAGTGATACTGCCGCATATAATACGGCTGGAGATCCGAAAGGCGCAGCGTGATGATGATCCGCTGAAACGACTGCGCGTCGCTCTGCTGACGCGGCCACGCCTCGATCCAGACTTCCGAATCCTGCTTTTCGGGTTTGGTGATCAGTTTCATGTAGAAGCGGCGTTTCAGGTTGTCGGCCTTGGCGATAAAGAAGATCGGAATCGGCCCGTCCATCGTCAGGTCTTTGTTCTGCTGGTCTTCCGGAATCGGCGTCACGAGCGCCACGCGGTTTTTGTAATCGTATTCGGTCAGGCTCTTCCCGTCGAGTACGAACTTCTTTTCGTCGAGTCCTTTTTTGTATTCCGGCTTTCGCTGGCCCTTCTCGTCTTTTTCGTAGACAAACTCGCCGATCACGTGATAGAGGAGCTTATTCGGCGCGATAAACTTGAACTCGCCGTAGGTGTGCGACAGAGGCACGTCGCGGTCTTCGCCGTACAAGCCGCCCCCCTGTTCTTTCGACGTGACGTTGCACGCCACTTTTTTGATGTTCTTTCCAAACTCTTCCCACTTCGCCAGGAACTGATCCAGCAGGGCGGCCTCCTGCGGCGAGATACGAAAATCCTCCGGAGGGGGAAGAATCCCGTCGTTGGCGTTTTCGGGAAGAAGGCCCGAATGGGCGTCGGCGTCGTAGAGCCGCGCGGGAGGGACGGCGTTTTCGCGCCGACCGGCGGCCGGAGCGGCCCCTTGCGGCGAACTCTCTTGGGCGACCCTGACCGGCGTAGGCGCCGAGGCGAGACTCTGCGCTTCGGGACGGCGCGTACGGTCGGCCGCCGGCGCGGCGGCGGGCGCGGAACGATATTCGGGGATCGGAGCGGAAGACGACGCGTCGGCGGACGGCAGAGCGGGCAGGGGCGCGACGCTCTTTTCCGCGGCGTCGGGAGAGATGATCGACTGATAGCTGTACTGCGCCGAAAGCCGGGCCGGCGCGAAAAGAAGCAGCATCCCTGCCGCCAGACCGATCGACGTGTTTATCATATAGCGGGCGGCGTTTCCCCGACTCATTCTGTCCACTCCTTGCAATCTCGTGATTCGATAGGATCCCCCGCGCGCTTTCGCCCGGGGGAACCCGTCCCCGCGCGGTTATAGCGATTTTTGCCGAATGAGTAAAGAGCGGTTTGCCTTTCCGCCGCTCGCCGTCCCGTTCGGCGGCCGCAAAAAATCTCCTTTTTTCGGCCGCGAAAAGGCCTTTTTATCCGAACCGGACTGGACAAAACGGGGTCGGGTCTTTATAATCTGAAGTATGAAGGAAAAACATTACGGCTACGGTCCGTGGGAATACCGCTACGTTTGCAAAGGCTGCGGCAGTACGGTGCGGGAACCGAAGAACAAGTTGCCCTGCTCGATTTGCGGGGGCGATTTCGGTCCCAAGACGTCGATGCGGAAGCTCTACCTTGAAGAAGAAAAGCCGTACAAAATCGTCGAAGTCGAGTATCCTCTTCCGAAAACGTTTCTCGATCGCGTGAAGGAGTTTTTCGGTTTTCACGTCGAGACCCGCTACGGGATCCGGGAAGAAAAAAGCCGCCCCACCCGCCGGTGGCGATGGCAGACCCACGCCGAGGTCGAAGAAGAATCGGGGATCATGCGGCACGAAGATTTCCTCTGATTTCCCCCTCTTTTCGTATCGCGCCGCCAAAGTTCACGCCGCCGGAACGCTTCGGCGCGTCCTTTTTTTCCGTTTCCGACGCATTCGAGCCGCGTCGTTTTCAATTCGCGCCGGGCACAAAAAAAGCGATACCGATCGATCCGAAAACGGACCGGTCGGCTCGCTTCTGTCTTTGACCGTGCGGCCCGGTCGGCCGATCTCAGCCGTTGGCGGCCTGTTTGGTCTTGAGAATGAGCTTCGAAAGACGCGACTTTTTGCGGCTGGCGGTATTCGGGTGCCAGAGCCGGCTCGAAGCGGCGGAATCAAGAGCGCTGCAGACCCGCGGGAAGAGGCTTTCGGCTTCGGCGATCTGCCCGGCTTTCAGGGTGCGGATCAGCTTCTTGATCCGATTCCGAACGACCGAACGCGCGGCGCGGTTGCGAAGACGGATCTTTTCGTTTTGCCTCATTCTCTTGATGGTGCTTTTAATATTCGGCATAGTATTTCAAAAAATTCGTTTAAATGTTGACCTTTGGCCGGAGAGCGAACGACTAAACTCGGCGACCGGTAATTACTCTTGGCTACTATTATTTAGCTTTTCGGCCAATTTGTCTAGGAGGGGGGCGACGTTTTTATAAGAAAAATCTATCGCCGCGAGCCGTTCCAGCATTCCTTCGGCCTTTTTATAGAGCCGGAGCCCGGCGGCCAGGAGCGCGCCGCTGTAAAGAGCGCTTTTCGCCTGTTCCGATTCGAGGTTCTTTCCGAACGCCTCGATCGACTTTTC
>CADBQY010000068.1 GCA_902796885.1 uncultured Planctomycetota bacterium
CGAAATCGCCAAACCGAAAATTCCCAATCCGATAAAAGTGAACCGTCCCCTTTTGCGGATACTTCCGTTCATATCAACCGTCTTCTAAGTGCTTGAATCCGCGCATTCTTTCCGGGCCGGGCGGTGAACGTCAGCCGCTCTCCGTCTCCGAAAAATCAAGATAGTGCGCTTCCTCTTAAATCGGCAGTCCGAATCTTTCCCCTCAAACATAATTCGGCGCCGGGGTTAAAATGGAGCTCTCCGAAGGGCGTGTCGGAATGAGTATGCCGGGCTGATAAACTGGACGCTTTAGTCCCGCTGTACCGAATCTTTCGGAACGGTCAATTAGTCGGGCGTCTCTTGCCGAGCGGGGACGGGAATAACCGGGAAGATTCCGACAGTCAATCCATCTTACCGGGACCGATGTTTCGGACGGAACGGGTGTTTCAGGGCGGCGAGCATCACCTCCTGGCGGTTGAAGGTGAGCTGGCGCACCTTGATCTCGTTGAATCCCCACGATCGGACCCGCTCGGCGTATTCGGGGATATTTTCGGCCAGTTCGGTCTGGAAGAGTTTCATCGTAAAGAGGAGTCCGCGGATTTCGACGTCGGGAGCCGCGGTCAGTTCTTCGAAGACGTCGAGCGTGTAGTTCGGGGCGACGTTCATGTCGCCGATCAGCCAGCGCGTCTTGCGGAACAGTTTCCGTTTCAGCTGGCCGATCTTCCCCCGCAGGTGCGTGAAATCGGGGTTCCGCAGGACGATCGGCGCCATTTCGGCCGGATCGACCCCCAGGACTTCCGCTCCCCGCGCCAGAAGCGCCTGGCTCCCGCCGCCGGGCGAGGCGCCGATATCGGCGCAGCGCGAGCCGCGTCCGATCGGAAAGGCGGACCAGCGAAGTCCCTCTTCGAACTTCATCCACGCGCGGCTCGTCCCGTCGGTCGGGATCGCCAGGGGGGCGTAGCCGCCGGCGAATCGGCTGTGATAGCCGGCGACCGGGTGAATTCCGACGTGCCATTCGGTCGGCGCGACCGCCGCGCAGTCAAGGCAGAGTTCTCCTTCGCGGGGGGGGAGGAACGGAAACGGCGCGGCGGCGTGTTCCGGAAGCGAATCGGCTAGGCGCGCGGTCGCCGCGGCGCTTGCGGCCGACGGCGCGGGGTCGGAAGGAGTCCAGTAGTGAACCCGGCTCGGCGCGGGGAACGCGTCGGCCAGCGGCCGGAACTTTTCCGGAAAGACGGTTTTCATAAACTCGGCGAACCGGGCCGGCATCTCTTCGGGAGCCGGAGCGGCGATCTTGCCGAGCGAAAGGGAAACCGACGAGGCGAAAATGAGCTCTCCGGCGCGGACGAAAAGCGCCTCGGCGCTTTCGGATTCCTCGGCGCCGGGGAGTTTATAGGTCAGAAACGACGGGCGGGAATAGGAGAATCGCGCTTCGGGGAACCGGAGTTTCATCTCGTCTTTCAGCAACGGGGTACTCTCCCGCTTACAGGTCAGAAAAATGAAGTTCGTCCCGTCGCCCGTCATGGCATTCTCTCCCGTTTTGTTCCGAAAAAAGGGCGGTTCGGAAAACCGCGTCTCTTTCTAAATTCTACATTGATATTATAATGGGTCCAGGAGAGGAATCGAAGAGAGGAATCGAACGTTAGAAACCGAAAGGGGGTATTTTACCCTCTTTCTCATGATCCAGCGAAAGTGAAAGTGCGGTCAGAATATGGAAAATAAAACTGTCAAAGTCGGTCTGGTCGGGTTCGGAACGATCGGCGGCGGGGTCGCGGATATCCTTCTCAACAAAAAAGAGGAGATCCGCCGCAAGACGGGCAAGTCGATCGAACTGGTCAAAATCTGCGATAAAGACACGACTTCGGACCGCGGGGTGAAGATTCCCGACGGAATTCTGACCGACGACCTTTCGGAGATTCTCCGGTCGCCTTTGGATATCGTGATCGAGCTGATCGGCGGGCTGGAGCCGGCGCGGACGTTCGTACTCGACTTTCTGAAAGCGGGGAAAGACGTCGTGACCGCCAACAAGGCGCTGGTCGCCAACCACGGGCCGGAACTCTTCGACGAGGCGCGCCGGCTCGGCCGGACGATCGCGTTCGAAGCTTCGGTCTGCGGCGGAATCCCGATCCTCTCGTCGATCGCCTCGTCGCTCCAGGCGAACCGGATCGAGTCGATCGACGCGATCTGCAACGGCACGAGCAACTTCATCCTTTCGCAGATGGAAGGGAAGGGCGCCGACTACGACGACGCGGTCAAAGAGGCCCAGCGTCTCGGCTACGCCGAGGCGAATCCCTCGATGGACGTCGACGGGACCGACGCGGTTCAGAAGCTGACGATTATGGCGCAGCTGGCGCTCGGCGTCAAAACCGACTGGAGGTCGATCCCGCGAACCGGCATCGATATCGTCAAGGCGCTTGATATACGGTTCGCCCGGAAGCTGGGGAAACGGATCCGCCTTCTGGCGACGGCCAAACGCGCCGCGGGGGGCGTCGAACTGAAAGTCTCGCCGACCCTCGTTCCCGAGACTTCCCCCCTGGCCAAGGTCTGCGACGCCTTTAACGCGGTGCAGATCGTCGGCGACTTTGTCGGCCCGGTTTTCTATCAGGGGCTCGGCGCCGGCCGGAGGCCGACCGCTTCGGCGGTCTGTTCCGACGTGATCGACACCGCGCTCGGCCGGACGCGGATCACGTTCGACGCCCTCGACCTCTGGTCGGCCGGCCGCGAAAGCGTCCCGGTCGTCGAACCGAACGCGACGACCGAAAAGGCTTACCTGCGCTTCAAGGTTGAAGATCATCCGGGCGTTTTGGCCAAGACGACGGGGGTATTGGGCCGGCACGGGATTTCGATCTCGTCCCTCCTGCAGGAATCCGACGCCGGCGCGGGCGCCGACCTGATCATCCTGACCCACGAGGCGCCCGCCGGAAAACTGGCCGACGCCGTCGACGAGATTGACGCCTCTTCGTTCGTCCTCGAAAAGACGGTGAAGATGAGCGTTCGCGACTAATTTTCAAATCGGAGCAACAGACTTTCAATCGGAGCAACAGGCGATGAAACGATCAGTTTGGACCGCGACGTTTTGCGCGGCGGCGTTTGCCGTCCTCTTTTTTGTGACCGGAGCGGTTTATGCGGCGCGCGCGGGTAAGGCGCGCGGCGCGTCGGCCGAGCCGGAACCGGCCGCCGAAGAAGCGGCGCCGGACGCCGCGCCCGCCGAAGGAAAAGAGGCGGCGGAAGCCGAAAAGCCCGCTTCGTCCGCCGAGTCGGAACCGCAGGCCGATTCCGGCGAAGGCGACCGGCCCCGGCGCGGTCCGCACGGGCGGGACGGACGGCGGATGGAACTCGAACCGATCGTTCCGTTCGACGACGCGCTGGCCGCGGCGGGGAAAGCCGACCCGATCGCGCTGAACCAGCCCGACTTTATCACCGACGACCAAGTTCAGCTGCGCGGGTTGTACTACAAGGGGGACGCCGACGAACAGACGACGCCGGTCATTCTTCTGCACGGGAAAGACGGCAAAAAAGAGGAATGGCAAGACCTGGCCAAATCGCTCGCCGAACAGGGCGCGGCGGTTCTCGTTCCCGACCTGCGCGGCTACGGCGAGAGTACCGCCGCGTATATCGAAGACTACTCGTTCGGCGACAATCCGCCGATGGTTCGTCAGAACCGCTACTTTGCGTCCGGATTCGGCCCCTCCGATTGGGACGCGATGCGTTACGACGACGGCCGTTTCTGGATCCGTTTTCTGGTCTATCTGCACAATCGGAAGATGCTCAATATCCGCAAACTGGTCCTGGTGGGGAACGGTTTCGGCGCGGCGGTCGCCGCCTCGTGGCTGGCGGAAGACTGGAAAGCGACGAATTCGAAAAAGGGCCAGTTCGTCCGCGGGCTTCTTCTGATTTCGCCGGAGGCGGACGACGTCTTTGAAAAGCTCGGCGCCGGCAAAACGAAGGCGGGGAAAGTCGCGTATAAGATTTACGTCGGTTCGCTGGAGAAGGAGCGGCTCGAAGCCGCCGAGACGATCGGCCTTCAGCTGGCCAAAGAGAAGAGCTCCACGCCCGCCGAAGAAAGGAAAGTTCCGGTCGAAAAGTGTCAGACCGAACGGCAGGGGATGGCGCTTTTAAAAGCCTCCTCGTTCAATATGCCCGAACAGATATTCCGCTTTGTGACCGAAGAGTCGCAATCGGACGCGTCGCCGGCGAAATGGCAGGCGGTTAAAAACTTCGAATAAACCGTCCTTGGAGAACGGTTCGAAGAGAATTGTATAGCTTAGAAGGGAGTGGTTTAAAATGTCCGAAGAGGGTAAATGCGGCGGGTCCGCCGGGTGCGGTTCCGGCGACTGCGGCGGGGATTGCGAGTCGTGCAAGGGGAACGCCGTTAAGCAAAGAATCGAAGAGGCGATGTCCCGTATTAAGCGGAAAATCGTCGTCCTTTCCGGAAAAGGGGGCGTCGGCAAAAGCACCGTTTCGGTCAATCTGGCGTTCGCCCTGGCGGCGACCGGCGCGAAGGTCGGTCTGATGGACGTCGATATTCACGGGCCGAGCGCGCCGAAGATGCTTGATCTCGACGGCATGACTCTTTCGAGCGACGGCGAGAAGATCGTGCCGGTCGAAATCGGTACGCTGAAGGTCGTTTCGCTGGCGTTCCTGCTCCAGAATCCGGACGACGCGGTCATTTGGCGCGGCCCGGTCAAGTTGGGGGTGATCCGGCAATTCCTTTCCGACGTCGCGTGGGGCGATCTCGACTACCTGGTGATCGACACGCCTCCGGGGACGGGGGACGAGCCTCTGACCGTCTGTCAGACGCTCCGCGACGCCGAGGCGGTGATCGTCACGACGCCGCAAGAGGTTTCGGCGGCCGACGTGCGCAAATCGATCAGCTTCTGCCGTCAGCTCGAGATGAACGTCTTGGGGATCGTCGAGAATATGAGCGGATTCGTTTGCCCCCACTGCGGCGAAGTGACCGAAATCTTCGCCGGCGCCGCCGGTGAAAAACTCGCCGAGCAGTACGGGATTCCCCTTCTGGGGAAAATCCCGATCGACCCGGCGGTGAGCGCCGGCGGCGACGCGGGAAATCCGTTCGCCCGCGTCAATTCCGAAACCCCGGCGGCGAAATCGTTCGCCGCGGTCGTCAAGGCGATCGGCTGAAATAGACGCCGTTATACAAAGACCGCCGTTTCCCGAAGCTTGGGGAACGGCGGTCTTTTTTTACGCGGCGCGCCGTTACGGACGGGCGACCTCGAAGGGGGGAAGGGCGAGGGCGCCGCCGTCGTCGCACCCGAAGAAGAAAATCCGCGTGGCGATCGACGCGTCGGGGAGACCGTACATCTTTTTGATATACTTGCGGTATTCGGCGAGCTGATTGTCGTATCCCGCGCGCCGCACGTACTCGGCGGGGTCGGCGCCGTGGTGTACGTCAATGTCGGATTTGTAGTCGATGATGTCGGCGGCGGCGACCTGTTCGCCGTCCATGAGGAGGACCAGCCGGTCGATGATCCCCTTCCTGCGGCCCGGTCCCCGGAGCGGTTCCAGGTAGGGGCGTTCGCGAAAGACGCGCGGCGCGAGACCCGGATAGTTCCGTTCGTAATACGCGGGCGAAAGGGACTGAAGGACCTCCGGTTTGGCGCAGAGACGCCGAAATCCTTCCAGACAGACGCCGAACTTATTCGGAACGGGTTTCCCGGCGAAGAGTTCGGCGAGGACCGCGCGTTTGATCTCCTCGAACCGTTCGTCGGTCAGAGGGGCGTCGAGCCATTCGATCTGCTCGAAACAGGCGTGAACGATCAGACCCCGTTCGGTGACGGACGGGGTCCAGACGCGGTGAAAAGCCTTGTGCGACGGCGCCAGCGCGCGGGCCGACGCCGATTCGCGCGGCGTACACGGAACGGCCGCCGCAACGGCGGCGCGCGGCGGGGCCGCGGGCGCTTGCTTCGCGCCGAACTCGGGATCGTTGTCGTACCAATGGGGGTCGCCGATTTGGTAGAAGGGATTCGCGCCGTAGCCGAGCGGCAACAAGGGGGATTCGCTCTCTTTCGACAGTTGAGTGCGGAGAATGTCCTGGAACGACTGGGATTTGAAATCTTTTTTCTCGCCCGTTTTTTTATCGATTTCACGGTTGTCCGCGTCGGTGATCATCACCAGTTCCCGCTTGGCGCGGGTCATCGCCACGTAGAGGACGTTGAACGACTCGTTCGCTTCGGCCTGCCATTTCTTTTTATACGCTTCGACCGCCGCGGGAAACTCCTGCGCGAAAAGCGGAAAGAATCTGGAACTCCGGTGGCGGAAGACGACGTCGGGCACGTCGGTCGGCGAGGGACGGCGGACGATGACTTTGGTTTTCGATTCGTTGGCGACCAGGGTGTTGTCCAGTTCCGGAAGTACGACCACGTCGTATTCGAGTCCCTTTGATTTATGGATGGTCAAGAGATGAACGTTCGAATCGCCCGGAAGCGAGACGTCTTTCGTTTCGGTGAAGGCGACGAACCGGTCGAGCCGCGTTTCGGCCGTCCGCTGCGATTCGAACCGGAACGCCGAAACGATCAGGGCGCGCAGTTTTTCCGATTCGCGCGTATTGCAGAACGGGAGAAGCCGATCGGCGATGACGCGCACAAAAGCGCCGAGTCCGACGGCCGCGATTTGGGCGCGCGCCCAAATCGAAAGGGCTTTCCCCGCCGCGGCGCGGTATTCGCGATCTTCCGCGAGCCGCACAAAAGACGGTCTGAATTCGTCGGTAACCGCGTCGAGGAGCGCCGGGACGGTCGCCGCGCGCGCCAGGGCGGCGAGATCACCGGGGTGGTCGGCGACGCGCAGCAGCGCCAGCACCGCGCGAACGCTTGCGGCGGTCGTCAGAGGGTTTCCCCCCTCCTGACTGATTTCGACGCCGAGCGTTTTCAATCGGTCGGCAAGCGCTTCAAGCGTTTTGCCGCTGCGAAAGAGAACGCCGATCGTGGCGTCCGGTTTCTCTTCGTGAATCTCTTTGATTCGATTCGCGGCGTAGGCCCATCTCAGCTCCTTGTCGTGGATCTTGTCTCTATTGGATTTCTTCGCGTGAACGGGCAAACGGAAGATTTCCCGCCACTCTTCGGGCGTGTGCGCGTCGTATGGGGGGACCTCTTCGAGCGAGACGAATCCTTCCAGGTCTTTTTTCGCGGTGTCGTGTTCGCGGAAATTTTTATACCAAATCTCGGCTGCGCGGCTGACCGAGCCGTTTTTGACCGAATTGTAATCCGCGTCCTGTTCGGCGCCGTTCGTTATCAGGATTCTGCACGGATTGTTCTGATCGAAAACGGCGTTGACCGCCTCCATGATTTCCGGAGCGCTTCGATAGTTCTTGTCGAGGTGTTCCTCTTCGGCGCGTTTTTTTTCGTCGCAATACTTTTCTTTGACGTGATCGAAGATTTCGGGGACTCCGTTTCGCCATTGATAGATCGACTGCTTGGTGTCGCCGACGCAGAAGAAGGTGTGTTCGGGCGTTCCCCCGTCGACGGCGGCGGAGGCCAGCGGTTCGAGGACTTTCCACTGAAAGAGCGACGTGTCCTGAAATTCGTCGAGCAAAAGGTGCTTCGTATGGCTGTCGAGCCGATATTCCAGGAGTTTTTCTCTGTTTTCGGTGTCCAGTTTTGACAGACGGAGAGTGACGTCGTCGAATCCGTATTCGCCGGACGCGGCTTTGATCGCTTCGAGCCGGGCGTCGATTTCGGCGATCAGGCGGTGCGTCGCTTCTGTTTCCTGTTTCAAGGTTTTGAAGAATTCGGGCTTGATGTCGTCGCACATCCGTCGGACGGCGTCCGTCAATCTGTCGGATAAATTGATGCCGTTGAACTTGTTGGTTTTGACGGAAATGACATTTTTAAAGATCGTGTGTTCGCGATCGAAGATCGACTCGGGATCTTTACCGGTGTAGGCGTCGATCAGTTTTTCGACGGCGGGCGGAATTTTGTTGGCATTTCCGTTCCCGTTGGCGGCGGCGACCGTCTCCTCGACTCCCGCGCGGACCTCGTCGATGAGGGCGCCTTTTTCCCGCTTCGAAAGTTCTTTCACGTTCGGAACGGGGATTCTGTGCCAGGCGCCTTCTTCCGTCTCGCGCAGAATCCCTGTGTAATTCGTTAAAATCTCGTCGATCTCGCCTGTCAGGGTACGCGCCGTTTCCCCTTTGTAGAAGTCGTAGATCAGCTTTCCGACGTCGGCTTCTTCGTCTCCCTCGCCGATGCCGAACGACTCGCGGATCGCCCGCTGGCGGTTGCGCGTGTTCACCGATTCGTCGTCGGTCGGCTTCCATTCGAACGGAAAATCGAGTTCCCGGGCGAAACTTCCCGCCATCTGACCGAAGAACGAGTCGATGGTCGAAATACGCACGCGATGCATATTCCGGACGAAGGCGGCGAGCGTTTCGCGCGCTTTTTCTTGCGTCAGCGCGGTTTCGTCTTTGTTGTAAATCGCGCCGGAGAGCTCGCGGCATTTTAGAGAATCGCCCGCCGCTTCGGCGAGGCGTTTCAGAACACGGTTGAAGATTTCGCCGGCGGCCTTTCGGGTGAAGGTGACCGCCAGGATCTCTTCCGGTTTGACCCCTTCGATAAGAAGGCGGATATACCGGTTCGTCAGCCGGTACGTCTTTCCCGTACCGGCCGAGGCGCGGATGATCAGGTTTTTCATTTCGCGGTCGTTCGATTTGTTATCGGCTGTCATCAGGAAACCTCCGTCTGATCAAGAGGAAGGGAAACGAAGAAAATAGTTTTGAAACTCGCCGCGGGGCGGAGAGTCATTCGGCGGCGACCGGTTCGGAGTCGATTGCCGCGAACGCGTCCGACGAAAGCTCGGCGAACGTGCCGTCGGCGTTTTTCATCTGAAAGAGAACCGGCATTTCGAGGCGGTTGGCCAGGGCGAGCCCCTTTTCCGGGCCGAGGACGCACAGCGCGGTGGCGTAGGCGTCGGCCTGGGCGCAGGTCGGCAGGAAGACCGAGACCGAACCGACGCGCGGCGCGCCGTCGGCCAGTTCCGACGGTTTGCCGGTCGCCGGGTCGATGATATGCGAGAACCGCTTTCCGCCGATCTCCAAGGCGTTTCGCGCGCCGCCGCTGGTGGCGATCGCGCCGGACTGAAGGCGAATCACGCGCGCCAATCGCGGCTCGGCTCCCGCCTGCGCGTCGGTCGGGGCGGCGTCGATCGGCAGTTCGATCCCGAGCGTCCAGGGGCGAATCCCTTGGTCGGGCGCGCCCGGCACGACGAGCCCCTTGATCCCGCCGCAGCGGACCTCGCCGCCGACGTCGACCATAAATCCGGAAATCGCGCCCCGGTCGATCTCTTCGGCGAGCCGGTCGGCGGCGGCGTCGACCGCGCACCCCTTGGCGACCGCCGAAAGGTCAATCGACAGGTCCGGGATCGACTTTTTCAGCGCGGGCGGGTCGAGCCGGACTTCCAGTTTGGCGTATCCGACTTTGGCGCGGATCGCGTCGACCTCGTCGTCGGAAGGGAACGCGGCGAGCGGCTCCTTATCGGGTCCGAACCGCCAGAAGTTGACCAGGGGCGCGACGGTGACGTCGAGCGCGCCGCCGGTCTCGGCGGCGACCTTCTGGGCCAGGTCGACGACGCGGGCGGTTTCGGCCGAGACGGGAAACCAGTCGAGCGAATCGGCGCGGTTAAAAAGCGAAATCTCGGAATCGGCGCGATAGGTCGACATTAAGCCGTCGTATCGGTCGAGGATTTCCCGCACGGTTTCGGCAAGGCGCGTTTCGTTCCATTTGCGGGAAGGACCGGAGATTTTGACGTTCCAGTAGGTTCCCATCGTCTCGCCGCCCGCCGAAAGGACGCCGCCGACCGCGCCGGTCTGCGCGTCGGACCAGTTCTGAATCATCGCCTGGAACCGCGGGTTCGTTTTCAGGAACGTGAAGATCAGGTAGCCGACCAGCACGACGATCAGCACCGTGCGGCAGAACGCGAAGATCGAATTCGAGGGCGCGGCCGATTCGGCGGCGTTGTTGGTTTTGTTCTCTTGGGGCATATCGGTTCCTTTGCGTGTCAGAGGATGAGCATGGCGTCGCCGTAACTGTAAAAACGGTAGTCTTTCAGGATCGCCTGTTTATACGCTTCCATAATCAGTTCGTCGCCGCCGAACGTGCGGACGAGAATGATAAGCGTCGATTTCGGGAGATGGAAGTTGGTCAGCATTCCGTCGACCGCCTTGAATCGGTACGGCGGTCGGATGAAGAGGTCGGTGTACCCGCGGAACGCGTGCAGCTTGATGTCGTTGTTTCCGGTCGAGTCGATATGCCCTTCGGCGTCGGCGTTGGCCGCCGACTCGAGGGTGCGGACGCTGGTCGTGCCGACGGCGATCGTTCGTCCGCCGGCGGCGCGCCGCCGGTTGATCATCTCGACGGTCGACTCGGAGATGCTCGCGTATTCGGAATGCATCTTATGCTCGTCGAGACGGCTGGCGGTGATCGGCTTGAACGTCCCCGCCCCCACGTGGAGCGTGACCGGACAGACGGCCACGCCCTGTTTCTGGAGCTTCACGAGAAGCTCTTTGGTGAAATGGAGGCCGGCGGTCGGCGCGGCGACCGCGCCCGGCTGGGCGGCGTAGACCGTCTGATAATTCTGACGGTCTTCGGGGAGCATTCGGCCGGCACGGATATACGGCGGGATCGGAACCCAGCCGACGCGGTCCAGAAACGTGAAGGCGTCGTCGTCGGTGAGCGGCTTGACGATGAGCGTTTTGTCTTCGGTTCGCGCGATCACTTCGAGCTGACCGGCCTGGCCGCCGTCGGGCGACTCAAGGTTGATCAGTTCGCCCGGCCGGAGTTTGCCGCGCGTTTTCGACATGATTTCCCAGACGCCGCGCAGGCCGAACCGGAGAAAGAGACCTTCCCACCGGCCGCCCGTCTCGGCGCGCAGACCGACCAGGCGCGCGGGAACGACTTTGGTGTCGTTCAGCACGAGGGTGTCCCCCGCGCGGAGGTATTCGGGAATGTCGCGGATATACTTATGCTCGATCGTGCCGGCGGCGCGGTCGACGACCAGCATCCGCGCGTCGACGCGGTTGCGCATCGGCGCCTGGGCGATCCGGTCGTGCGGCAGATGGTAGTCGTACTGATCGAGTTCCGACGGAGTGAGTTCCGCGTCGTTCCGCTCCGAGTCCTGAAGCTTGTCGTTCTCTTCCATTGTTGTCCTGTCGCGCGTTTCGGCGAAACTATTCCTCGGATTTTTCGGCGGGTTGCTTCGGTGTGTACCAGAACGATTTCCAATACGCCTTGTCGGTTTCATACGGGTCGATCGGCGCGTTCGGGTCGTGGTCGGGAGGAAGGATCCCGTAGCGTTTCATCTCGCGCACGTAGCTCGGGGCGGGGACGAACCGGCCCATACAGAACCGGTTGCTTTCTTCCAAGATATACTTGCGGCCTCGTTCGATGCCTGCGAGGATCGTTCGGTAGTCGGGGTCGTCGGTGCTCGTGAAGAGCGGGCTGTCCGCGCCGACGGCGGCGCCGTCTTTCGCGCGATACGGCTTACAGAGACCCAGCCCGCCCGCCTCTTTCGAAAGGGGCGCCAGCAAGACTTGCGAATCGGCGGGCACGCTCAGGTTGAAGACCAGGTTCCGCTTGACGTATCCGTCGAGCAGATGCATTCCCGGCTCGTCTTCGGAGAGAAAATGCGGAACGAAGTAGGGGTATCCGTTCGTCTGGGCTTTGTCGCGGACGTCGTGCCCGTGACAGACGTCGCACCGGCGCGTGATCGCCTCTTTCATCGCGGCGGTTTCGGGCCAGCCCTCGTCGTCGTGCTGATTGACCTCGATGTAATACCAGCCGATCTGGCCGCAGGCGTTCGAGGCGTAGGTGCCGGGGTAGTTGGCTCCCGCCTCGAGCCAGCAGCGGATCAGCGTCATTTCTTGGTCGGAAAGCTCGACGCCGGCGTGTTTCTCTTGAAGCATCTTATAGAACGTGCTGGCGCAGCTGCCGATGGTATACGGCTCGAAATCGCTTTCGGCGCGGTTACGGTTGTCGCCGAACATGTTGCGGTTCGCCAGCTCCATATAACTGCGCGTATAAATGGGGGCCCAGTCGCCGGTCAACACGACGTGCCCGTCCTGCCGGTGCGGATTGTGGCACTCGGTGCAGTGGCGGTCGAGAATCGGCTGAATGTCGCGGGTGAAATCGAAGACGTCGGGCACGCCCGGGATCGGGGTGATCGGGTCGGGCCCCTTGGTGATCTTCTCGAACAGCTTGTTGTTGTATTCGTTCGAGGTCGTCTCGGTGCGGTCTTCGTGGCATCCGATACACGACGTGTTTTCGCCCGGCATCACGCTGGTGAAGCTGTGCATCCGTTTGACCGGCCGGTTTTCGTGGTCGACGGCGATAAAGAAGACCGCGCGGTTGGCGGGAACCTCGAAATAGGCGCTCCCTTCGGGCGTGACGGGAACCGTGCCCAGGAACCGTTCGATGGTGAACGTGCCGCGGTGCGAAATCTGCTCCATCCAGCCGCTGTAATGGATCGGTTTGGGGAGCGTCTCGAAGACCATCAGCTCTTTGACCGTGCCGCGCGGGACGTTTTTCATCCGCCGTCCGGCGTAAATGTCGGTCAGAACGAGCGTTCCCGTCGCCTTGGTGGGGTCGGTGGCGTCGGCGATGACCGGTTCGCGCGTACGTTTCATGACGGGACGCGGCTCGCCGATCATGTAATGCTTTTCCGCCTCGGCTTGGGGAAGACGGCGAACGACGGCGAAGTTTCCGTTTTTATTCAGGAAACGGAGCTCGGGATAGTGCGCCGCCATATAGAGGTTTTCGGAGAACGCCCACGGGTCGGCGTAATAGTTCGGGTCCTCGTCGTCGGGATGCTGGAGGTCGGGAATCGGCTCGACGTTCCCTTCGTCGTCGGGGCCGAGTTTGGCGTCGAGGACGACCATCTTTCCGTAGTGGTCGCGATGGCCGTGGCCGCTCGAAAAGAGGGCGATCACCTTGTCGGTGCCGGGGATCGGCTTGGCGTCGATCATCGTGATGCCCGGTTTCTGGTTCCCGAAATAGACGTTCTGGCGCGTGCCGTCGGGGTTCATGACCCAGAGATGGTGGTAGCTGACCTCGTTGCGGTCGACGTATTCCCAGCGCATATAGAGAATCTGCCCGTTCGGAAGGACCCACGGCGTGTTGTCCTGTTCCATGTTGCAGGAGATCATTTCGATGTTTTCGCCGTTCGGGCCGCAACGGTGGATGGTGGCGACCGGAACGAGCCAGCACTGCACCCAGCGTTTGGCGCGGCTCGAACAGAACATGATGTCGCCGTCGGGCAGGTAGATCGGTTCGATGTCGTCCCAGGGGCCGTCGGTGATCTGGCGCAGACCGGTTCCGTCGAGATTGATTTCGTACAGGTTGAAATGCTCGGTTCCCTTGGCCAGGTAGGAGAAGATCACCTTTTGGGCGTCGTAGTCGACGCAGGGGTCGCGGACCGAGCCCTCCCAGTCGGCGAAGAGCGTGCGCGCCTCGCCGGTTTCGAGGTTCAGGATTTCGAGCCGTCCGCCGGTATGCGGATTGAACGGGCGCTCTTTGTCCGAACGGGCGTAGTAGCCGAAGTTGGCGTACCAGTGGCCGTCGTTCCCCTCCTGACGCACGGCGTAGATCACCTCTTTCACGTCGCCGAGGTCCGAAAAATCGACCTCGCCGAGCCCGTCCAGAACGGGAACGCCGGCCGCGAGCGAACCGGCGGCGGAAACGAGGAGGGCGAGGGGGGCGAGTAAGAGCGCGATCCGTTTCATGGTGTGTTATTCTCCCTGATGCTGTTGCGCGTATTCGGCTTCTTTTTCGAGCATTTCGCGGCGGATCCGGCGCGAGAAGAACTCGCGCATTTTTTCGACGTTGGCGTAGATCGCCGGCACGAGCGAACGTCCGACGACGATATCGAAGAGCATACCGACGCAGGTCGGCACGCCGATCGCCACGCGGCTGGCGCACCCGGCGCCGGTGGCGATGACCAGCGGCAGCACGCCGAGGACGAACGACCATGCGGTCATCAGCACGGCGCGGAACCGCGCGTCGGCGCCGGCGACGGCGGCGTCGTCGATCTTCTGGCCCTTTTCGCGCTGCACTTTCGAGAATTCGACGATCAGAATGGCGTTTTTACACGCCAGACCGACGAGCATGACGAGCCCCAGCTGGCCGTAAATGCTCAGCGAGAGCGGGTCGCTGTAAAGCGTCATGCCGATCGCGCGCGTCAGCGGCTGGACGGCTTGCACCAGCGGCGCCCAGACGTTCATGCCGATCAGCGCGCCGAGCGACGCGGTCACGACGGAAAGAAGAACGGCGATCGGCGTGGTCCAGCTTTCGTATTGCGCGACGAGGAAGAGGAACCCGAACGCCATCGAAAGGCCGAGCAGATAGGCGATTTTGCCCTGGTTCTTCTTTTCTTGGTAGCTCATGTCTTTCCATTCGAGGTGATACCCCTGCGGAATGTCGAGCTTTTCCATCTTGTTCATGTACTCGCCGGTGCTCGCGCCCTGGTTGAGCTGAATGTTAATGTCGGCGGCCATAAACTGGTTGAACCGCTGGATCTGCTGGGCGCCGACTTCGTACACGACTTTCCCCAGCGCGTTGAACGGCACCATCTCGTTTTGAAGGTTCGGCACGTAGATGTTGTCGATGTCGCTGATGAAGCTTCGGTATTCGCCCTCCGACTGAATCTGGACTCGGAACGTGTAACCGTATAGATTGAAGTCGTTGATATACATCGAGGCGAGCTTGCTTTGCAGCGTGGTGAAGATCGAGTTGATCGGCACCTGCATCATTTCCGACTTTTCGCGGTCGATGACCAGTTTGAGCTGCGGCGTTTCGGCGTTAAAGAGGGACATCGCGCGGAGCGTTTCGGGGAAGTTCTCTTTGTCGGCGCCCAGACGCGCGGCGAAGAGGGACGCCTCTTGCGAGAGGGATTCCGGCGTGACGCTCCCCGATCCGCAGAAGACGCACGAGATCCCCCCCGTGGCGCCGAGGCCCATGATCGCGGGCGGCGTAAAGCAGATAATCCGCGCGTCGGCGACCTGGTCGCAGATCGACTGAATGCGCGCCACCAGCGGACCGATCTGCAGTTCCGGCGTGTTGCGCTGTCCCCAGTCGGTGAACTGGACGATCATCATCGCGTTGTTTTCGCCCTGACCGCCGGTCAGGCTGATTCCCGTCACGGTCAGAATGTCCTGCACGCCCTCGACCTTCGAGACGGCGTTATACAAAAGCTCCATCACCTTTTCGGCGCGCGACGTCGTCGCGCCCGGCGGCAGTTCGATGCTGCAGAGAATGCCGCCTTTGTCTTCGACCGGCAGGAACGAGGTCGGCGTGGTCTTGTAGAACCACACGTTCGCCGCGATCACGGCGACGAAGACCAAAAGCGCCAGAGAAAAATGCCGAACCAGAAGACGGCAGATTTTGATGTAACTGACGCGGCTCTTTTCGAGGAAGTAGTTGAACGGCTTGAAGACGGGCGCGAACAGGCCGTTGATGATTTTGTCGGAAAGACCGTAATCTTTTTTGGCGCGCAGAATCATCACGCAGAGCGCCGGCGAAAGGGTGAGCGCGTTGATCGTCGAGAGAACGAGCGAGATGCTCATGACCACGGCGAACTGCTTGTAAATCTCGCCGACCATCCCGCCGTAGAATCCGATCGGCACGTAGATGGCGACCGAGACGAGCGTGGTGGCGATGATCGCGCCGGTGATCTGTTTCATTCCGCGATAGGTGGCGTCTTTGGGCGTAAGACCCTCTTCGATGCCGACCATCACGTTTTCGACGACGACGATGGCGTCGTCGACCAGCGAGCCGATCACCAGGATCAGCGCGAACATTGTCAGCACGTTGATCGAGTAGCCGAGCATCATCATGAACGGGAAGGTTCCCAAAAGCGAGACGGGGATCGCCAGGGCGGGAATGAGGGTGGCGCGCCAGTCCTGCAGGAAGATATACGTCACCAATATGACCAGCACGAGCGCCGTCAGAAGCGTTTCGACGATTTCGTTCATCGAGATTTTAATGAACTTCGTCGGGTCGAACATGACGCGGTACGAAACGCCGTCGGGGAATCGCGAGGCGAGTTCGTCCATCTTGGCGCGGGCGTTGGTGACCGCGTCGAGCGCGTTGGCGTCGATGTTTCGGTAGACGCCGATCCCGACGCTCGACTTGCCGTTGGCCATCACCGTGTTGGCGTACGACTCGGACCCCATTTCGATCCGGGCGATGTCTTTCAGTTTGACGATATTCCCCTCGCCGTCGCTTTTGACGATGATCTCCTCAAATTCGGAGACTTTGGTCAGACGTCCCTTGACGTTGATCTTGAACTGCATCATGTCGTTGCTGCGGTCGATCCCGACGGAACCGGCGGCGGCTTGGATATTCTGAGTTCGGATGGCGGCGGCGACCTCGGCGCTGGTGATCCCCATCGCCGACATTTTGAGCGGGTCGAGCCAGATGCGCAGCGAGTAGTACGAGCGCGAGAACATTTCGGCCGAGGCGACGCCGTCGACGCGCGAGAGCGGGTCGAGGATCATCGTCTTGGCGTAGGTGGCCAGTTCGTTGATCGGATAGGCTTTCGGGTCGGCCTCGATGGCGAAAACCGAGAGGAGGTCGCTCGAACGCTTCTGAACCTGGATCCCCTGCTGTTTGACGTCGGCGGGGAGGAACGGTTCGGCGCGGCTGATCGCGTTCTGCACGTTAACCTGGGCGATGTCGCCGTTCGTCCCGTAGTCGAAGACGAGCGAGAGCTGGTACGACCCGGTATTCGACGACGTCGAGGAGTAATAGAGCAGATGTTCGAGACTGTTCATCTCGATTTCGATCGGCGCGGCGACCGAGTCGACGATATCCTGGGCGCTGGCGCCGGGATACGTGGCGCGCACCTGCACTTGGGGCGGCGCGATTTCGGGGTATTCGGCGATCGGCATCCTGGAGAGGGTCAGGCTCCCCGCCAGAATAAAAAAGAGACTCAGAACGATCGCCGATTTCGGGCGTTGGATAAAATAGGCGGAAATCATTTATCGGCACCCCCGTTCGGCTTGGCGGCTTCCTTCCCCCCTTTTTCTTTCGCTTCGGGAGCGGCCTGCGCGGCGGCTTGAGCGGCCGCGGCCTCTTCGACTTCAAGCGCCTGCTGGTCGTAGATCGGTTTGACCGGGAGCGCGGGCATTTGCGGATTGGCGATGCAGACGCCTTTTTCATCGACGATCATCAGCGGATTGACCTTGTTCACCCCGCCGATCACGACGACTTCGTCCAATTCGAGCCCTTTGGCGACGCATTGGGTGTTTCCGTCGGCCGGACCGAGTTCGATCGGCCGTTTCCGGATGTTGGCGACCGCGGTTCCGTCGGGGAGCTTGTTTTCGACGACGACGTAGACGAACTCGCCCCGGTCGTCATGCATGACCCCCGACGCGGGAATCGACGGATACGCCACGCTTCCCGGGCGGGTCAGAATGACCTTGGCGATCCCGCCGGGGTTGAGGATTCCGTTTGGATTTTCGAATTCCGCCCAGACCTGGAGGGTGTCGAGGTTGGTGATCCGGTTATCGATAAACTTGATCTTCCCTTTCCCCCGGTATTCGCTGTTGTCGGCCAGACGAATCTTCAGTTCGGTGTTGTTCCGCAGGGCGTCGGCGCTTTCGAAGAGGGAGACGTAATCGGTCTCGGAGATCGAGAAGCGGATGTAGATGGGGTCAAGCTGGGCGATCGAGACCAGCGCGCCGTTGTTCGGGGTGATGAAGTTCCCCTGGGTGTACGTCAGTCGGCCGGCGCGCCCTTTGATCGGGGAATAGATGGTGGTGTGCGAAAGGTCGAACTCGGCGACGTCGACCTTCGACCTGGCCAGTTCGAGCTGTCCTTCGGCGTTGGTCACCGCCGCCTGGGCGGCTTCGAGCTGCGCCTTGAGGCTGTCGAGGGTGGCCAGGGCGTTGTCGACGTCGTCTTCGGACCCCGCGCCGCCCCGTTCGAAGAGCTGTCTGCAGCGGTCGTAGTTCGCCTGGGCGTATTTGATTTTGGCGTTCAGCTCAATGATGTTGGCGGCGCACTGTTTCAGAGTCGACTCGCACGAGACGACCTGGGCTTTCGCCGCGCGGAGATTGGCGACATATTCGGTGTCTTCGATGTTGAAGAGGAGCGCTCCCTGTTCGACGACGGTCCCCTCTTTGAAGTTGACCTTTTCAAGCAGACCCGAAACGCGGGCGATCACGTGAACCGTTTCGATCGCCTCGGCCGATCCGCGGTATTCGCGGCTGAGCGAAGGGGTGGCCTCGGCGACTTTGGCCACCAGAAGCGGGGTCGCCTGCATCGACATTCCGGGAATCTGCCCGAAACAGGCCGACGTCGCGGCCAGAAGAAACGGGACGATCACAAAACTCAGACGAAAAAATCTCATTGTACGCTCCATACGTTATCGGCGCCCCGGAAAACGGGAAAAGGGCGCGTTCGGCGGTTGCTCTTTCTTTACCTATCCTCTGTTAACAGTCCATAGTTTCCCCTCACCCCATTTATACCCCCATAGTATTTAATCGTCAATAGTTTGCGTTCCCTTCTTGCGGAGATTCCTCCGTCCGATTTTGCGCCGATTCGCGGTACTGTTTTATTTATTATAGCGGATAGAGAGGAAGCGGCCCGGCGATCCCTTGAGAAGGAGCGGGACGGCGGCCGAGCGTTCAGACGATCTCCTGCAGGTCGCCGGCGCTGAGGGTGCAGTCGCAATGCCGCCCCAGGATGTTCAGGTTGACGATCACGTGAACTTCGTTGACCCGTTTCAGGACGACGACCTCGGTACCCGCCAGGGGACCCGATTTCACCATCACGGTCATTCCGGGCTGAATTCCGGGATTGACGACCACACGGCGGTGTTCGGCCAGCAGTTCGCATTTTCGGACGCGGTTTAGGTCGGCGACGAGCCCCTCCTGAATTTCGGGTTTTTCGCAGAGGTCGAGGGTGAGGACTTCCGGGAACCGGACGATGTTGGTGTAGAGGGTGTTCGGGATCTCGAGAAAGACGTAACTGGTGAACATCGGAACCCAGGTCACGACTTTTCCGCGGTTATGAACCCGCATTTTTTTCGCCATCGGGAGATAATTCCGTATTCCGAAATCCGTCAGTTTCTGGGCGAATTTCTTCTCGGTTCGCGGGCGAAGGTAGCCGAATCCCCAGAAAAAACCGTCCCGCGGCACGATGAACGGCTGGTCGGGGTCGATGGTCGGTTCGATCATTGGAAAATCATCCCCTTCAAAATGTTCGTTCAAAACCCGCGAATCCCGTTGACTTGCTCCCTTTTTGGCTTATACTAGGTTCAGTGAAGTGTTTTTTGCTCCATTTACGGGGTTCGCACTTCCGATTATATTTTTATGTCTGTTTTCGGCAAGGGATTCCTCCGCCGAAAATCTCCTTTCTTCGCGGTCGGCTTGCCCCCGCGAGGTGACGTGGTTTTGTCTCATGAGTCAAATTCCAAGAAAGATTCTTCTTTTGGGGAATCAGGCCAGGATCTTGTGCCTGACGCGTTTTGAGTTGGTAAAAGCGCTTGTTGACCGCGGCTGGACGGTTTTTGTTTCGGTACCGGAGTCCAAGTACGCCGCGCCCTTTGCGGAGGCGGGGTGCCGTCTGATCGACACGCCGCTCGACCGCCGCGGTCTGACTCCGCTGAGCGACCTGAAACTGCGGGGAATTTACCAAAAGATCATCGCCGAGGTCCGGCCCGACCTCGTTTTGACGTTTACCGTAAAGCCGAACATCTACGGCGTTCGCGCCGCGGCGAAACTCGGAATTCCGGCGATTCCGACGATCACCGGGGTCGGCACCTCGATCCAGAAACGCGGATTTCTGCAGAAGCTTGTTTTTTCGCTTTATCGGAGTTCGCTGCGGCGCGTCCCGGCGGTCTTTTTTCAGAATACGGCGAATATGGAGCTTTTCCGTCTTTTGGGGATGGTTCGGCCCGACCAGGCGCGGCTGGTATCCGGTTCGGGGGTCAATCTCGAAAAGCACGCCCTTTTGCCCTATCCCGATCCGGAAAAGCCGGTTCGATTCCTTTTTATCGGCCGTCTGATGGAAGAGAAGGGGGTGAACGAGTACATCGAGGCGGCGCGCCGTCTGCACGCCGAGCGTCCGGAAGTACGGTTCGGTCTTCTCGGTTATTCGGAAGAACCGGACGTGCTCGACCGGGTGAAACGGCTTTCCGAGGACGGGGTGATCGACTATTTCGGCTACGTCGACGACGTGCGTCCCTATCTGACCGAGGCTCAAGCGCTGGTACATCCCTCGTGGCACGAGGGGATGGCGAACACTCTGTTGGAAGCCGCCGCCGCCGGCCGGCCGGTGATCGCCTCGAACATCGCCGGCTGCCGCGAGACGTTCACCGAGGGTCAGACCGGATTCGGGTTCCGGCCGCACGACGTCGAGAGTCTCTACCGCGCGCTGACCGCGTTTCTGGCCCTTTCGTACGAAGAGCGCCGGGCGATGGGCGCGGCCGGCCGGGTCAAAATCGAATACGAATTCGACCGCCGAAAGGTCGACGCCGCCTATCTGGAAGAGATCGACCGCGTGTTGAGTTGACACCCTAACCACAATAGAGCGCTACGAACCCCAATCTCGCGAAAGTGCCGGGAACACTCTGTATCAACGCCGACTTCGAGATGGCCTGGAGCGGCCGGCGCGTGCCGGACGACCCGGCGCGGGACGTTCTTTTCGCGGGAACGGACGAGACGGTTTCGCGTCTTTTGGAAATCTTCGACCGCTACGAGGTTCCGATCACCTGGGCGGCGGTCGGCGCGCTCATGCTGACCGGTCCGTACGATTTCCGGCGATTCGCCGAGTTTAACGGCGCCGACCCCTTCTTTACCGGCGGCTGGTACGACGCGCCGGCGTTCGATTCGCCCCGCGCGAAATATTTTTACGCGCCCCGCCTGATCGAAAAGATTCTCAACGCCAAGACGAAACACGAAATCGCCTGCCACACGTTCACGCACGTTTACCTGGGGGCCGGCTCGGTTTCGGAAAAGCGGTTTCGCGCCGAACTTGAAGCGTGCGCCGAGGCCGCCGCGGCGTGGAATTTAAGATTGGAGACGTTCGTCTATCCTTCGCAATACGTCGGTTACGCCGAAGTGCTGCCGGAATACGGATACCGGGTCTACCGGCAGGAATCGCTCGAATGGTTCCGGTTCGGCAAACCGTATATCCCGAGTTTCGACGTTCGGTTTCGGGACTGGCCCCGAAAGATCGCGACGGGGCTCGGCAAGTGGACGGACGAGCGGTTCTGTTTCCGGCCCGCCTGTTTTACGCCGCGGCGCCTCGACGGCGGGCTGACCAAGATCACGACGTCGACCTTCTTCCCCGGTTATTTCGGGATTTCGAAATACGTGACCGCGGCGCAGAGGGCGCGCCGGCTCAACAAGGGGGTCGACCGCGCGGCCGACGAGGGGGGCGTCTTCACGTTTTCGTTTCATCCCTGGCAGCTGAACCGCCGCCGGGACGAACTCCTCGGCGCTCTCGAAGCGATCTGCGCCCGCGCCGCCCGGCTCCGCGAGACGAAGGGCCTGAAAATCGCCGCGGCGCGCGAACTTGCCTAGCCGGAACCTGAAACCTGAACCGCGCTTGATACGCATCGAAACACTGATTCCATGAACGAACGTCGGGAAACACGCGATTTGGCCGGTAAGACGGCGCTTCTTCTCGACGGGAATTCGCTTCAGTCCCTGCCGATGCTTCGCGCGTACGCTCGGCTGGGGTGCGCGGTCGACGCGGTCTGTCCGTCCCGCGCGAATCTCGGCGCGGTATCGCGCTACGGCCGGCATAAGATCGTCGTGCCGATCGACCCGTCGCGGCGGGAGGAATATCTCGCGCGGCTCGTCGAGATTTTGAGCGCGCGGCGTTACGACGTCGTGATACCGTTGGCCGACGACACGGCTCGGCTCCTTTCCGAAAAGAAAGAGGTTCTGAAACAATACGCGCCGATCGCGGTCAACGATCCCGAGGTCTTTCGGCTCGCCGACGACAAATCGGAGACGCTTCGCGTCTGCCGGGAGAACGGGATCCCCTGTCCGAAGACCTATTCGACGTCGGACCGGCTCGACGAGATTCTCGACGCGGTCGACGCCTATCCGGTCGCGCTCAAACCGCGGATCGCCAGCGGCGGGAAAGGGTTCCGCAAGATCGAATCGCGCGCGGAGCTGGAAGCGAGTTACGCGCCCGCCGTCGAAAAGTTCGGCCCGATGCTGGTCGAGGAGTATATCCCGCAGACCGGCACGCAATACAAGTGCGACGTGTATATCGACCGCGGCGGCGAGGTGAAAAGCGCGTTCGTATACGAAAAGCCGCGCTGGTATCCCGTGGCGGGGGGCTCGTCGTGCTGCAACGTGACGGTCGACCGGCCCGACCTGATCGCCCGCAGCGTCAAGCTCCTTCAAAAGATCGGCTGGCGCGGCTACGCCGACCTCGACCTGATCGAAGACCCGCGGGACGGTTCGGTTCGGATCATGGAGATCAATCCGCGGATCTGCGGGAGTATCAAGATCGCGTTTTTGGCGGGAATCGATTTCGCGCGCCAGATTCTCGAAGACGCGTCGGGCATGCCGGTCACGGGTTATTCGGATTACGGGAAGGGGATCGTGATGCGGCGGTTCCTCGCCGACTGCGCGTGGTGGGCGAAGTCGCCGAACCGGTTCCGCGCGAAGCCGTGCTGGTTTAATCCGTTTTTTCACGGCCAGATTTTTTCGTGGGCCGACCCGCTCCCGGCGCTGGTCTATCTGGCGAGGAAACTGATCCGGCCGTTCAAGCGACTCCTTTTCGGGAAACGGCGCCGCGCATGACGAGTACACGGGAATCCGGCGGCGATTTGACCGGCAGGAACGTGCTTCTGCTCGACTGCCACACGGTTCAGGCGCTGCCGGTCATGAAAGCATTCCGCCGTTTGGGGTGCGTCGTGACCGCGGTCAGCCGGTCGCGGTTCGATTTGGGCGCGGCGTCGCGATATCGCGATCGGCACGTCGTGATACCGGTCAAGGCGTTTGAGGAAGAGGAGTATGTCGCGCGCCTGACCGAAATTTTGAGGGAGCGGCGTTACGACGCCGTCGTTCCCCTGACCGACAGCACCGCGCGCGCCCTGTCGCGGCACAAGGAGGCGCTCGGCGAACTTGCCGGGATCGCCGTCGCCGACCGCGAAATCTTCGACCGGATCGACGACAAGCGGCGGACGATGCTCGCGTGTCGGGAAAACGGGATCCCGTGTCCCAAGACGTATTCGATTTCGGAAGACGTCGGCGAGATCGCCCGGGCGATCGACGCCTATCCCGCGGCGATGAAACCGCGGTACGGTTACGGCGCGGTGGGGTTCCGCAAACTCGATTCCGAAGACGAGCTGAGACGGTATTATCCCGAAGCTGTCCGCGAGTTCGGTCCGATGCTGGTCGAGGAGTACATTCCGCAGACGGGGACGCAATACACGTGCGACGTCTACGTCGGCCGGGACGGCGAGGTGAAAAGCGCGGTCGTTTACGGCAAACCGCGCTGGTATCCCGTCGGCGGGGGCGCGTCTTGCTGCAACGTGACGATCGACCGGCCCGACCTGATCGACAGCTGCGCGCGGCTTCTGAAAGCTCTCGGCTGGCGCGGCTACGCCGACGTCGATCTGATCGAAGATCCGCGGGACGGTTCGGTTCGGGTGATGGAGATCAATCCGCGGATCGCCGCGACGACAAAAATCGCGTTCCTGGCGGGGGTCGACGCGGCGCGGCAGATTCTGGAAGACGCGCTCGGTCTGCCCGTCACCGTTTATCCCGATTACAAAAAGAACGTCGTTACGCGCCGATTTCTGGTCGACTGCGCGTGGTTCGTCAAGTCGCCGCGCCGGTTCCGCACGAAGCCGAACTGGTTCAATCCGTTTTTTCACGGCCAGGTTTTCGCGTGGGACGACCCGCTCCCTTCGCTGGCGTACCTTTTAAAGCCGCTGCTTCGGCGTCTTTTTAAGAAGTAGTCCGAATTCGGAACTCGTTCGGGCTTCCTTTAACCCGTCTCTTGACGCCGTGGCAAAAAAATACTAAAAGAAGTGATGAGAGAGGAATTTCTCATGACCGAAGATTCAGTCGTTCAGCGCGAATATCGCGACCGGCTTTTTAAGTTCATTTTCGGCAGATCCGAGAATAAGAAATGGACGTTGAGCCTCTATAACGCGATAAACGGTTCCAATCACACGAATGAGGAAGACATTCAGCTGAATACGATTGAAAGCGTCCTCTATATGGGAATGAAAAACGACGTTTCGTTCCTCGTTGATGACAATTTCAGTTTTTACGAACAGCAGTCGACGATCAATCCGAATATGCCCGCGCGTTATCTGATCTACGCCGGGATGGCCTATTCGGGGCTGATCGAAGACCGAGAGATTAATATATACAGTTCCAAACAACAGAATTTACCGGTTCCCAAATGCGTCTGTTTTTACAACGGAGCGGCCGAAACGGAAGACCGGTTTGTTCTGAGTCTTTCCGGCGCGTTCGGCGGGCGTTCCGATTCTGACATCGACGTCAGAGTAACGATGATCAACATTAATCGCGGGCACAACAAGGAATTGCTCGACGCATGCGAACCGCTGAAAGAATACGGTTGGTTTGGCGATACCGTCCGAACCTGTCAGAAGCGCGGAAAATCGCTGGAAGGGGCCGTCGATACCGCCTTAAGTGAGATGCCCGACGATTTCGTGATTAAGCCGTTTCTCATAAACAATAGAGCGGAGGTGAAGCACATGATCTTAACCGAGTTCAACGAGAAGAAGATCCTGCGGGGAGCCTGGAGAGAGGGCAAGGAAGAGGGTATAG
>CADBQY010000069.1 GCA_902796885.1 uncultured Planctomycetota bacterium
CCCCCTTTCTGGACGAAAGACAACGGATATTGGACGATTTACAATAAAACCGCGGAACCCGCCGCCCCCGCACCGCGCCCGGCGCCTCTACTCCCGAGCCTCCCCACCCCTCATGGGAACAGCGAAGCGCCTTCCCATCCGCGAGCCGCGGCGGGCGATTATTCCCGTCGAGATTTCAGCTGGCCGACGGCGCCACGCTCGTTGGCGGGGCTTGGTTACCGGCCGCGGGCGGGAACAGCGAAGCGCTTTCCCGTCCGCGAGCCGCGGCGGGCGATTATTCCCGTCGAGATTTCAGCTAGCCGACGGCGCCCCGCTCGTTGGCGGGGCTTAGTTACCACCCTGCGGGAACAGCGAAGCGCTTTCCCGCCCACGAGCCGCGACTTCCCACGCCTAGCCCGCTTTCCCTCACCACGCCCAGCGCCTATACTCCCACGCCCACCATCCGCACGGGAGCAGCGAAGCGCTCTCCCGCTCCGCGTCCCCGATCAAATGTACTCCAACGGAAGCGCGACCAAGTTTTCGCGCAGGTAGAACTTCCGATCCGTCAGGCAGACGACGGCGCCCGTCCCGCGTTTTTTATCCGGCACGCCGTCGAGCACGTCGAACGCGGAAGCCATCGCCGCTTTGGGCAATGTGGACATCTTGATCTCCACGGGATAGAGAATTCCGTCCTCTTGGAGAATCAAATCGATCTCTCCTTCCTCCACCGTTGTCCCGCCGCCGACGCGGCGTTTTTTCCGGTCTTTCCCGTTGTAATAGTACACAACGAAATCATAATCCAGTCCCTCGTTGGCATAAGACTTCAATATCTCGCTAATCACGAAAGTCTCGAACATCGCGCCGGCCATGGCGCCGTTTTTCAATGTCTCCGGCGTCAGCCAGCGGGTCAGATAGCAGCAGAGACCGGTATCCCGAAAATACAGCTTCGGCGTCTTAATGGCGCGGCGGAGCGAGTTGGACGAGAAAGGTTTGAGAAGATAGACAAGACCGCTCTTTTCAAGAATGGAGACCCATTCCTTAACCGTCACTTCCGAAACGCTCAGCTCCGAAGCGATATTCGCGTAATTGATCACCCGTCCCGTCCGCGCGGCAACGGCGGTCATGAACTTCACGAAAGTCATATGGTTTTTCGCCTTAACCAGACGGTTCACATCCCGTTCCAGGTAGGTCTTGACATACGACTGGTAGTAATCGATCCATTCCCGTTCGGGATTTGCGTACAGTTCGGGGAATCCGCCGCGGTGAACGGTCGACCAGAGATCTCCCGCATACGGTTTAAGTTCTTTTTCACGGGCGGACAGGTAGTCGGGCGAAGGGACGAAATGCCGGTTGAACTCGACGCGGTTGATCTCCCGCAGCGAGAGCCCGTCCAGTTCCACCACAGAGATACGTCCGGCGAGAGAATCGCTGACATTCTCCATCAACTGCAGCTTTTGCGAGCCCGTCAGGAAAAAATTGGAGAGCTTCTCGGTGTTATCAAGAACAATTTTCAGCCTGTTAAAGATCGAGGGGCATTTCTGAACTTCATCGATCATCAGCGGCGCCGGATGATTCAGCATAAAAAGACCGATATCTTCCGAAGCCTGCGCAAGGACCAGATCGTCGTCAAAGGTCACCCGGTTCACATCACGAAACAGATGCCTGAAAAGCGTGGACTTCCCCACCTGCCGGGGTCCGGTCAAAAGAATCGCCTTGCTCTGCGCCGCCCGCCGTGCGACGACGGACTCAATCGCGCGTTTAATCGAATACATCAGGAAGCTCCCATTTGGCCAATCTAAAGTTGTACTTTAGATTAGCCAAATGGGAGCAAATGTCAAGAGTCCCGGCTCCTACACTCCCAGGCCCACCCGCCCGCACCACGGAAAGCTGAGATCCACCCTCCATTCCAACCCCCCCTCAGAAGTGGAGGCACGACCAACGCAGAGCCGTGACCTTCACGATCCCGAGCCCCGACTTTCACGCCCAGCCCCTTCCCCGCACCGCGCCCGGCGCCTATACTCACACGCCCATCGACTCCGAAAAGTTGCGGAAAAACGCGGAATAATATAAAATAGCCGTATAGGATTTTTCGGAAAAACCTTGATCCAAACGCGCCGATTTTCCCTTGACAGGATCCGGACGGCATGACCGCAAAGTTATCGATTCGTTTTTTCAACGACACTGAAATCCGCGCCGTCTGGGACGAAACCGAGGGCGAATGGCGGTTTGCCGTCGTCGATATTATCGCCGCGATCACCGAAAGTTCCAACCCGCAAAACTACTGGTACGTTTTAAAAAGCCGGCTTAAAAAGTCCGGGTTTGAACCCCTTACAAAATGTAAGGGGTTCAAACTCACCGCGGCCGACGGCAAACGCCGACTAACCGACACCCTCAGTCAAAAAGAGATTCAACCCCTTGTCGAAGCGATCCCCGGACGCAACGCGGTTCCTTTTCTCAAACGGTTCGCCTACAGCGACGACGCCGTCGACGGCCGAAGCCGCAGACAGGCCTACGCGCTTTTTGAGAGCGGACTTCTTGAAACAATGGCGCCCGGAACCGTGCAATCGCTGCGTCAGATTCACGCCTACCTGTTCGGCGGTCTGTACGATTTCGCCGGTCAGATCCGGACAGTCAACATCGCGAAAGGGAACTTTCTCTTCGCTCCGGTTCGTTTTCTTGAAAACACGCTCTCGCTCATCGAAAAAATGCCGCACACGACGTTCGACGAAATCGTGGACAAGTACGTCGAGATGAACGTCGCCCATCCGTTCCGGGAAGGGAACGGCCGTTCGGCTCGCATCTGGCTCGATCTCATGCTAAAAAGGACTCTGAAAAAATGCGTGGATTGGAGCCGGATCGGCAAACGGGAGTACCTGGACGCGATGACCGCCAGTCCGACGGACAGTTCAAAGATACGAAATCTTCTCCGCGGCGCCCTGACCGACAACATTAACGACCGTGAAACGTTTCTGAAAGGGATCGACTACTCCTACTACTACGAAAGCGAAGACCCAAACCTCGTTCCCTGAACCGCCTGCGCAAAGCTGGGCGGTCCGAATCTCACTTTCCGTTTTTTGCCACGTCCCGCGCCTATACTCCCAGACTCTCCACCCCGAGCGCCGACCTTCACGCCGAGCCCCTTCCCCGCACCGCGCCCGGCGCCTATACTCCCGCGCCCCCCGGCCCCCCGCGGGGAACAGCGAAGCGCCTTCCCGTCCCACGTCCCGTACTCTTGAAAAAGTTCACTCTTCGTGGTAAAGTAGGAAAATCTAAATCGGTACTTACTCGTAATTACGACTAAGTACTGAACAAAGAACAACGAGACGGTACAATAACGGAAATTCGGACTTCGCTTGAAAGAACCGGACGACGAATTTAACCGGCGAAAAGGAAACAGACGGCAGCGATGATAGAGCGAAAAAATATCTGGACGCGTTGATCAGGCGCCAATGGAACGGCCGGATCAAAGTGATAACGGGAATACACCGGTGCGGAAAGAGTACGCTCCTGTTTGAATTGTTCAAGAACTATCTTCTTCGATCCGGGGTGCCGGAACGAAACATCATCCTGCTCGCGCTCGATGAAGACGTCAACGAGCGTTACAGAAACCCGGCCGAGCTTTCAGCCTTTGTCAGGGGGAAAGCGAACGATAAAGAGAAGAAGTATTATGTGCTGATAGACGAGATACAGTATGCCGTCTCGAGGGAGGAGATGCAGCGGAAAGAGACTCCGATCAGGCTGTACGGTGTACTGAACGGCTTTCTCAGCATGAGAAATGCCGACGTGTACGTTACCGGAAGCAATTCCAGGATGCTGTCAAAGGACATCTCGACAGATATGTTCCCAAAGCTGCCGCGGCGGCGCCCCGCCCCGCCTAGTACTTATACCCTTCGGCCTTGAACCAGTCGGCGAACTTTTCGAGTCCGTCGTCGATCGGCGTCCGCGGCACGAACCCGAAATCGCGGCTGATTTCGGTAATATCGGCGCAGGTCCGCAGGACGTCTCCCGGCTGGAGGGGGAGATATTCGATCACCGCTTTCTTCCCGAGTTTTTCTTCCAGGACTTCGATAAAGCGCGAGAGGATTTCCGGCCGGTGGTTCCCGATATTATAGACCTTATGGCGCACACCCTTCGCGTTGGGTTTCGGGGGCGCGTTCAGCACGCTGTCGACGCCGCGGACGATATCGTCGACGTAGGTGAAATCGCGGTAGAGGTTCCCTTCGTTAAAGACGGGGATCGGCTCGCCCGCCCAGATCCGTTTGGCGAAGATATACGCCGCCATATCGGGCCGCCCCCACGGGCCGTAGACCGAGAAGAAGCGCAATCCCGTCGCCGCCACGCCGAACAGATGGGCGTAGGTGTGCGCCATCAGCTCGTTCGACTTTTTCGTGGCGGCGTAGAGCGAGATCGGCTCGTCGACCGGATCCGATTCCGAAAACGGAGTCTTCTCGCGGTTCCCGTAGACCGACGAACTCGACGCGTAGACCAGATGCCGCACCGGATACCGCCGGCACGCCTCCAAAATATTGAGGAACCCGGTAATATTCGAATCGACGTAGGCCTGGGGATTTTCGAGCGAATAGCGCACGCCCGCCTGCGCCGCCAGGTTCACGGCGACTTCCGGCCGAAACTCGTCGAACGCGGCACCGACGGCTTCGGCGTCGCAAAGGTTCTTCCGCGCGAACCGGTAGTTCGGATACTTCTCCAGAACCGCCAGACGCGCCTCTTTCAGCCGCGGGTTATAGTAATCGTTGACAACGTCGTAGCCGTAAACTTCGTCGCCGCGATCCAGAAGGAGTTTCGCCAGGTGAAACCCGATGAATCCGGCGGTACCGGTCACAAGACAGCGCATAGACAATACTCTTAAAAAATGAAATTTAACGGAATTTACGGGACGGCGTCCGACTTGAGCGCCGTTTCGGCGAACCACGCCCCCAATTATAGCCGTAAAAATTTCCTCTGTCCAGTAGTCTCCGTTTCGTTCCTTTTCGGTTATAATAGGGGCGCCGTTCCGTTTCGGTACCGGCGCCGACCCGTTTTTTCCGCAACCGAGGGAATCTCCCCATGCTCAAACCGACCGACTTTAGCCTGAAAAGCTTCTGTCCCCACCGGGTCTGCCCGCTCGGCGCGCACGTCGATCACCAGCACGGGCTGATCACGGGATTCGCGCTCGACCGGGGGATCACCTTTTACTACGAACCGTCCGAAGCGTTCCGGCTCGAAAGTCTCAATTTCCCCGGCCGAATGGATTTCACGATCCCGCACGTTCCCGCGCGGCGGGGCGACTGGGGCGACTATCTTCGCGGCGCGGTCCGTTCGCTGGCCGCGCGATACGAGCTGAAACGGGGCGTCACGGGGCTTTTCGAGGGTTCCCTGCCGGTCGGCGGTCTTTCGTCGTCGGCGGCGCTGATCATCTCGTTTCTGACCGCGCTCTGCAAGGCGAACGATCTGGTCATTTCGCCGCGGGAACTGATCGCGGTCGCCTACGAAGCCGAAACCGCCTACGTCGGGGTTCAGGTCGGGATCCTCGACCAGAGCTGCGAGGTTTACGCGCGGCGGGGGAAACTCCTTTACCTCGTCACGCGGGACGAATCCTACGATCTCATTCCGAAACCGCCGAAAATGCCGCCGTTCGAAATCGCGGTTTTTTTCAGCGGGATCGAGCGTTCTCTGGCGGGTTCGGCGTTCAATATGCGGGTCGACGAGCTGAAAGCGGCGGCCTACGCGCTGAAAGGGTGGTCGGGGATGGAGTACGGCAATTTCGCCGACACGCGTCTGCGCGACGTCCCGGTCGAAGTCTATAGGGAATACCGCGACCGGCTCCCCGCGAACTGGCGCAAGCGCGCCGACCACTACTATTCCGAATTCGACCGGGTTCAGAAAGGGGTCGAGGCGTGGCGTGCGGGCGACCTGAACCGGTTCGGCGAACTTGTTTTCGAAAGCGGCGCCAGCTCGATTTACCAATACGAGACCGGCTCGGACGAGCTCAAGCGGATCTACGACCTGATGCGCGAGACGCCGGGCGTCTACGGCGGCCGGTTCAGCGGCGCGGGGTTCAAGGGGTGCTGTATGGCGCTGACCGACCCGGCGGCCCGCGCCGAGATCGCCGCGCGGATCACCGCCGGCTACGTCAAAACGTTCCCACACCTCAAAGGGAAATTTTCGGTACACTTCTGCCAAACCGCCGACGGCGCCCTCCTCGCCGAATAAAGACGCGTCCGCGAGCCGCGGCGGGAGTTAGTGGTAATGCGGTTTCTTTTGTTCTTCAATTTTCCTCCGCTCGTCTTCGATCTCTCGTTGCAACTCTTCCGCCGTGGGCAACGTAAGACAGTACTTCGAGGCGAACACCTGCTTTGCATCGTTGAGAACGGAGTATTTGACGATGGCTTCATTTTTTTGAGAACACAAGATAATGCCTATCGTAGGGTTGTCGTCGTTGTTTTTGAACAGCGCGTCAAACATACGAATATAACTGTCCATCTGCCCCACGTCGGCATGGGTCAGTTTTCCAATCTTTAAGTCGATTAAAACATGACATTTAAGAATGCTGTGATAAAATACAAGATCTAGATAAAAGTCTTCATCCTCATATCGCATCAGTTTTTGCCTTGCCTCGAAGCAAAAACCCCGTCCTAGCTCTAACAGGAACTCCTGCAATTTGTCGATCAGCGCCTGTTCCAAGTCGGATTCCCTGAGCGCCGGATAATTTTTCAGATCGAGAAAATCCAGCACATAAGGGTCTTTAATGAAGCTTTCCGTTGTCAAAGGTCTTACTCGCTCTTTGGCTTCCGCAATTACGGGTGCCTTGTCTCGGCTGGCCAATAGGCGGTCATAATATAGCGTTGAAATCTGCCGTTCCAGCTGTCGGCTCGACCATGACGAACGGACGGACTCTTCCATATACCAGTGGCGAGCGGTATCGTCTTTTACTTTAAGCAGGACTCTGTAATGTGTCCATGTCAATTGTGAACGCAGTGCGTTCGTATTTGGGAATTTAACATAAAACTTTTTCATCTGTTGGAGGTTCCGCGAGCGGGAACAGCGAAGCGCTTTCCCGCCCGCGAGCCGCGGCGGGCGATTATTCCCGTCGAGGTTTCAGCCAGCCGACGGCGCCCCGCTCGTTGGCGGGGCTTGGTTACCGGCCCGAGCGCCTTCCGTCCGCGCAACTTGGGCGGTTCGAATCTCACCTTCCGTTTTTTGCCGCTGTCGGCGCCGGATCAGGGATAAATTCCAAGCGAATTTTCATCCCCATTCCGGCGGCGAGACGCCGCAACGTACGCAGAGAAGGATTGGCATTCCCTTTTTCC
>CADBQY010000070.1 GCA_902796885.1 uncultured Planctomycetota bacterium
AGTTCACCGTCACTTCGGGAAGGTTGTCCGTCGTTATCGTGCCGCCGTCCAATTCGAGCGTCGCGCCGGTATAATAGTCCGACGCCGTCACCGAAGAAAACGCAATATCCGGTTTTGCCGGAATCGATTCACCGACACTGAAGCGTATCTCGCTGTAGTCGTTCGCTTCATCACTCTCGTCAACCGATCCTCGGTTGTTGAGCTGAATCTCCATCGCGTAATTACCGACGGAAAGCTTCGGGATCAAGAAGCGGAACGTTCCGGTTTCAGCCGGTCCTTCGTAACCGGGAGAATATCGCTCATACCAGCGGCCGGTCGCGTCGTAGAGGACATATTCGCCGGTATCGGTATTCCTGACCCGAACCGCGCTGTAAAAATACTTCTCGGTAACCGCGGCATCTCCGCCGTTGACATAGGTTACCGTGATATTCGGAAGGTTCTCGACCGTGATCACACCACCGTCAATTTCAAGCGTCTCGCCGGTATAATAGTCAACGGCAGTCACTGAGAGCGTGTAGAGATCGGGCTTTTCTTCGGCAGCGACATCGAAACGAACGGGAAGCTCCGGTTCGACGGCGACGCCTTCACATATTGCGGGGGAATCGTCGATACCGATCGGATTGACAGAAAGGAGAGAGCGCGTCTCGAGCTCTTCCAAACATATCCGACGATACCTGCTCGGTCTTAGATTGCGACTCGATGTCTGAAATAAAGTACCCATGATAAAAACTCCGGGGCCAACTGAAAATCACGGCGTTGTTTTGCGGTCGGCAGAAACTCAACCTGCCGTCGTCCGCCACCTCTGTTATTGTATAACATTGGACTTAAAAGTCAAGTTATTCCCGGGATATAGGATTTTTACGCCATCTACAATCCTCACAACGCGAAGCCTTTCCATAAAGGGCAAAACTCGCCCAGATTGACGGTTTAAAAAAGAAAAGTTAAAATAGTCCCGGATCTCCGGCGGATTCCGTTTCCGCGGTAAGATTCGCCGGAGGTAGGTTTTATCGAATGCCGTCCAAAGAGATTATCTTTAACGCAAGTTGTTATGCTCGACTCAGACCAAATGTTAAATGTCGCCCGAAATGTTCTTCGGCAAGAGAGCGCCGCGATCGCCTCGCAGGCCAAGACGCTCGACTCTTCGTTCTGTGACGCGGTTTCGCTCCTTCTGGACTGCGCGGGGAACGTCATCGTCTCGGGAATGGGGAAAGCGGGCCTTATCGGGCAAAAGCTGGCGGCCACTTTCGCTTCGACCGGGACCCCGGCCTACTTCCTTCATCCCGCCGAGGCCATCCATGGCGATTTGGGGCGAATTCGTAAACATGACACAATTCTGATTCTTTCGAACAGCGGCAAGACCGACGAAGTTCTGAAAATCATCCCTTCCCTGAAAGAGTTCGGCACTCCGATCATCTCGATCACCAAAAGCGGGTCGCCCCTGGCGCTCTCTTCCGATACAGTCCTCGAAATTGCGGTTCAAAACGAAGCCGGACCTCTCAACTTGGCGCCGAGCAACAGTACAGCCGTTATGTTAGCGCTCGGCGACGCGCTGGCATTTGCCGTGAGCGAAAACCGGTCGTTCAACGAGAAAGACTTTGCTCGGTTCCATCCCGGCGGTACGCTGGGAATGAAACTCAGTCCGGTAGAAGACTATATGCGTCCTCTTTCGGAATGTCGAATAGTCAACGCGGGAAAAACGGTCCTCCAGGCTCTCAAGGAAAGCAACATTCCCGGTCGGCGGACCGGCGCCGTATTTCTGGTTCGAGACGATTTCACCCTGGCGGGAATCTTTACCGATAGTGATTTCGCTAAGCTGATCGCACGGAAAGGGGAATCCGCGCTTTCTTTTTCAATAGACGACGTCATGGTCAGATCGCCGAAAAGCGTTCACATTGGAGAAAAGATGGCGCGGGCGATCGATCTTCTCGAAGCGACGAAGATCAGTCAACTTCCCGTTCTCGACGAAATGGGGCGGCCGGTCGGAATCCTCGATAAAACCGACCTGCGAATCGGCTGACACGTTTTTCTATTCCGCGATCTTCCGAATCGAAAGAACCTTTTTTAAAAGCCCTCCCACTTCACCCAGCGGCACCATATTCTCCGCATCGCTGGGCGATTGATCGGGATCGGCAATCGTTTCCAAAAAAAGAGCGTCGATCCCAACGGCGGCGGCCGCGCGTGCCAGCGGTGCGACGAATTCGCGCCGTCCCCCGGTCTTCCCCCCGGCACCTCCCGGTTGCTGAACCGAATGGGTCGCATCGAAGAGTACCGGAATCCCCAATTTGCGCATTGAGACCAACGCGCGGAAATCGTTGACCAGCTGACCGTACCCGAAGAATGTTCCCCGTTCCCCCAAGAGGATATCCCGACATCCGGCCGACTCGAGTTTGGCAATCACATACCGCATATCTTCCGGAGCCATAAACTGTCCCTTCTTCACGTGGACAGCCCGACCCGTTTTGGCGGCAGCGACCAACAGATCCGTCTGCCGAGCCAGAAATGCCGGAATCTGAATCAATCCGCACACTTCGGCGACCGGCGCCGCCTGTCCGGGTTCGTGGATATCGGTCGTTACGGCAAGCCCCGTCCGCCGTTTCACCTCGGCCAGCAGCTCCAGTCCTTTTTCGAGACCCGGTCCGCGATACGAATCGATACTCGTTCGGTTCGCTTTATCGAACGACCCTTTAAAAATCAGGTTAAAATCAAAACCATCCGCCCTCATCGCCTCCCGAATCTCCACCAGCTCGACGGCGGTCGGCAGGACGGTCTCTTCCTGCAAAACGCAGGGGCCGGCGATCACCAGGAGGGGTTCGCCCCGTCCGCAGCCGATCTTCCCACGCACCGTTTCGACATAAAAAGGGTTATTCACCATTCCTCCGCTCGACTTCCCTAACATCTCCGTTCGGTTTCGCGGCGTCGACCAACCTCATCGTCATCCACTCCCCCCGCATAAACCTCAGGAAGAAGATACCCCCCATCAGACTAATATAGACGGTAAGGATCGTCCAGCACCAGTAGATGCCGAAGCGAAAAACACCGACCCCCAGCCACGAGAACACCGCGAGCAGCGGGGCAAGCGACACGGTCGTCACCATTACGAATTTGGCGTCTCCCGCACCGCGAAGCGCCGAGCAGAAGACGATGTTTATTGTATCAAAAAAGAGGTAGACCGCAACAAAACGGAGAAGGTTTCGCGTCACCTCGTAATAAGGGGCAAACCCGTCCGGATTCCCCGAAGCGTAGACCGAAAGGAGAACACCAGGGATCAGCAGAAAGAGGAGAACGAAAAAGCCGGTAAAAAGCGCCGCGAGCGAGGCGGCCGAAAACGTACATTTCCTGGCAAAACGGGGTCTGCCCTCGCCGATCGCGTTACCGACCATCGTCATCACGGCGGTTCCGATCCCGACCACCGGCAAAAAGGTGATCGCGTTCAAATTGATAGCGATGGCGCTCGACGTCGAACCGACGTCCCCCAATTTCCCGATAAGAAAAACAAAAAAGGTAAACGAAAGCATTTCGAAGAAGTATTCCATCCCCCCCATGCTCCCGTATTTCAGCAGCGCGAAAAATTCAGAAGGAACGAGACGGCATCCGCTCCGAACCGCGTAACGGTATCCCGAGCGGGCGTCGGCCCCGATCATCAGTCCGAACAGAATCAAAAACCGGATCACCTGACAGATCGACGTGGCCAGAGCCGCCCCGGCTATCCCCAGGCGGGGAAACCCCCAGACGCCGAATATCATCGGGTAATCGAGTCCGACGTTCAGGACAAGCGCGATAAGGCTGACGGCCATCACGATCTTCGTCTTCTTCCGGCCGACGAAAAACGCCTCGACCCCCTGCGTGGCGATCACCGGCCCGATCCCCCACAGGGACCAGAAGAAATAGCTTCTTTCCAGTTCGATCACCTCCGGTGAGTGGTCAAAGAGAGCCAGGACCGAACCTGAAACGGGGTAAATCAGAAAAAAGAGCGGGGTAAACGCCAGCGCGATAAAGATCCCTTGCCAGACGACCTCGCCGATCCGCCGATACTCCCCCGCCCCGTTATATTGCGAAACAAAAGCCACCGAATAGGCGACGACGCTGAACGGGAACGACGCGAGCGTCCATATGAACTGCCCGCCGCTGAACGCCGCGCCGACGGCAACCGGGTCATACCACGTCAGAAAGACGCGGTCAACGAACTGCATCACCGCCAGCGATCCGACCGAAACAATCATCGGTAGCGCTAGGCGCAATACCTCATAACCTCCGCTGGGCGATTTCCACCATCGCGGGAGAAACCTCAGTTTTTCCTTCATCGGGGAACGCTAGTTCAGTTCCGTGGCCTCTTCCCAATGCTCATAGAGCGTTTTGAGAATCTCCTGTTCTTCGGCGAGTTCGGCGGTCAGGCGGCGGGTCAGTTCGCCGTCCCGAAGCGTTTCCGGTTTAACCAGGTCTTCGTTCAGCGTCATCACGCGCGTTTCTCTGATAAAGATTTCCTCTTCCAGGTCGCTCACCTTCCGATACGGGAACTTCCGCTGTTTTTTCTCCTTTTTCTCCTTCTTCCCCTTCGAACGGTCCGTCGAAACGTCGGGAATCGACTTCTTCCCGACCCCCTCGTTCAATTCCTTCCGAACCTCCCGCGGCGAATGCCGATCGCGCGGCGACTTTTGAGGCGTCTTCTTCTCTCTCCCCTGCGACCCGGCTTCCGACTTGGAACCCGCACCTTTTGAAGACGTCTCTTTTAATGTCTCGGCCGATTTCGCGGCCAGCGCCCCGTCTAGGAACGGATCGACAATATACCCCTTGGCGACCATATCGCGGAACGTCGTGTAGTTCCCCTCCAAAACCAGAAAACGGCCGCCTGGCTGAATAATCAGCAGATGATCCGCCGTCCGATCGACGAAATACCGGTCGTGGCTGATAAAAAGAACCGTCCCGCCGAAATTCTTCAACGCCGATTCCAGCGCCGACCGCGCCCACAGATCGAGATGGTTCGTCGGCTCGTCCAGAACCAGAACATTCGCGTCCTCCGCCGCCAGTTTCGCCAGCGCCGCGCGGCACCGCTGTCCGCCGCTCAGACTCCCGACCTCCTGCAATTGCTGATCCTGCGTCAGACCGAACGCCCCCAGAAGCTTGCGCCGCGGAAGTTCCTCAAAAACCTTTCCCGCGGGCCGAATCGCCTCGACCACCGGAACCGTGTCGTCCAGCACGTGTAAATGCTGATCGAAATAACCGATCTTCACCCCCTGACCCAGCCGAACCGACCCGCGATCCGGTTCGAGTTCCCCCAAAAGGCATTTCAGCAGCGTCGTCTTTCCGCACCCGTTCGGACCGATAATCGCCCACCGCTCCCCCTGCTGAACGTCGAACGTCAAGTCCTTAAAAAGAACTCCACCCCCAAACCCCTTGGTCAGACCTTCCGCACGAAAGACAATATCCCCCGTCCGACTCGGCTTCGGAAACGAAAACGCCGGAGCCTGGATATTCCGCGGCAGTTCTGCCGGATGTGCCTCCAAATGCTCAAGCTTCTTCCGCCGATCCTCCGCCTGAGCGGCTTTCATCCCGTAATGATGCCGGCGAATAAAGTCTTTCGCCTTCTCGACCTCCTCGACATACTTCTCGTAAGTCCGGGTCTGAACCAAAAGACGCTCCTCCTTCAGACCCAGATATTTCGTGAAATTCCCCGGGTAATCGTCGACCGTCCCAAAATAAAGCTCAAACGTCCGATTCGTCACCCGATCCAGAAAATACCGGTCGTGGCTGACCAGAATCACCGCCGCCGACGTCGTCCGAAGAAATCCTTCAAGCCATTCCGTCGCCCCCAGGTCAAGATGGTTCGACGGCTCGTCCAGAAGCATGATGTCCGGTTCGGCCAATAGGAGCTTCGCCAGCCCCAGCCGGTTCAGTTCACCACCGCTGAACGTCTCGATCTTCTGATCAAACTCCGAATCCTTAAACCCCACCCCGTGCAGAATCTGCTCAACCCGATAATCAAGATTATACGCGTCCTTGCGGACCAGCTCCTCGTGAATCCGATCATACCGCCGCGCCAGCCGATCCCGTTCCGACTCGTCGCTTACCTCCCCCAGCTGAATCGCAATCCGCTCCGCCTCCTCCTGAATCGAAACCAAATGAGAAAGCGCCCCCCGAGCCTCGTCAATCAAACTCCGACCCGAAACAATCTCAGGCCGCTGCTCCAAATACCCTATCAGACAATCCGCTGACTTTTCGATCGATCCGCGTTCCGTTTCGTCTTTCCCGGCCAGGATGTTAAGGAGCGTCGTCTTCCCGCAACCGTTCGGACCGACCAAACCGATTTTGTCCCCTTCCCTAACCTGAAACGAAACATCGGCCAGGACAGGTTCAGGTCCGAAATGCTTTCGCAATCCGCTAACGCTTAATATGACAGCCATATGCCCCCTATGGTTTAGTGATCCGGATCTCCTTTAGACCCCTTATTTTAACCGAAAAGCGGCCAAGCACCAATACCTCGCAACAAAAGTGAATTGAAATCGGAGAGCATTTTTCACCTTGCCTAAATTTCAAAAAACTGGTATTTTCCCCCGAAGGAATCCGTTCAACTCAAAATCCCAAAAGAGGACTCTGATGAAAAGAGCTCGGTCGTTTCTTGCCTGTGTTCTGCTTTTACTCTACTGGAGTACTCTGGTCGCTCTAGATGCGGACGAACCGATGCGGCGCTGGCGAACCCGTTTCGGCGGAGTACTGACCGGCACGTGGGATCGATCTCTCGACGAGCCGGACGGAAGTCTCATTCGGATTCGCACCCAGTCGAACCTCTACCGCGTTCGAGTCGACGACTTGGCTCCGGAAGACCGCTGGTATGTCTTAAGTCAGCGGATCGAATCGGATCGCGAACCGGAAAAAAACTCCTCAACAAATGAATACCGGCAGAACCCTTCCCTAATTAACCCCGGCGTCTCTCCGGTACCGAAACCGCTCCCCCCCGTCGATGCCCCGGCCGAAAGCCTCACCGCACCGATTCCCGACAGTGATTCCGACTGGGGAATCTCGACGTCCCAACCGCAAGTTCCCGAACCGATTTCGACTGACGAATCGCTCGATGCCGAATTCGTTCCGATTCCAGAATCCCCAAAACCGACGGATAACGTCCCTCTCCCGGAAGCTACGCCCGATCTGCCGGAAGCCGACTCCGATGAACCGTCGCCCCCGTCCCCCGACGTTCCGGGAACGGAACCCGGCGAACGGCGTGTCTACAATATCGGGGGCGTTCTCTATCCGTTCCGATGGTGTCCCGCCGGAACATTTAAGATGGGAAGTCCCCTCAAAGAACCGGAACGAAACGATAACGAACCGCTTCACGAAGTCACTCTAACAAAAGGTTTTTGGATTTTGGAGACCGAAGTGACCCAGCAGATGTGGATGAGTCTCTTCGATTGGAATCCCAGCTGGTTTTCAAATACCGGAACCGGCGCGCCGAGGGTTAAGCATATCGAAACCGGCGATTTGCCGGTCGAACAGGTCACATGGGAAGAAACCGCACTCTTCTGCGAAGCGCTCCAAAAAAAATCCGGCTGGCACGTCGCGCTCCCGACCGAAGCTGAATGGGAATACGCATGCCGTGCGGGAACCGAAACCGCCTTTTCGTTTGGTTCGGAGATCAGCCCCGAAGACGCCAACTACGACGACTCCGAACCGGGCAACATCGCTCAGCGACGCCGTGCGGTCCGCAACCCGTACCCAGTCGCCGGATTCCCCTCCAATGCATGGGGAATTCACGACATGCACGGAAATGTTGCCGAATGGTGCCGTGACCGCTACGCCTTGCTCGATGAAAAGCCGGCGAGCGATCCGACCGGTTCCGATGTGGGGAGTACACGCGTCTTTCGCGGCGGCGCCTGGTTCCTCGACTCCGGCTGTTGCCGTTCGGCCTACCGCTACGGTATCGATCCGGACACGAGGGCCTACTATCTGGGATTCCGCGTCGTCATCGAACCGTAACCCTCCTTGACAGATATTGGTTTCCTGTTATCTTTAGCGCATCGCTTGGCCCCCTTCGTCTAGTGGCCTAGGACATTGGATTCTCAGTCCAGTAACAGGGGTTCGATTCCCCTAGGGGGTATTTGAGGGGTTTTCGGCAGGTTGCCGGAAACCCCTTTTTTTGTGGGATTTCC
>CADBQY010000071.1 GCA_902796885.1 uncultured Planctomycetota bacterium
AGTCAATACGAGCAATCGTCTTCGCGGTGAACTCGCGGCGAAGGGGATCAAGGTGATGGTGGTCAAGAACTCTCTGGCCCGCCGCGCCACGAGCGATTCTCCCCTTTGCAAGATGTTCGAGGGTCTCGAAGGTTCCAGCGCGATTTGCTGGGGCGCCTCCGATATCGTCTCTCTGGCCAAAGAGATCGTCCGCGTTTCGAAAGACAAGGCGTACGCCAAGTTCGAAATTCGCGGCGGCGTGATGGACGGCGAGGCGTTCAAAGCCGCGCAGGTCGTCGAGATCAGCAAGTGGCCCTCCCGTGAAGAACAGATCTCGATCCTCCTGGGTCAGATCGTCGGCGTCGGCTCGAAACTTTCGAGCCAGCTCATCTCGCAGGGGGCGAACCTGGCGAGCCAGATCAAACAGCTTTACGACAAAGACGGCGAAGGGAATACCGACGCCGAGGCCGCTTGATCGTTTATTCCGAACGGTTTCTTCCGCCCGCGTCCGCCGGGGGGAAGATCATAGAATATCTTAACCCGCTCTCGAAAAGAGCCCAATGAAAGGAAAATTTCAATGTCCGAAGAAATCCGTGAATTCGCTGCTGAAATCAAAGAACTCGGCGACAAAATCATGGGAATGACCCTGAAAGAGGCGAAAGAACTCAGCGATTACCTCAAAGACGTCCATGGAATCGAACCGGCTTCCGGCGGTGCGGTGATGATGGCGGCCCCGGCTGCGGGCGAAGGCGCGGCTCCGGCTGAGGAAAAGACCGAATTCGACGTCGTCCTCGAAGATTTCGGCGCCAACAAGATCAACGTTATCAAGGTCGTCCGTTCCGCCACCGGCGCTTCGCTGGGCGACGCCAAATCGATGGTCGAATCCGCTCCGAAGGCGATCAAACAGGCCGTTTCGAAGGAAGAAGCCGAAAAGCTTAAGAAGGAACTCGAAGAAGCCGGCGCCAAAGTTTCGATTAAGTGATCGAGCGTCGCGCGTCGCGAACACAAAAGCCCGCCGCGATCGGGCTTTTTTGTTCATCTTTCCCCAACTTACCACCCCTTGGCGGGTTTACGCTTTTGTGATATGATGGTATGTTGGTTTCATTTTCCGGTTTAATAGGCTTCCCTATATAACCCTCGTCCTCCGTCGGGCCGATACGCGCAACCGGCAGGCGGCGGCAGAGGGGTGTCGGTAAACCTCAATCCAAGGAGTATCAGGCTGTGAGCAGCGGAGACGACAGAGATTATAACGGTATCAGAATCAACGACTACAACGCGGTGAAAATCAGTCTTGCCAACCCCAAGACGATCCGCGAAAACTCGAAGGGGGAGGTCAAAAAACCGGAAACGGTCAACTACCGTACATTTCGTCCCGAACGCGACGGTCTTTTCTGCGAACGAATCTTTGGTCCCGAACGCGACTGGGAATGCTCCTGCGGCAAGTACCGCGGAATGAAATACAAGGGGATGACGTGTGACAGATGCGGCGTGAAAATCACGCGTTGCAACGTTCGCCGTTCCCGCATGGGCCATATCGAATTGGCCGCGCCTGTAGTACACATCTGGTTTTTCAAGGCGGCTTCGAGCAAACTCGCCAATCTGCTCGATATGAAAACTTCCGACCTGGAAAAGGTGATCTACTTCCAGGATTACGCCGTCATCGAACCGGGCGAAGCCCCCGTCAAGAGCGGCGAGGTCATCAACGAGTCGAAATACAGAGAACTGCGCGAAGAATTCCGCGATTCCGGCTTTAAGGCCGAAATGGGCGCCGAGGCGGTCCGCAAGCTTCTGAACCGTCTCAACCTGGTCGAAGAGTCCAAGAAGCTCCGCGAAGAGATCAAATCGGTCCGTTCCAAGCAGACCCGCAAAGACTACATCACGCGTCTGCGTCTGATCGACGCGCTGAAAAACTGCCGAAACGAAAACAATCCCGCGTGGATGGTGTTGGACGTCATCCCCGTGATTCCGCCCGATCTGCGCCCGCTGGTTCTCCTTGAAACACAAACGTTCGCCACCAGCGACCTGAACGATCTGTATCGCCGCATCATTAACCGGAACAACCGGCTCAAGAAGCTGGTCGACATGAACGCGCCGGAAGTGATCGTTCGGAACGAAAAGCGCATGCTCCAGCAGGCGGTCGACGCTCTGTTCGACAACGCCCGCTGCAAGCGCGCCACGCAAGGCGCCAACAACCGCCCGCTCAAGTCTCTCACCGATATGATCAAGGGGAAACAGGGGCGGTTCCGCGAAAACCTTCTGGGCAAACGCGTCGATTACTCGGCGCGAAGCGTGATCGTCGTCGGTCCGACGATGCGTCTGTACCAGTGCGGTCTGCCCAAGAAAATCGCGCTGGAGCTCTTCCAGCCGTTCATTATCCGCTGCCTCAAAGAGCGCGGTCACGCCGACACCATCAAGAGCGCCAAGAAGATGCTGGAGCGCAAGGACGAGGAAGTTTGGGACATCCTCGAAGAGGTGATCAAGAATCACCCGGTTCTCCTCAATCGCGCGCCGACCCTTCACCGGATGGGGATTCAGGCGTTCGAGCCGATGCTGGTCGAAGGGAACGCCATCAAGCTTCATCCGCTCGCCTGCAAGGGGTTTAACGCCGACTTCGACGGCGACCAGATGGCGGTACATCTTCCTCTGTCGCTTGAAGCGCAGGTCGAGGCGCACACGCTGATGCTTTCGACGAACAACATCTTCAGCCCCGCCAACGGCAAGCCGATCATCAGTCCTTCGCAGGACATCGTCATGGGGTGTTACTACATGACGTTGATGCTCCCCAACATGAAGGGGGAAGGGATGACCTTCGCCTCGAAGGAGGAGCTCCTTCTGGCGTACGCGCACAAGAAGGTCGCGCTCCAGGCGCGGATCAAGGTTCGGATGGAAAAGAACCGCTGGCAGAAGGACGACGACAGCACCACGCGCGAGACGACCAGCGTCCCCCCGGGGAAACTCTTCGAAACGACGGTCGGCCGCGTCCTCTTTAACGAGATCATTCCGTGCGACGGCGTGCGCGAGATGCCTTTCTACAACAAGATGATGCGCTCCAAGGAGCTGCAGAAGGTCATCAGCGACTGCCACGAAATCTGCGGTCGGCGCGAGACGGTCGACCTTCTCGACCGGATGATGCGTCTGGGCTTTGAAGAAAGCACTCACAGCGGTCTTTCGTTCGCGACGAGCGACCTGATTATTCCGAAAGAGAAAAAAGAGATCGTCGACAAGGGCGAACAGGAAGTTCAGAACCTCAAAGACTACGCCGACGAAGGTTCGATTTCCGAACTCGAACGGTATAACAAAACGATCGACATCTGGACGCGCGTTAACGCCGAGGTCACCGACAAGATGATGGACGACCTCAAAAACGACACGCACGAAAATCACCCCGAGGGGCGTCCCGAGGGCTACGTCAACCCGATCTATCTCATGTCCGATTCGGGCGCGCGCGGCGGCCGCGAGCAGATCCGTCAGCTTTCCGGAATGCGCGGTCTGATGGCCAAGCCGAACGGCGACATCATCGAAACGCCGGTGAAGGCGAACTTCAGCGAGGGGCTCAACGTTCTGGAATACTTCAGCTCGACGCACGGCGCGCGGAAGGGGCTCTCCGACACCGCGCTTAAGACGGCCGACTCCGGGTATCTGACCCGTAAGCTGGTCGACGTCGCTCAGAACTGCGTCGTGACGATGCACGACTGCGGCACCAAGAAGTCGATCATCAAGGGCGCCGTCTACAAAGACGACAAAATCGAAGTTCCCTTGAGCGAGGCGATTTTGGGGCGCGTGGCGTGTGACAATATCACATCGCCGATTACCGACGAAGTGATCGTTCACAAAAACGAAGTGATCACCGCCGAGATCGCCCGTAGAATTGAAGATACGCTCGGCGAAAACGCCCGTATCCGCGTTCGGAGTCCTATGACGTGCGAGGCGGAACTCGGCGTCTGCGCCCTTTGCTACGGAATGGACCTTTCGACCAGCAAACTGGTCGAAGAGGGACTGGCGGTCGGCACGATCGCCGCGCAGTCGATCGGCGAACCGGGTACACAGCTGACGATGCGGACGTTCCACCAGGGCGGTACGGCCGGGCATTCGGCCAAAGACATCGAGCTGACGACCAAGCACGAGGGGTATATCAAGTTCAAGCGGATGGAAATCGTGGACGTTCGTCCGAACGAACAGGGCGCCAAGAAGGGGGCGAAGGGGAAAAAAGCGAACGCCGAAGAGACGGCCGACGGTTCTCTCGTCTGCGTCTCGTGCAAACCGGACGGCGGGATCGCCATCTGCAAAGACAAAGATCTCCATTGGGAAATCGAAGTTTACAATATTCCCGAAGGGGCGGTGATCAAGGTTCGGGAAGGGGAAGTCGTCAAAGCCGACGACGTTCTTTGCGAAATCGACCCGCACAACAAACTGATCCTCGCCAAACTTGACGGCCGGGTGCATTTCATCAACGTCGTCGACGGCGATACCGTTCAGGTCTCGACCGACGAAGCTTCCGGGAAAGTATCGCGTACCGTGACCGAGGCGCGGGGCGAACGCCATCCGCACATCGCGGTTCAGGACGCGAAGGGGAAGATTCTCGAAGATCACTATCTCCCCGGCAAGACCCAAATCGAAGTCAACGACGGCGAAGAGGTGCGGCGCGGTCAAGTCCTCGCCCGCACGCCGCACAGCGGCGCCGGAAACCAGGACATCACGAGCGGTCTTCCCCGTGTGACCGAGATCTTCGAAGCGCGCAAGCCGAAAGATCCGGCGGTTCTGGCCGAAATCGACGGCGTGGTCGATATCGGCGAGGAGAAACACCGCAAGGTGCTGGTGACCGTTCGGAACGAAAAGACCGGTAAAGAAAAAGTACACGAGGTTCCGATCGGGAAACACAACCTGATCGTTCACACCGGCGACGACATTCTGGCCGGCCAGCCGCTGACCGACGGCCAGCGCGTCCCGAACGAAATTCTGCACATCTCCGGCGAAGAGGCGATCCAGAACTACCTGATCGAAGAGGTTCAGAAGGTCTATCGCGGGCAGGGCGTCTCGATCAACGACAAGCACATCGAAGTGATCGTCTCGCAGATGCTTCGCCGCGTCAAGGTCAAAGATCCGGGAGACACCAATCTCCTGGAAGGGGATCTGATCGACAAGTTCATCTTCCGCCGGCACAACCAGCGTCTTGAAAAGTGCGTGAAGGTGAAAGAGCCGGGCGGAACCGATTTCCAGGTCAACGAGATCGTTCCGAAAGAAGTGTTCGACGAAAAGAACGCCGAAGCTCAGGCGGCCGGCGCCGAACCCGCCAAGTCGACGCCGCCGGCGAAGGCGGTCGCCGAGACCCAGCTTCTGGGGATCGCCAAGGCGGCGGTGCAGAGCGAGAGCTTCATTTCGGCCGCCTCGTTCCAGGAGACGACGAAAGTCCTTTCCGACGCGGCGGTGGCGTATCGAATCGACAATCTGGTCGGTCTGAAAGAGAACGTCATCCTTGGCCGTCTGATTCCCGCCGGCACGGGATTCCGCAAATATCAAGACGCCGAATGGCGCTATCGCCCCGAAGCGGTCGAAAACCAGCCGGTTCCCGATTTAGGGAGCGGCATTGACATGACCCTTCTGAGTCCCGAACCCGCCGAAGAGGGCGCGCCGGAAGATCTCGGCGTCGATTTCATGCCGTCGTTCGACGACGTCCAGGACGAGGTCAATCCCGAAGAAGGCGACGCGTAACCGCCGAAAGACGGGGCGCCGCTAAAAAAATACCCTCCGTTTTGCCGAGATCGGTCGAACGGAGGGTTCTTTTTTAACGCGGACTTTTCGCGGAAACTACTCTTTCGGAAAACCGAGCTCTTCGAGTTTTTCTTTTAAGAGGGCGTCGTATTCCGCCGGGGGATTGAACCCTTCGGTCCGGACGCGCGCGTTGTCCATCCAGCCGCGGTATTCGAACATCTTTTTGAGCGTGTAGGTGAAATACGAGAAGGAGTCGGCGGGCATAATGTCGAACAGTCCGCAGAGGCGGTTGACCATTTCGAGGTGTTTTTTGAAGTTTTCTTCGTCGCCGTCCCGCCAGGCGTGATCCATCCCGACGAACGGTTCCGGCGCCGGGCCGGCCAGCGCGGCGACGCATCCCCCCGTTCCGGCGCGGTACGACTCTTCGAGAAACGCCTCGCGCCCCTGCAGGACAAAGAAGTCGTCCCGTTTGCCGAGGAGTTCGAGCATCTTGTAGGTGCGGTCGACCGTCGCGCCGGTCTCTTTCATTCCGATGATGTTCGGATGGTCGGCCAGACGGAGAACCGTTTCCGGTTCGATCGGCGTGGTGACGCGCATATGATGATAGAGAACGATCGGGATCGGCGAATTGTCGGCGATCGCGCGGAAATACTCGTAGAGTTCCGACTGATTGATTGTGAAGAAGATGATCGGCGCCATCACCACCGCCGCGTCGACCCCGACCTCGGCGAACCGGCGTGCGTTGACATAATGGTCTTTCAGCGCGAAATCGCCGATCCCGCCGTAGAGAACGACCGAGTCGGGGAGCCCTTTCCGCGCGGCGCGCAACAGGTCCACCCGTTCGTCGATCGAAAGGAACGGCATGTCGCCGGTCGATCCGGCCACGAAAAGACCGTCGCAGTCATAACCGGCCAGACGCGCCGACAGGTCTTGGATGACCGCCGGATCGACGTCGTGATCTTCGGTGTAGGGAGTGACCAGAACGGGAATCGCTCCGCCGAAACGCTTTTTGCTGTTCGCCACGGGAATACCTTTCGTCAAAGAAGGAGAATCGGCGGCCTCCCCGATCCGGGGGGAAACCGCGTCGTCAAGAATTTACCTCATTTTGCGCTTTCATTCAAGGGCGTCCCGCCTTTGAGCGCATCTTAGTCCAATGGAGCGCGCGTCACGATTCGGTCGTTTCTGGCGCATTCTGTTCCGGCAGGCTCTTCGGCCTGATCCGCATCACTATGAATGCGGACGCGCCGGTCAGAGAGGCTGCAATCGTGTAGGCGTTGTGGAGCGGAAGACCGAAACCGTACGGCCCGCCGTGCGCTTTACTCGTCCAGAGGATGAAGGTCAGGACGATGAATGTCATGAAAAGGCCGGGGATGAAAGTGATCATGTATTTCTTTCCCTGCCGTTTCAGCCAGACGGTGGCGGCCAGGAGAGTCACCGAGGCGAGTACTTGATTCGCCCAGGCGAAGTAGTTCCAGAGTTCTCCGAACGATTTGGGGCTCTGGTTCGACCACCAGAGGAGGACGGCGATAATCGCGATAAAAGGGAGGACGATCAGCAGACGGGCGCCGAGCGAAGTCTGCGGAATACGGAGAATTTCCGAAGCGCTCAGCCGGAGACTCCGCAGCGCGGTGTCGCCGCTGGTCACCGCCAGAATCACGACGGCGATAATCGTTACGCCGCCGAGTCCGCCGCCGAGAAAGAAACCGGTGATTTTCGAGAGGGTGTCGGTTCCGCTTCTGTCCAGGTATTCCGGGAAAAGGTTATAAATCGCCAGCGCGCCCGCCGCCCAGACCATCGCGATGATCCCTTCGGCGATCATCATTCCGTAAAAGTCGAATCGCGCTTCCCGTTCGGTGCCGATCGTTCGGGCGATGATCGGCGCCTGGGTCGCGTGGAATCCCGAGAGGATCCCGCAGGCGATCGTTACGAAAAGACAGGGGATCAGGGGGGGCATCTTTTCGGCGGCGTAAGTGTGGAACGCGTCGGTTTCGACCAGAATGTCGAAATCGCGGTTACTGTAGACCAGAAGCGCCGCCGCGATCGCGACGGTTCCCAGCAGGAGGATCGCGCCGAAGAGGGGATAGATTCGTCCGATGATGACGTCGACCGGAAAGAGGGTCGCGACGACGTAATAGAGGAAGATCGCGCCGACCGCAATCCAGAAAAAGTCGATCCGTTCGGCGGAGATGTTTGAAAACCCGATCTTTTCCAGACAGACGGCGGCTTTTGCGACCAGCGCGTTTTGCGCGGAGGACGGCTCGGCGATTTGCTCCGCGGGCCCGTCGGCGGGCGCGGCGACCTGCGCCGCCGCGGGAGGCGCTTTCATCATTCCGTTGACCAGGCTTGCCGGTACGTTGATGAATACCGTTACGACCAGGATCAGGCTGATCGCCATAAAGACCGCGAAAACCGAAGCGAACGGCCGGCCCAGGTTGTCTCGGACGATCGTCGGCAGGTTGGCGCCTCCGCTGCGGATCGACATCATCCCGGCGGCGAAATCGTGTACCGCCCCGCCCAGGATGCAGCCGGTCGGAATGATCAGAAAGACAACCGATCCGAATTTGATTCCAAGGATCACGCCGATCACCGGGCCGATTCCGGCGATATTCAGCAGCTGAATCAGCGCGTTTTTCCAACGGGGCAAGACGACGTAGTCGATGCCGTCCGCCTTCGAAACGGCGGGGGTCGGCCGGTCGTCCGGACCTAAAATCCTCTCGACAAATTTGCCGTAGACCATGTATCCGAGAATCAGGATAATTAAACCGAACAGAAACAGGTGCATCGAAACCTCTCTTGGCGGCGCGGAAAGCGTCGTTTTTAGTTGTTGGTGGAATAGTCGAACATCGGCTCTTCCTTTTCATGCTCGCGCCAGATCGTCAGGTGGGGCGCTTGCGTTTCAATGAGCAGAACGCTGACCCCGTTCTGGAATATCCGAACCGCGCCGTTGGATTGGCTGACCACGACGGCCAGGGCGTTGGTGATCTTACTGATCGCCGCGCCGGCCCAATGGCGGGTTCCGAACCCCTTCGAAAGGGAGACTTTCGCCGCCGGGGCGTTGATCATACGGCAGGCGGCGCGAACGACGCCGTCGTGCGAAATCACAAACGCGCCGTCCAGCTGGGCTATCTCTTTGAGCCCTTCGCGAACCCACTTGTCCGCCAGGTTGCGTTCTTTGCACGTATAGCCGCGAACCGGATCAAAGCCGATCGACCGGCTGTTGGCCATCACCTTTTTGGTATCGCCGATCACGAACATCGTGCCGACCTTTTTCCCCTCGCGCCCTTCGCGTCCGATACTGACCGCCAGTTCCACCACCAAACGGATCGTTTTCTGGGGAATGTTGGTGTCGAGTTTGCGGAGTTTCTGCCAGTCGAGCTTTTCCTGATGTTCGTCGAGTTTGACGATACTGATCGAGTCGATGACCGTCGGGTCGAAACAGGAGTAGAGGATCACCAGGTTCGAGCCGGAAGGCACGATATGTTTGAGCGCCAGCTCGTGCACCGCGCGCTGGAGCATCTCTTTTTTGGTGATTCCCTCCTCTTCGGAATAGAGGACTTTGTCTTGAATACTGAACGCGCGGTAGCCGGCGGTCTCGGCTCCCATGAGGAGTTCCTGGCGGGTGACCGCGATGATAAACTTCGCGTCGGGAATCGCTTTTTTAAGCCGCCCCCAGTCGAGAGGCGCTTCGACCAGAATCATCACCTGCGAGGAAGCGAGATACGCTCGCAGATGCGGCGAGGTTTCGATCGACTTTAAAAAACCTTCGGTGAATTTCAGATTTTCCATAGGGAGTGTTCGTGCCGTCAATATATTCTTCCGACCCCTGCCCCCCGCCGCGGGGGCGTGACCGGGCAATCGGTTTTTGTCAGATTCCGAAGCGCGCCGACCCGCTCGAACGATGCGCCGCCGCGCGCAACGACCTTCTTGTCGGAGGGGAAAAGGCCTCGCCCCCCTATTCTACCCGATTTTTTACGGAAAACAAGTCAAACTTTTTTCGCGCGGGCCGGCCGCGCCGATGTGTGTCAAGGTGCGCGGAACGCCGCGCGGCTTGACGCGGAAATTCCGGGAAGGTATACTCGAATTAAACGCGAACCATCCCCTCATACCATAGGAGAGCTGTTACGATGGATCAGGTTTTTTTGGGAATCGATATCGGAACGTCCGGAACGAAAACGCTGGCGATTCGCGCCGACGGGGCGATCATTGCCAAAGCGAGCGCCGAATATCCCTGTTCGGCCCCCAAACCCCTCTGGAGCGAACAAGACCCCGACGATTGGTACCGCGCGGTCGTTAAGACGGTTCGCGAGGTCGTCGCCGCGGGCGGAATCAGCCCTTCGGCGGTTCGCGGGATCGGCCTTTCGGGACAGATGCACGGGTCGGTCTTTCTCGACGAAGCGCAAGAGGTGATTCGTCCGGCGATCCTCTGGAACGACCAGCGTACCGCCGCCGAGTGCGCCGATATCGAAAACGCGGTTGGCGGTCGCGAAAAGCTGATCGACCTGGTCGCCAATCCGGCGATGACGGGGTTTACCGCGCCGAAAATTCTCTGGCTCCGCAAGAACGAGCCGGAAGCGTTCGCCCGCGTCAAAAAGGTCCTCCTGCCGAAAGACGAGATTCGCCGCCGCCTGACCGGCGAGTTCGCCACCGAGGCGAGCGACGCGAGCGGAACGCTCCTTTTGGACGTCGCCGCGCGCGCCTGGTCGAAACCCCTTTTAGACGCGCTGGAATTGGACGAGTCGCTCCTGCCGCGCGTCTGCGAGTCTGAAGACGTGACCGGCCGCCTGACGGCGCGGGCCGCCGAAGAACTGGGGCTTTCGACCGACTGCCTGGTCGTCGGCGGGGCGGGGGACTGCGCCGCCGGCGCGGTCGGCAACGGAATCGTCCGCGCCGGACTCCTTTCGACCTCGATCGGGACGTCGGGCGTGATGTTCGTCCACAGCGACCGCGTCAAGATCGACCCGAAAGGGAGGATACACACCTTCTGCCACGCGGTGCGCGGAAAGTGGCACATGATGGGGGTGAGCCTTTGCAGCGGCGGGTCGCTCCAATGGTTCCGCGGCGCGCTCTGCGGCGAATTGAAAGAGGCCGCCGAAAAGGCGGGGTGTGAGATTTACGACCTTCTGACCGCCGAGGCGGCCGCGACGCCGACCGGCGCCGAAGGGCTTTTTTTCCTTCCCTATCTGAGCGGCGAGCGGACCCCCCACGCCGATCCGAACGCCCGCGGCGCGTTTGTCGGTCTCCACCTGAACCACGCGCGCGGGCATCTCGTCCGCGCCCTGATGGAAGGGGTAACCTATTCGCTGCGCGACTCGCTCGAAATCTTCCGCGAGCTGGACGTGCCGGTCGACGAGATCCGCGCTTCCGGCGGCGGTTCGAAATCGCCGTTCTGGCGGCAGATGCAGGCCGACGTTTTCGACCGATGCGTGACGACCGTCAACACCGACGAGGGGCCCGCCTACGGCGTGGCGCTCCTGGCGGCGGTCGGCGGCGGCGCGTATTCCGGAATCGCCGAGGCGTGCGCGCAGGCGGTTTCGGTCGTCAGCCGCGTCGAACCGGACGCGCGGGCCGCGGCGATTTACAACCGTGATTATCCCCTCTGGCGCGACCTCTATCCCGCGTTGAAAGAAAACTTCCGAAAGATGGTTCGATGAGCGGCGAGACGAACGGCAAGCGGATCGACCGCGACGACTTCCTTTCCGGGTGGACCGCAATTCCCCAAAAGGTTCGCGCGGCGTCGCCCGTGGTTCACTGTATTACAAATTATGTGACGGCGCCCTGGTGCGCCGACGCGGTTCTGGCGGCCGGCGCCGCGCCGATCATGGCCGACGAGCCGGACGAGATGGCCGAGATCGCCTCGCTCGCCGGAGCGCTGGTTCTGAATATCGGCACGCTCCGGCATTCCCGTCTGACCGCGATGCGCCTCGCGGCCGAGACCGCCAAGCGGCTCGCCCGGCCGATCGTGCTCGACCCGGTCGGCGCCGGCGCCTCGCGCCTGCGAACCGAATCGGCGCTGGAGATCGTCCGCGAGTTTCGTCCGGCGGCGGTTCGAGGGAATATTTCCGAAATCCTGGCCCTGGCGGGCCGGGGGGGCGAGACTCGCGGCGTCGACGCGTCGCCCAGCGAACTGGTCGGCCGCCGGCGCCTCGCCGACGGCGCGCGTCTGGCGGCATCCCTTGCGGAAAAGTGGAGATGCGTCGTCGCGATTTCCGGCCCGTACGACATCGTCAGCGACGGCGCGCGCACGTGCGCCGTCGGCGGCGGCGACGAAATGATGACGCGGATCACCGGCTGCGGATGTATGGAGAGCGCGCTCTTAGGCGCGTATCTGGCCGCCGAGCCGGACGCGTGGAAAGCCGCCGTCGCGGCGATGGCGCTGATGAGTCTCTGCGGCCAGCGCGCCGCGCGTGCCGTGCGCCAAGCGGGGGAGGGAACCGCCTCGATGCGGATACGCCTCCTAGACGCGGTCAGCCTTTTTACCGGCGGAGAGCTAACGGCCGCCGACGTGAAAATCTTGTGAAAACGGACGTGCCCGAGGCGGATTTGATCTCGAACGGTATTTTGGGGCGGAGGAATCACCGGGAAAAGACACGCGCCACCGGCGCGCGAATCGGGAAACCGCCGTAAAAGAGTCTTGCGAATCGGCGCTTCAGAGCAGGTCTCGTTCCCCTTCGGGGATCAGCTCGCGGAATTTATCGGAAAGGCGAATGATCGTTTCGACCGGAAGGGCGTCGGCGCGAGAGGTCGGGCCGAGCTCGAGCTCGTTCATGACGCGGTCGACCGCCTCTTTCGGCAGTTTCTCTTTCAGCGCGCTGCAGAGAACCGAACGGAGGAACTTCCGCCGGTGAAAAAAGACGGCGCGGACGAACTGGTGGAAAAAGCGCAAATCGGCGATCCGTTTCCGCTTTCCCGCGTTGGCGACGATCCGTATGATCGCCGAGTCGACCTTCGGACGCGGCCAGAAGACGCTCGGAGGCATGATCCGAACGATTTTGGTGTCGCACAACGCCTGAATCCAGACGCCGAGCGCGCCGTAAGGGCTCGTTTTCGGGCGCGCGACGATTCGGTCGGCCAATTCCTTTTGAATGGTGACCGTCATCGAATGGGGGGGAATGTCCGAAAGGAGAAGGTTTGAAATCAGCGGGGTCGCCACGGCGTAGGGAAGGTTGGCGCAGAGCTTAAACCGCCGTCCCGGCGCCGCCGCCAGTTCTTCGCGTATCGCGTCGAGGACCTCTTCTTTGAGACGGTTTTTGTTTTCGAGGATATCGGTTAAAAAGAAACGGACGTTCTTCTTGCCGAAGAGTTCCTGCTGCGCCATCTCGTGCATGATCGGGTCGACTTCGACGGTGATCACCTTCGCGGCCAGATCGGCCATCGCCGTGGTGAGAGAGCCGGTTCCCGTGCCGACTTCCAGAACGACGTCGTCGGCGCCGAGGTCGGCCGACTCATACAAAAGCCGCAGGAGGTTTAGGTCGATCAGGAAGTTCTGCCCCAGCTTGCCGCGGGGGTGAATCCCGAGCGTCTCGAAACGCTTCATCAGGTAACTGCGCGTTTGGTTTTCGGAAGAACCGGCCATAACATTCCCTTTTGTTGTTGCTCCTTAGAGAGCGTTAGTCCCACTCTTGCGCTTCGGCGAGCCGCTGGACGTATTTGGCGAGGATATCGGTCTCGATATTGACCTTGTCGCCGACTTTTCGGGAACCGAGCGTAGTGACCTGAAGCGTGTAGGGGATCAGCGCCACGCTGAAGAGATTCGGTTCGCATTTGACCAGGGTCAGCGAGACACCGTCGACCGCGACCGAGCCTTTCGAGGCCATCTGCTTGGCGAGTTCTTTCGGGATTTCGAAGTAGTAGTCGGCCCAGTCTCCCATGTCATTGATCTTGACCAGGGTCGCCTGACCGTCGATGTGACCGCTGACGAAATGGCCGCCCAGGCGCGAATCGGCGCGAAGCGCCAATTCGAGGTTGACCGGCGAGCCGGTCTGCAACCGCCCCAAATTCGTTCGTTCGAGCGTTTCTGGACCCGCCTGAAACGCGAACGTCTCCCCTTCTTTTTCGATCACGGTCAGGCAACAGCCGTTGACCGCCACCGAGTCGGCGACGTCGACCTGGGAGGCGATCTTGGCGTCTTTCACCACGATCTTGCATCCGGGGGGTTCGGAAATTACGGCGACGATTTCGCCGAGGGCTTCAACGATTCCTGAAAACATTGGTTCGGACCGCTTTCTTGTTAGAGGTGTCGGAGCACAAAAAAACCGCCTTGTTTGAAAACAAAGCGGTTTTCAGTTTCTTTTCGGAACATCCCACTTCGATTCTCGATTATAGCACCGAAGCGGGATTTTTCAAGCCAAGGCCGAAATTGACGTTCCGTGTGTCAGCAAGTCTCAGCAAGCCGGGCCGCAAGCCGGGGCCGGATCACAAGCCGGAGCGCAAGCCGGGGCGCAAGGAGCGCAGAGGCGGAAGCACGGTTTGGGCAGGCAGATCTTCGGCAGGCAGATTTTGGGCAGGCAAGGAGCGGCGCAAGCGGGCGCGGCGCAAGCCGGTTCGCAAGCGGGCGCGGCACAAGCCGGTTCGCAGGCCGGAGCGGCACAAGCCGGTTCACAAGCCGGCGCGGCACAAGCCGGTTCGCAGGCCGGAGCACAAGCCGGAGCGCAAGGAATGCAGAGCTTCGGCAGGCAGAGCTTGGGCAGGCAGATCTTGGGCAGGCAAGGAGCGCAGCAAGCGGGCGCGGCGCAAGCCGGTTCGCAAGCGGGCGCGGCACAAGCCGGTTCGCAGGCCGGCGCGGCACAAGCCGGTTCACAGGCCGGAGCGGCACAAGCCGGTTCACAAGCCGGAGCGGCGCAAGCCGGTTCGCAGGCCGGAGCACAAGCCGGAGCGCAAGGAATGCAGAGCTTGGGCAGGCAGATCTTCGGCAGGCAGAGTTTCGGCAGGCAAGGAACGCAAGGCGCACAACTCGGAGCCGGAGCGGCACAAGCCGGTTCA
>CADBQY010000072.1 GCA_902796885.1 uncultured Planctomycetota bacterium
GAGGTGATAAATGCGCTGGTTTTGGATGGACCGGTACACGGTCTTTGAATGTGGGAAACGCGCCCAGGCCATTAAAGCGATTACGCGTAGCGAAGAGCATCTTTCGGACCATTTTCCCGGATATCCGGTGATGCCGATCGCGTTGGTCATCGAAGGAATGGCCCAGGCCGCCGGAGTGCTGATCCATCAATATTACAACTTCACAAAGAAGATCGTGTTGGGCAAGGTCCCCCGCCTGGCCTTCACCGACGTTGACCTTGTTCCCGGCGACATCTTGGTTTATGATATAGACGTCGACTACATCCGCGACGAAGGTTCGATGGTCTCGGTCAAGGTTCGTCGGGACGGGAAGCAGATTGCCGAAGGGGCGGTCGTCTTCGCTCACCTGGGCGAAGAATACGCCGATCAGGCGCTCTACGGCGCCGGCGATCTCGACAACCTGGTTCGGGCGTTCGGCGTCTTCGACGTCGGGGTGTCGGCGGACGGTAACCCTCTGGTCGACCCGAGTCTGACCAGGGAATAAGCGGTAGGTTTCTCACTCACAGAGAGAAGGTTTTGTTATGGGACGTCGGGTTGTCATTACCGGAATCGGACTGGTCACGCCGCTGGGGCATGAAACGGAAACCGTCTGGCAGCGTATCTTAAAAGGCGAGTCGGGCGTCGCGCCGATCACCCTTTTCGACGCGTCGAGTTTCCCGACCAAGATCGCCGCCGAAGTGAAAAACTGGGGCGACATGACCCCGTTCGGCGAAAAGAACGAAGACTGGGCCGGCCGCGACCGCCACATCTCGTTCGCCGTCGGCGCCGGGTATCAGGCGATGAAAGATTCCGGCCTCCTCGACGCCGACTACGACGCCACGCGTTTCGGCGTCTATACCGGCGCCGGCGAGGGGAAACAGGATTTCGACCTTTTCACCAAGCTGATCACCGAAGCGCTCGGCGAAGACGGTTCGGTCGACGTCGGCAAGTTCGTCAACAAAGGGCTTGAGATTCTCAATCCGGTTCGCGAAATCGAGCAGGAACCGAATATGCCCGCCGCCTTCCTTGCCGCCAAGTTCCGTCTGAAAGGCCCCAACATCAACAACCTGACCGCCTGCGCCGCCAGCGCCCAGGCGATCGGCGAGGCGTCCGAAATCATCCGCCGCGGCGAAACCGACCTGATGCTCGCCGGCGGTTCGCACTCGATGATCCACCCGTTCGGCGTGACCGGCTTTAACCTGCTGACCGCGCTGAGCACGCGGAACGACGAGCCGACCCGCGCCTCGCGCCCGTTCGACAAAGACCGCGACGGCTTCGTTATCGGCGAAGGTTCCGGGATGGTCGTTCTCGAAGAACTCGAACACGCCGAAAAGCGGGGCGCGCATATCTACGGCGAGCTGATCGGTTACGGCTGCACGTCCGACGCCTACCGGATCACCGACATTCACCCCGAAGGGCGCGGCGCGGCCAGCTGTATGCAGATGGCGCTCGACACCGCCGGACTCAAAACGACCGACGTCGACTACATCAACGCCCACGGCACGAGCACCGGCCTGAACGACCGCGTCGAGACGCTCGCCATCAAAAAGGTCTTCGGCGACCAGGCGTATAAGATTCCGGTTTCGAGCACCAAGAGCGAGACCGGGCATCTGATCGCCGCCGGCGGCGCGACCGAGATGATCTACTGCCTCCTGGCGATCCGCGACCAGATCCTCCCGCCGACGATCAATTACGAGACCCCCGATCCGAACTGCGACCTCGACTACATCCCGAACGTCGCGCGAAAGGCCGAAGTTAACGTCGCGCTGAGCAACAACTTCGGGTTCGGCGGCCAGGACTGCACCCTCGCGGTACGGAAGTTCCAATAGCGATGCGCGTCGTGGGAATCGGCACGGACATCACCGAAATCGATCGCGTCGAGCGGCTGATCGAAAAGCACCCCGATTTCTGTCGGCGCCGTGTCTTTACCCCGTCCGAAGTGAGCTACTGCGAGTCCGGCAAGAAGAGCGGCGAACGTTACGCCGCCCGCTGGGCGGCTAAAGAGGCGGTGATGAAAGCGCTCGGCACCGGCTGGGGCGAAGGGGTCGACTGGACCGAAATCGAAGTCCTCCGCGGCGGCGCCGGCCGCCCTTCGCTGAACCTGACCGGCGGGGCGCTCAAAAAAGCCGAGTCGCTCGGGATCACCGACTGGCAGATCTCGCTTTCCCATTGCCGGCGTTACGCCGTGGCGTTCGTGACCGCCCAGGGACGCGATCCGTCCTAAACGCCGAAATCCCTCTTCTTCCGCCCGAAAGGGCGTTTTTTTATCGCTTCTCGTTCCCTTCTTCCCGAATTTCGCCCGAACGCCCCGTTTTTTTCGGAAAATTTTCGCGGTATCCCTGTTTCGGGGTGAAATGTGTGCTAAAATGTTATTCATATCGGGTCTCTCCCGATAGAACGCATATTCTTGTCCGCGACGGACATTTTTGCGCGACGTTGGGGGGCGAACCGGATTCGACCGGGCATGTGAAGTGACGGGCTGCGTGTCGTGGTTGGTCAGCGGGCCACGTAAAAAGCCGACTA
>CADBQY010000073.1 GCA_902796885.1 uncultured Planctomycetota bacterium
CCGTCGACGTCGTAGTAAAGGGAGCAATAACCGACGGTGATACCGTAGTTCGGATCGGTACTCTTGACGTAGACCGAGACGTAAACCGTGTCGCCCGGAGCCGCTTCGGTAATCACGTTGGCGCTGCCGCCCACGCTGACCGTGGGATCGTCAACCTCAGACACCGTGGGAACCGCGTCGGTCACGACAATCAGCGTTTCGACCGGATCGTCGGCCGTCTGCACAAAGGGAGCTACCGCTTCGTCTCCGGTCGACCACGGAGCGGCGGTCAGGAGAGTACGTTCCTCGAGATTCTCAAGTCGAAAACGGCGATGCTCCAGATTCTTCTTGGAAGCAGAGCCGAGACCGCTTTGAGACTTGCGGAAAAAATTAAAAATCGACATACACAAACTCCTTACTGATGTTGGGTTTTGGCATAAAGCAAAACTTAACTAATCTATAAAAACAAAATCCCATGTTGTCTTGTTATAATATAGCACCCTAGATTATAACCTATTTCCCTCGATTTCAAATATAACAAGGGGTAAAATCCGAAAAAATCCCAAAATTTTTTAGACGAAGCGGGGAACCGTTAAAACAGAAAAAATAAGCAAAACAGGCAAAATAGAAGCGTTTCATTTTCAGGTACATCCATCTCTCCTTCCGAAAACCTTAATCGGGTTAAACGGCATAAACGGATAAAGAAATCAACTTATTTCATCGTAAAATAGGTAAAGTGCTTGATTTCGGTTAAGAATGGGTGTAGGATTAGCATAATGGGAGATTCTGCCCGTTTCGGGCGGATCTCCCCCGGCGCCGGGCTTCTCGTCCGGATGACCGCCGGGATCAAAAGGGTCATCCAGTCACAAGGGATATGCTATGACGCGTGAATTTCTGTCGCATTCAAAGGGTCGGTTTTTCGGGTGGGGCGTTCTCCTCCTTGCCGTTATTTTTATGGCTGCGGGGGAATCACTCGACGCCCAGAACTATAACCGAAGCAACAACAATAGCAGTAATCGAAGTAACAATCGGAGCGGCAGCAACCGAAGCAACTACAGCGGAGGCGGCGATTACGGCGATTACGAAGATTATAGCATCCGCGACTTCTACCGATGGGGGTATCGAACCGCGGTCGGCGGTTTTTCCATCGACGCCGACCATGTCGTCCGTACCGCGCCGACCGAGGCATCGCGGGAGCTGGCCGGGCGGATACGCTCTCTCTTGACCGAGATTCCCGCCGACCTCGATACCGCGTCGCCGATGCGGAAGATTTCCCTTCGCCGTCTCTCGGCGGAAGTCCGCTCGTGTCTGGCCAACGACCGTCCCATTCCCGACTCGATCCTCTTCCTGGGGGGATTGACGGGGATCGAGTACGTCGCCGCGGTTCCCGAAGAGCGCGACATCTACATCGCCGGACCGGCCGAAGGGTGGACTGTCTCCGAAACGGGTGAAATCGTCGGGAAGGAGTCGGGAAAACCGATCTTCAGGCTCGAAGATCTCCTGACGATCCTCCGTTCCTGGAATACCGAAACTCCGGAAGTGATCACCTGTTCGATTGACCCGACTCCGGAAGGGATCGCCGCGGTCGCCGAACTCGGAGCTCTGGCTACCGACGCCGAACGGGAAGAGGCGATCGGTCTGATGGACGTCTCCTTCACGGGAGTCCCTGCCAACAGCCGCGTTGCCGCGGTTCTGGCCGCAGCTGATTATTCTCTGAAAACGATCAGTCTCGGCTACGAAGAGGTTCCGATTAAGAACTTCCCCAGCTATTTCGAAACGATCAAGACCGGCGGCACCGCCAACTACGGACAGAGGTTCTGGATCTCTCCCGTTTACAACAAGATCTATCACGGGACCGATTCCCTCACCTGGAAACTTTCCGATACAGGGGTCGAAACCCTGACCGAACGCGAACACCTGGCCGCCGACGGTTCGCGCAAAGCGTCCGGCAAAAAAGACGCTCAGGCCGTTAAATGGGCGGCCAATATGAGCAAACGCTACGACGAGGTTGCCGCAGCGGTTCCCGTCTTTGCCGATGCGAAAAACTGCATGGAGCTGGCCCTCTGCGTGGCGGTCATCTACGCCAAGCACCTTCCTGAAAAATCGGGGCTCTCGCTGACCGATCTGACCGGCGAGGCGGTGTTCCCCGCCTCGCCCCTTCCGGCACCGGCTAAGGTTCCCGGATTCTCCCTCTCGCGTCCGGTCGGAAACAAGGGCGCCGTTTCGGTCACCGGCGGAATCTCGATCAACCCGTGGGAAGCGGTTCAAAACGGCACGGCGCTCGACGCCGAACTCGACGAAGTCCGCCTTGCCTTCGCCGGCGAAAATTGGTACGCTGACTGACACGCAATGTGAGATGCCTTTCGATAAAAAAAGCTCAATCGAAGCGATTGAGCTTTTTTTATCGGCGTTGATTCTCGTTCGCGCTCTCTCATTCCGTTCCGAAAAGGGCCATCAACGCGTCGGCGAAGAGCGAAAGTCCGTACGCGTTCGGGTGGTTAATATTGTTCACCATCAGCGTGTTATACGGAACCCCCTGCCGCCAGAGCCGTCCGTAGAGGATCGGCGTTTCGGCGACCGGCACGTCGTTCTCCCCGCCAAAACTGCGTATAAAAGCCGTATAGGGGCGGGGGTCGTCGTCGCAGTTCTTTTGAGATGTCAGCCCCATCCAATTCGGCCGGATATAGTGCGGCCCGACGATAATCCATTCGGCGCCGATCGCGTCGAAATCGGTCTTCAGCCTCGGATAGATGACTTCGAGCTGTTCGCGCGGCAACGCGAAATCGTTTACGAACTCCGAAATGATCAGGTCGGGCTTTAAGTCGAGAACTTTTTCCCGATAGTTGTATTCCGACCCCGACGGCTCGGCCAGATAAGCGGCGGTTGTCCGTCCGCCCCACGCCTGAGTAACAAGTTCAATATTCGCTCCCGGAAAACGTTCGCGCAGCCGTTTCAGAAACACGTTCTGCCACTTTTCCTCTTCGGCCGCGTAGCGTCCCACGGTTACGCTGTCTCCCCAGGCGAGGATTTTCAGCGGTTCGCCGTCGTGAAGCTTTTTCCACGTCTTCGGCAGGAGCTTTTTCGCCACGGCTTCCCGCGGAATGCGAAGCGTCCCGTCGTCGAGAATCGGGTAGAGGTTGTCGTCGGTCAGCCGGTCCTTCGTCTCGTGACACACGTAGATGTTGGCGAGCCTAATTTCACCCTCTTCGAGTTCGGGCGGAACCGGGTTCACGGCGTGAACCGCGCCGGGCACAAGGCGCATCCGGTTGTCGACGCAAACGATCGAATCGATCCGCATCGGAACGTATTTGTACGAGATGTACACGGTTGTCTCCGGACCGATTTTTCCTCCCTCTTTCCAGCCGATATTGGCGCCCGGTTCGTCCAGAATGTAGTCCTTATCCGCTTCCAGCGCCTCACCCCCCGGCCGAAGCGTCACGACCGTCGTGCCGGGGACAAGCGCGTTTTCGACCGAGCACTCGTCGGCTTTCAGGGCTTGTAGCGGGGTGGCGCGGTGCCATGGAGGACCGGCGGGGTTAAACTTGTCAAGACGGTCGTATTTCTCGTCGGTCACGGTCACCGTTTCGGGCGGGTCAACGTCAAAGATTTCCGATTTCCCGCGATAGACGACCTTGATCCGCCAGTCTCCGACCAGGGTTACCTCGGCCGGGTCGGAAATTGGCGAAGGAGGTATCGCTCCGGGAACGGCAAAATCCTGCGCCGCGGCGATCCCCGCGGCGAAAAGAAGCAGGAGAGCCGGAACGACGGCACGGAACGGATTAAAGAGTGTTCTCATCGGAATATCCCTTTCGAAGGTGTCAGGTTGCAAAATCATCGGAGCTAACGAAACGAGTATAAAAAACGCCTCGCCGCTGTCAAGAAACCGCGCGTCTTTCTCGAATCCGCGAAAAGGGGCTACCCGCGGTTGACCAGAAAGAAAACGTACCCGACGTATCCCAAAAGGAGAACGGCACCTTCCCAGCGCGAAAGTTTCTTATCGGTTACGCAAAAATACCCCCCTAAAAGCGCCGTGGCGCACATAATCGGCATATCGTAAACGAGCGCCTGACTCGAAATCGCCAGACCGCCCGCCGCGGTCGCGGTGATCCCCAAAATACCGAGCAGGTTGAAAATATTGCTCCCGACGACGTTGCCGACCGCGATATCGACGTTTCCGCGGGCGACCGCCACCAGACTGACCACCAGCTCCGGAAGGGAAGTGCCGACCGCCAGGACCGTCAGACTGATCACCAGTTCGCTCACCCCGCAGTACGCGGCGACAACCTTCGCCTCGGTCACAAAAAGGTTCGAACCGGCGATCAGCATAGCAAGTCCGGCGATGAGAAAGAGAATCGCCGTAAAAAGTCCCGAGAAACCTCCGGGAAGCCGTTCCCGCGCCTGAGTCTGTTCGGCAATCTGTCCGGCGACTTCCTCGTTCTGCTTTCGTTTTGCCTCTTTTACGATAACGATGTTGTAACCGACCAACAACGCCACAAAGAGAATCCCCGCCCAGAGCGGGAGCATGTGTGTCGTCTCGGCCCCGGTACGCGGCGCGGTCGAAAAGAAGCCGATCGCCCACAAGAGAAGAGAAAAGGCGATCATCATCGGAATTTCCCGCTTCGTCATACTGCTCGAGACGGAGAGCGGACGGACAAACGACGAAAGACCCAAGATCAGTAAAATGTTGGCAATGTTGCTCCCGACGACATTTCCGACGGCAATGTCGGGATTCGGACTCTTTCCGAAAAGACCGGCCAACGAGACCGAAAGTTCCGGCGCGCTCGTCGCCGCCGAGACGATCGTCAATCCGACGATCAGGGTCGGAATCTTGAGAATCGCCGCAATCCGCGTCGCTCCGCGGACGAAGACCTCTCCACCGGTAATCAAAACCGCCGCCCCCAAAACCATCAGAAAAAGCGTCAGGATGACATTTGTGTCTGTCGGCATAACATTCCTCTTTTGCCCAAGAATTGTTTGTTCGGCGTGCCCCGGCGTCAAACCGGCGCCAGGAGAGAAAGGACCCGCGGATCGGCAAGGGTCGCGACCACCAGGTCGGCCCGCGAAAGATCGACCTCTTGGTTGTGCTCGGCGCGGAGGGCTGCGCAGGTCGCGCCGGCCCGTTTGGCGGCCTCCACTCCCGCGTGACTGTCTTCAAAGACGATCAGATTTTCGGGCGGGACGTCAAGGCGCCGCGCCGCGGTCAGGTAAATCTGCGGGTCCGGTTTTCCACAGGTGATATCGTCCGAGGTGATCACGAACGAAAAACGTGATTTCAAGTTATCTTTCGCCAGAACCGCCTCGGCCACGCGGCGCGAGCTGCTCGTCGCCACACATTTCGGAACGGCGCATGCTTCCAGCCGGTCGAGAAGCTCGACGAGTCCCGGCATCATCTCGTAACCCTCTTTGAGGATTTCCAGAAAAATCTCCTCCGATTCGTCGGAAAGTTCCTCCCACGTCTCCGGCAGATCGTAGGTTTCGATGAACTTTTCGAAACAGTAGCGGGGAGGATGCCCCATCACGTCCCGGCAGAGTTCGTCGGTGTACGAATATCCGCGCCGGCCGAGGAGGACCTCGGCGGCCTTATAGTAAACGCCTTCGGTCTCGAACATCAGGCCGTCCATATCGAATGCGGCGCCCAGCAGTTTTGCTCTTCCACTCAAAATTCTCTCCCTAACTTTTTTAAATTCCGACCCATTTCAGCCCCGCCACAATCCAAAACGGAGTCGTCGCAATCGCGACAAACGAATTGCTCAACGAGGTCAAAAGAGCGGTTTTGACATCGCCGTCGTACGTTTCGGCCAAAACAATCGGAAATGTGGCCGACGACATCGCGGCGTAGATGACGGTGACGATCTTGGCTTCCCGAGAGACAGGAAGATATTTCGCCGCCAGAAGGATTAGCGCCGGAAAGACCAAAAGACGAAAGAAGACCGAGACGAACGAGATACGGAACGTCTTGCCGATATCCTCCACGAAATCGCTCAGATGGAATTCTTCGGCAATCGCACCGCCGACACACAAAAGCGAAAGAGGAATCGCCGAAGTCGCGAGCATATTGATCGGGGTCCAAAAAAGAACGTCCAGTCCGTAATAGCTGAACCCGATCCGCCACTTGAACGGAAGGTACCGAAGCGGCTCGAAAATATCGAAAAGGAGGCAGGCGACGATCACCAGAACCGGCACGTTAAAAAGACTTTTGACCGTCTTACTGTCAAACCGTCCCAGAAAAGAAAAGACGCAGACGGTCCAGAGGGCGAACTCCGTTCCGACGTTTTGTACGAAAAGAACTCCCAAAACGCCGCCGTCGGACGGGAAGAGTCGCTCGATCAGAGGAATCGGAACATAACCGTAGTTGAGCATCCCCAGACAGGCGGCGAAGGTGCCGATCTTTTTGGTACTGTCGAGCGTCGTCAGACCGACCGGCAGGACCCTGGCGGCAACCCAACCGAGAATGACGCTCACCAGAATAATCGAAAAGCCGACCAACGGGGGACCGTAGAGGTTTTTCGGGTCTTTGAAAACGGGATTCATTAAAACATTCTTGACGATCATGCAGGGGATCAGCACGTTGATAACGATCGCCAACAGATCTTTACGCGTCTTGGGGTTGAGCCAGCCGACTTTGCCGCACAGGGCGCCGACCCCCATCACCGCGTAGACCGACAGTACGATAAAGAGCGTTGTTTTGAGACTGTCCGACATCGGTTACCGATCCATCCGTCCCTTTCGGTTCAAAGCCAGGCGGCCGCTTCTTCGGCGTAGTAGGTCAGAATGATCTCCGCGCCGGCGCGTGCGACGGAATTGAGCGATTCGAGAACGATCCGCTTCTCGTCAATCCATCCGGCGGCGGCCGCGGCCTTGATCATACTGAACTCGCCCGAAACGTGATAGGCGGCCAGAGGAACTCCCGGAAAACCCGCCTTGACCTGAGCTACGATGTCCAGGTACGGAAGCGCCGGTTTGACCATAATCAGGTCGGCCCCTTCGCGCAAATCGAGCGCCACCTCGCGCAGCGCCTGTCCAGGATCGCTCGCCGGATCCATCTGGTAACTGCGACGGTCGCCGAAACGCGGCGCGCTTTCGGCGGCGTCGCGGAACGGTCCGTAGAACGCGCTGGCGTATTTCGCTGCGTAACTCATAATCGGCAGATCGGTATATCCGTTTTCGTCGAGTCCTTTTCGGATCGCGGCGATCATTCCGTCGATCATACCGCTCGGCGCGACCATATCGGCCCCCGCACGCGCGTGGACAAGCGTCTGCTTCGCCAAGTTTTTAAGTGTGGCGTCGTTATCGAGTTCGTAACGGCCGCCGGAAACTTCTTTCATCACGCCGCAGTGCCCATGGTCGGTATACTCGCAGAAGCAGACGTCGGTAATGACCAAAAGATCGTCTCCCACCGCGTCCTTGGCGCATTTCACCGCGCGGGCGACGATTCCCTCGTCGCTCATCGCGTCGCTACCGACCGCGTCTTTCTCTTTCGGAATGCCGAAGATCATCACGCCGCCGATCCCCGTTTCTTTGAGGTTCCGGACCTTGGCGCGAAAATCGGTCAGGGTCAATTGCGACTGACCCGGCATCGATGCGATCGGTGTCGATTCCCCCCCGTCTTTGACAAAGAGGGGCAGGATCCACTTTTCCGGAGAAAGGGTCACCGTCCGGGTCAGACGGCGGACCAGCGGATGGAAGCGAAGACGGCGCAGACGCGTTGTCGGAAACCCGGCGTCGAACGAAAACGACATGAACAAACTCCTCGGTATTCTTGAGCGGTTAAACGGGAGAAAACGCCGCGGCAGGACGGAAAAAGACCGTTCCGCGTCCGACGATCCCCTCCCCCTCATTCTACCCCATCCCGTCCGAAAACGAAAGGGAGAGCCTCAACCGGCCCGACCTGTTTCGGACCGATCGGGCGCAACAAAAGAGGGTGCGCGGCAACGGTACCGAGGGGAGGAAGTTTTGGCGCCGGATACTCCGGAAAAAGAAAAATCGCCGAAAAGTCCAACTGGTATCGAAATCCGTTTTTTGTTAAAATGGCGGAAATTGCCAAGATGTTCGTGAATAAATTGACTCTCAACGCCACAGGCCGAACGATGATCCCGAAACTTCGCTTGTTGACAGCCGCATTCCCGCTTCTTCTCGTGCTGTTTGCCGTCTCATTCGGCGCGGATAATCCTTTAAGCCAAGAGTCCTCGACCGAAGGAGCCCCCGCGATGAACGTTCAAAATCCGAATCCTTCCGAGATTGACCCCGTTCCCGCCTGTGAAAAGATGATCTCTGAAAACGCGCTCTATGCCGATGCGCTGAACATTCTCCGGCCGTGGGTTCTCGCCCCCGAAACGGTCTCCCCTTCCCTCCGGCGCGCGATCGAACTCGCCTGCGCGGCGTTGGGACAACTCAACGAAACCGCGGAAATCGACTCGTTTCTCGAAGGTGCGGTTCAGGCGCATCCCGAAGACTGGCGCGTTATGGCCGCGGCCGCGCAGCAATATTCGGCGGCCTTTCCACAAGGAGAGCTTGTCGACGGCCGGTTCCGCCGCGGGTTCGGAGGAATCAACCTTCAGGTCGATTCCTCCGAACGGGATCGCGTTCGGGCAATGCAGCTCTATGCCAGAGGGATGGATCTTTTGGAAAAAGAACGCGCCGCGCAAAAAACGACACCCGACGAGGTCTACGAATTCTACTGTGAATTCGCACGAACCTGTCTCGATGCCAATGACCGTTGGGGGCGCTTACAGGAACTGACCGACCTGGAAAACCTTCCCGAGTACCGTCAGGACATCGGACACTCGTTCTGGAACGCCCCTTCGTACCCGCCGGTCGACGATGAGGGGAACCCGATCTTTTATGACGTTCCCGAATCGTTCGCGGCCGCCGAAAACGACGGTCAGCGGTTGCGTTTCCTTCTCGACCAAGCCGCGGCCTCCGGCGCGCCCGACGCGTCGGGTGCGCGGTTCCTCTACGCCGATTTTCTGATGGAGCAGTTTGGGCCCGGCTCGCTCGACGTTCCGAAACAGGTATCCCCCGACAATGAGCATGACGGGGAAAACTCCCTGGCGGTACTCGGTTCTCTCGCCTCCCTCGACGACGATGAGACGATCGCCCGCCTGGCCGACGGGATTAGGCGTTTCAGGTTCCCCGAAGGGCAGAATCCGCTATCGATCTACCGTGATCTGATGGAAGATTCCTCCGTCGGGATAGACGCCCAGATACGCGCCGCGACCGAACTGGGCCGGGCCTATCTGAACCGTACCCAGTACTTGAAAGCCGAAGAAGTCTATCGCAGCCTTGTCGATCTCGAAATCAAGGCGGGACTCCCCGAATACGAACGGGTTGCCCGGGAAGAACTCGATATCCTGACCGGAAACTACGGCGCGTTCGCCCCGACGGCAACCAAGACCGCCGGGGAAAACGTTTCGTTCCTTTGGAAATACCGCAACGGCAAGAAGGCGCGGTTCCGAGCTCAGGAGATCAACGTTCGTCTCTTCCTGCAAGACGCGATCGCCTATCTGCGGGAATCCGAAAAAAAACCGCCGGAAGAGTGGCTGATCGACAAACTCCGAATCGAAAACATCGGTTGGAAACTCCTCAACGACAATTCCCTGAATAATAAATATCTTTCGGGCGACGTTGCCGACTGGTCCGTTGAACTCGATCCGGCGGCGGATCATCGCGACTGCCGGATATCTATCGATTTTCCGATCGCCAAACCGGGAGCGTACCTTCTGCGCGGAAAGATGGAAAACGGGAATTCCGACGCGATCGTGATCTGGATCAGCGATACCGCCATTCTGAAAAAAAAGGTTGAGGGAAAAACCTTCTGGTACGTGGGAGACGCCAAAACCGGCGCGCCGATTCCGGAAGCTCAGCTCCGCTTTTTCGGCTACTCGATTAACCGAATGCCCTTTTATCGCGGCGAAAAGTCCCAAGACGACGGAACGGAAGAATCTCCAAACAACATTCCTGTTCAAAACCGCTGGCAAGTCCGAACCGCGGAGTTCCACAAACAGGCCAACACCAACGGCTGGCTCTTCACCGACGCCAATGAAATGCCCCCCCGATTCCGCTGGCTCGCCGAAGCTTCGGTTCCGACCGAAGACGGCGGGGGACGGTACGCCTATTATGGGTTCGAGGATATCTGGTACGACCACAGTTCGGTCACGCCGTTTCTTCGCGAAAGCGCCTGTTTCCTTTCAGACCGTCCGATCTACCGTCCGAAAGACACCGTTCACTTCCGTTTCCAGGCGGGAACCTCCCGTTACGACCAGCCCGACGAGTGGAGTTGGAAAGAAACTCCGGTCCGTCTGGTGATCACCGGGCCGGACGGAAAAGATATCGTCTCGAAAGAGCTCACCCTAGACGAAACGGGCGGCTTGGAAGATTGTCTCGAAACCGACGAATCGTTCCATCTGGGAACCTACTCGTTCCGACTCGATGTCCCCCATCCCGCTTCGCGGCAGGGGGGAGAGGGGTCTTCACAGAAATGGCGTTCCCTGGGTTACGGAACCGTCACTCTCGAGGAATACAGAAAACCGGAATTCGAAGTCACGGTCGACACTCCCGAAAAACCGATCGCTCTGGGCGAGAAGATCACCGTCAAAGCGCGCGCCGATTACTATTTCGGCAGTCCCGTCACCAACGCACGCGTTTCGTGGCGCGTCATGCGTTCGCGCGCCGACGCCGCATGGTATCCGATTAGCCGCTGGGACTGGCTCTACGGAAACGGCTACGCCTGGCTGGCGCCGAGCGCCCCCTGGTATCCCGGTTGGTCGAAATGGGGGGTTCTCCCCCCCCCGATGCCGTGGCATTCCCTCTACCGTGAAAATTCCGAAGTCGTCGCCTCCGGCAAAACCGATATCGGCGAAAACGGCGTCATCGAAATTCCGATCGACACCGCCCCGGCTGCGCAGCTCTATCCCGGAGTCGATCAGTCGTACGAAGTGATCGTTGAGGTGACCGACGACTCGCGCCGTCAGGCAAGCGGTTCCGGTAAGGTACTGGTCAGCGAAAAGCCGTTCCGCGTCACGACATGGTCAAACCGCGGATTCCACGAGCCGCGCCAACAGATCGACTACCATGTGGCCGCTCGACGTGTTGACGGCGAAGCGGTCTCCGGAATCGGATACGTCACGGTCAGCCGAGTCCGTCTTACCGGCGAGGACTCAAAAACCGGAACGAAAAGGGTCGAAGAGACTCCCGTTCATTCCGAAGAGATCGCCGTCGGTTCCAACGGCGAAGGAAATCTTTCGTTCACCCTTCCCCAGCCGGGACTCTATCGTTTTCGTTGCGTCGTCGACGACGGCGAGGGGCATCGGATCGAAGGAGGATCGCTTCTGACGATCACCGGCCCGGCCGGCGACGGCCCCGAAGACGCAGGCGGATCGAATCCGCTCGACATCACCCCCGAAAAGCCGGAATATCGTCCCGGCGAAAAGGCGCGACTGCGGATATCCTCTTCCTCGCCCGACGCGACAGTTCTCCTCTTCGTCCGGAGCGAAGAAAACAACGGCGGAACGCCGCACTTGGTTCGCCTAAAAGAGGGAAGCGCCTTTTTCGAATTTGAGATGACGGACTCCGACATGCCGAACATTTGGGTCGAAGGGGTCGCGATCTCCGACGGACGCGTTTGGCGTACCGCCAGAAATATTCCCGTCCCCCCCATCTCGCGCGTCATTGACGTCAAAATCGTCCCCGACAAACAGTCATACAAACCCGGAGAACGTTCCCGGGTGAAAGTCCGCCTCACCGATCCCGACGGAAATCCGGTCGTCGGAATCGTTACCGCCGCGGTTTACGACCGCTCGCTCGACGCGCTCTCGCGCCGTCCTGCCTTCGATCTGCGAAAATTCTTCTGGGACTGGACGCGCCACTGCGCGTCGCACGAACAGCACAGTCTGGAACGACGGTTCCCGCCGATCGACTTCCCGCAAAAGAACACCATGCAGCCGCTCGGTTCGGCGGCGTCGCAATTCGCCGACGGTCTGCTTTACAGCGAGGCGGCCGAGGAAGACGCGGGCTACGGCTACGCCGCGCCGATGAAAAGCCGTTCCCTGACCGCCCTTTCCGGCGCGGTCAGCAATGGGGTGTCCAATGCCGCTCCCGCTTTCGCTCCCAAGGAAGCCGAAGCCGTCGGCGCCGACATCTCTCCGGATTCAGACATGACATCCTCGGGCGAAGCTTCTTTTTCCGCCCCGGAAATCCGGAGCGAATTTGCCGATACCGCGTTCTGGGCCGGCCGAATTCGAACCGATGAAAACGGCGAGGCGGAACTCTCGTTCGACATGCCCGAAAATATCACCTCGTGGAAGATGCGCGTCTGGTCATTCGCGCCCGGCACGCGAGTCGGCGAAGGAACCACCGAAGTCATTACGCGCAAGAATCTGATTCTCCGAATGGAACGCCCCCGTTTCCTGACGCAGACCGACACCGTCCTCCTTTCGGCAATCGTCCACAACGACACCGACTCCCAGCAGAAGGGAGAGGTCACGCTTGAGATTGATCCCGACGCGCAAACTCCCCCGGCAATCCGCTTCCGCGCGGAAAGCGCGCCGACCCGACAGGTCACGATCCCCGCAAAAGGCCACGTGCGCGTCGACTGGCAGGTCGAAGCCGCCGCGGCGGCCAGCGTTCCTCTGATCATGACCGTGCGTACCGCCGACGAGTCGGACGGCGTACGCGAGTCGATCCCCGTCTATCTGCACGGCATCCGGAAACAGGAGTCCTTCTCGGGCGTCGTTCCGCGCGTTGACGATGAGAACGACGCCGCGCGAGAATACGCGTTCCGCATAACGGTCCCCTCCGAACGAATCCCCGAAGAAACTTCGCTGACCGTTCGCTATTCCCCCTCGCTGGCAGGCGCCGCGCTCGACGCGATTCCCTACCTCACCGACTACCCCTACGGCTGCACCGAACAGACTCTGAACCGATTCCTGCCGACCGTCCTGATTCGAAAATATCTGGCCGGTTCGAAGATAGACCTGGCCGAAATCGAATCGCACCGCGCCAATCTTAACTCGCAGGAACTCGGCGACGGCCCGTCACGCCGCGCGCAAAACCGCCGACGAATCAACGTCTTCGGCGAACCGACCGACCCGTCGCTTCCGAAAACCGATCCGGTCTTTTCCGCAGCCGAAGTCAACCGGCGCGTTGCCGCCGGTGTGGCTCGTCTTCGAGAAATGCAATTCGCCGATGGCGGCTGGGGATGGTTCAGCGGTTGGGGAGAGTACCCCTCGGCGCATCTGACCGCGCTGGTGGTCAGCGGACTCTATCATGCGCGGGAAGCGGGCGCCGATGTTCCAGAAGAGATGATCCAAAACGGAATCGACTGGTTACACAACTATATGTTCGACCAACATGCCAATCTGAAAAAATGGCGAATTGAAGCGCAAACCCCCGATAAAGAGCGCTCGCCGGACGCTAAAGAACATGTTTCGGCCGAGGACGTCCTCGCCTTCATGACCATTGAAATGTGTGGAAGAGACTGGGACGGCGAAACGACGCAGATGATGGACGAAATGAGCGATTTCATCTACGACGACCGCACTACGTTGACTCCATACGTCTTGACCCTCTACACCGACGCGCTCACGCTCACCAAACCGGAAGAACGCTCGGCGGCGGTACAGGAACGGATTGACACCCTTTTAAAGATGATCGCCCAGTACCTGAAAACCGACGACATGAATCAGACCGCATGGCTCGACCTTCGCGGCACATCAGCGGCCGGTCAGTGGTGGCGTTGGTACGGAAATAGTGTCGAAACCCAAGCCGCGTATCTTTCGCTGATGGCTCGCGAAGACCCCAAGAATCCGGTCTTGCCGAAGATGGTCAAATATCTTCTGAACAACCGCAGAAACGCCGGATATTGGGACTCCACCCGCGACACGGCGCATTGCGTCGCCGCCCTTCTCGACTACCTCGACGCGAATGACGAACTCCGCGGCGCGGGGACGGTCGAAATCGCCGTCGACGGGAAAATCGTCCATACCGAATCGATCACGCCCGAAACCGTGTTCGCCAACGAACACACGTTCGTCCTTTCCGGCGACGAAATTCAAGCCGGACCGCACGAAGTCACGATCCGCTATTCCGGCGACGGCCCGCTCTACTGCAACGCGTATCTGACTAACTTTACGATGGAACCTTTTATCCGCAAAGCCGGTCTGGAAGTGGAAGTCAACCGCACCTACTGGAAACTGACCGAAGACGAATCGGCCGCCGAAACGGCCTTCGGCGGTCACGGACAACCGACGCCGATTCGCGTACACCGGTTCAAAAGGGAACGTCTCGAGGACGGCGCGCCGATCCAAAGCGGCGACTTGATCGAAGTCGAACTGAACGTCCAAAGCCGGAACGACTACGATTCCATTCTGATCGAAGACCGCAAGCCCGCCGGATTTGAGCCGATCGAACCGATCAGCGGTTACACCGCCGGTCCTTTGAGCGCCTACGCTGAATACCGCGACGCGCGCGTCTCGTTCTTCGTGCGCGATCTGCCCCAGGGCACACACACGCTCATCTATCGTCTGCGTGCCGAAACCCCAGGAACGGTCTGCGCCCTTCCCGCTACGATCGAGGGGATGTACGCGCCCGAGTTGCGCGGGAATTCCGACGAGTTCCAAACGACGGTGAGCGATTAGCCCTCACGGGTTACGTCATAGAAAAAGGGGAGCTTCCGCTCCCCTTTTTCTATGACGTAACCCGTTTAGCCCGGCGGAAAAATAAAATCGGAATCTTTCTGCCAGTTGACGCTAAACAGGGCAAAGTCTCCCGGCCCGACGAGACCGTCTCCGTCAATATCGCAGCGGGGATCCCAGTTCTCGCCGTCGGACATCGACATCCACGCCTTTGAAATGGCGGCGTAGTCCTCCGCTCCCGCCATACCGTCCCCGTCGATATCGAAGGGAGAGACATAGAACGACTTGACGGCGCTCCAGGGGGAGGTCTCGTTTGTCTGGCCATTCCCCAAAGCGCGCACCTTGTACTGGACAAGAGTGCCGTTTTTTAATCCCGAGACAACGTGCGAGTTTTCGTCGACGACAAGCGACGTCCACCAGATGCCGTCTTCGGTATATGAAAGTTCGTATCCCGCCGCGCCGTCAACATTCGTCCAGACGATCCGCTGCCGTCCGAGTCCGTAGGCCGCGCTTACCCCCGGCGAGCCGGTCAGAATTTCGGGAGGCGCGAGAGGGGTCGGAGCGTTCTGTATCTCATACGCACCCAAATCGACCCGGCCGCCGACAATCCGAGTGTTCCCCGCCAGATCGGCCGACGCCGTCACAAAGGTATTGTTCCCGCCGTTAACGCAGCGTGTTCCCCGGCGGAGCGTGAAATTCCCCTTATCCGGATCCGTAAAAAGCGCGATCAATCCGTCGTAGGAATAGGCCGATTCCGACTCGGTCCAATCTTCGAACGAGGACAATGTATAATACGCGTTGACCGCTCCGGAGCTGACGCTGACGTCGTCCGATTCGGCGGCGGCGCGGTTCCCCGCCACAACGCAGTTGTAGAGGTTCACCTTTCCGGCGGATCCGGCGTCAACGTCGAGTCCGCCTCCGTAGTCGGCCCGATTTCCCGCCAGAGTGCAGCCGACCAGGTTCATATTTCCGTACGTCTCGACGCCGCCCCCCCAATTCGAAGCCTCGTTGTTCGTCAAGGCGCAGTCGGCAAGAGAAATCTCGCCGTGATAGTTATAAAGTCCCCCGCCGTATCCCCCGTAGTACCCGTGATCTTCGAGGTTGAGCCGGCGAAGCGCGCTGTTCTCGGAAATGACACAGGCGGTTAAGGAAAGCACCCCTCGATCGACGTCGATCCCCCCGCCGTTGGCCGCGCTGTTCTTCGAGACAACCGATCCGCTCACGGTCAGGGTTCCCGAGGCGTTCTCGATCGCGCCGCCATAGTAGGAAAGCGCGTTATTCGAAAGGAAACGCGAATCGGCGACCGTCATCACCCCCCCTTGCAAATAGAGTCCGCCGCCGGAAAGAGCCGTGTTCTTTTCAAAAAGAGTGTCGGTCAGAATCGTCGTTCCGCCCTGGGCGTAAAGACCGCCCCCCTCCCGAGCGGTATTCGCCGTGAGGACGCAGCCGGACATTTTCAAGACCGCGCTCCGCGCGAGGATTCCTCCGCCGTTTTCGCTCGTCATCCCGCCGGTCATCGTCAAACCGGTCAGTTCGACCGGCTTGGCGGCAGTTCCGCCGGTGATGAAAAAGACGCGGCTCTTGCCGGCGGCGTCGATCGTCAGTCCTCCCTGGAGGTCGGAAGCGTCGATTTCAAGGGAATCGGCAATTCGCAAATCTTCGCCGGAAAGAACCACCGTCTTTCCCGCCAACGCCCGGACAAAGAGAACCGTCCCCCCCGCGGGCGTATAGCCGATCGCCTCGCGCAGAGTCACTTGACCGTCGACCGGATCGACCAAATCCTCAAGTGAAGTCACAATCGACGAGGGAGTCTCCCGAACCTGAAACTCGCCCGACTCGGTGTACGCGTCATACTCGGGGCGGGTGATCCGCACCGTCAGGGGATAGGCGCCCATTTCGGTAAAGATCGGAGGAACCGTCACGAAACGCGCTCCGCCGTCCGTACTGAACTCGACAAAATCCCCTTCCTCCAGCCCGTCGATCTCCGGCTGATGTTCTTCACCGTCGTAAAGAACATGCCAGCCCGAAAGCCGCGTTCCCGCTCCGATCCCCGACTCATACGCTCCCAGATCGATCACAAGGTGCTGAATACGCGTCGCCCCGGTCAGATCGCGCGCGGTCGCCGCCAACGCGTTGTTCCCCGCGTCGATCCCCTGCGAACCGGACGCCAAGGTGTAGACGCCGTTGGCCGCGTCGGAAAAAATTTCCTTTTGGGCGTCATATTCGACCAGGTGGTCCGACTCGGTCCAGTCGGTAAAAGGAGAAAGAACGTAAGACGCCGAAACCGCCGCGGCGTCGCTTTTATGAATATTGTCGCCACCCCCTTCGGCGCTGTTGCCGGCCACGATACTGTTCTCGACCGAAACGCTTCCGCCCGAAAGATCAAGTCCGCCGCCGGTCGTCTTGGCGCGGTTCCCCGCCACAGTACAATTGATCAACGTCAGCTCGCCGACATTTTCGATACCTCCCCCCCGCGCCGCGCTGTTGTCGACCACGGCGCATCCGGTCAGGTTCAGGACGCCGGAATTATGGATTCCCCCACCCGAAGCGGTCGTTGTCCCGCCGCAAATCCGAAGATTGACCATCTTGACATCCGCCCCGCCGGTCACCGAAAAGACGCGGCTCCCCGCCCCACCGTCGATCGTCACTCCTTTTTGCAGATCGGAAGCGTCGATCGTCACGTTCACCGACAACTCAAGCTGCTTTCCGGTCAGGATGATCGTCTGTCCCGAAAGGGCCGGAGCGAACCGAATCCGATCCCCCGACTTTGCCGAAGCGATCGCCTCGCGCAGAGAGAGAAGCCCTTCGTGGTCTCCGGCGCCGTCGCTAAGGGTTGACACCAACCAAGTCGTCGGTTCCTCGTCCGCGGCGGTCGGCGCGGGATTCCACGTTTCGACCGATCCCGCCGTGACCGATAAAAGACGGCGATTTTCGAGCGATTCGAAACGGGGATTACGATTCGTTGCTGACCGCACAAGAGCTCCTGACAGGCGCGGATAGATGGTTAATGCCGCGCGCCGGAACAGAATCTAGCGTGCGGCGGGAATTGACGAAACGAACGGGGAAAGATTTGCGAAACTCCTCCGTCCCTCTCCAGTCTACCCGATTTTCCTGAAAAATTCAAATTTTTTGCTTTTCTTCCCGCGATCCTTTTACTTTCGATGATGAAATCGTTAGAATAGTAGAAAGTGAGGATACCGTTTTGACTTGGCGCCGCAGGTCGGCCCGAGTCGAAATGAAAACTGCCCGTTCTTCTTCGCGCGGGTTCACCATAGAAATCATTGGAGTCACAGACAAATGCTTAAAGTCGGGATTACCGGGATCGGGTTTATGGGAATGATCCATTATCTGGCCTACCAGCGAATGGAAGAAGTTAAAGTCGCCGCCCTGTGCGAGTCGTTTTTCAAGGAACGCCTCGCCGGCGACTGGACGAAAATCAAAGGGAACTTCGGTCCCCAGGGGACGATGATGGATCTTTCGGGGATCGCGACGTACGACAACCTCGACGAGATGCTCAAAAATCCGGAACTCGACGTCATCGACATTTGCCTTCCCCCGAATCAGCACGCCGCCGCCACGATCGCCGCGCTCAACGCCGGAAAACACGTCTTTTGCGAAAAGCCGATCGCTCTCCGTCCCGAAGAAGGGGTCGCGATGGTCGAAGCCGCTCAGAAGAACGGTAAAATGCTGATGATCGGGCACGTCCTCCCCTTCTACGACGCGTACGGATACGTGGCACAGGCCGCGCAAAGCGGAAAATACGGAAAACTTCTCGGCGGGCATTTCAACCGCGTCATTTCCGACCCGGTCTGGCTGACCAACTTCTACGACATGAACAAGATCGGCGGCCCCCTGCTCGACCTGCATGTCCACGACGCGCACTTTATCCGCGCCGTCTTTGGAATGCCTAGAGCCGTTCAGTCGGTCGGCCGTAGCCGCGGAGCGGTTCCCGAATATTTCAGCACCCAGTTCGTCTACGACGATCCCGAGCTGGTCGTCACCGCCAACAGCGGATGCATTATGCAACAGGGACGTCCGTTCATGCATAATTTTGAAGCGCATTTTGAAGAGGCGACCGTCGCGTTCGACTCGTTCAGCGAGTTGCCGGTCACGGTTCTGACCAAAGACGGCGGGGTCGAAAAACCCGAGTTCGGCGAATCGGACGACATCACCCCCTTTGTCCGCGAGCTGACCGAAGCGCGGAAAGCGTTCGTCTCCGGCGCCCCCTCATCGCTCCTGGACGGCGTCCTGGCGCGCGACGCGCTTATCCTCTGCCACAAGGAGGTCGAGTCGATTCTCTGGCGAAAACGGGTCGAAATCTGACCGACGTTCGCCGCGTCTAACGAAAAACCACACAAAAGAAAGAACATATCACATCTGAACGTCCGGCGTCTTGAAAATGAACCGCGGCTTCCGCCGTGCGTCGTTTTCCAAAGATGCCCGTTTTATGAAAGGAAAGATTACGATGAAGAGAACGTCACGCAGAGAATTCCTGAGCGATTCGATCCTCGCCGCCGCGACAATGTCGGTTCTCGGCTCGGCGATGACCGGAAAGAAGGCTCGCGCTCAAGGGCGGCCGCTCGGTCCGAACGAAACGCTCGGCGTTATGGTGGTCGGCTGCGGCGGCCGGGGAACCGGGAGCCATATCCCCGAATTCCTCGAAGATCCGCGCACCAAAATCCTTTACGTCTGCGATCCCGACCAGGCTCAAGCCGCCCGCGCCGCCGATATGGTCGAAGAAGCGCAGCAGTCCCGTCCGAAAATCGTTGCCGATATGCGCGACGCACTCGACGACAAAAACCTCGATATCGTTTCCTGTGCGACGACCAATCACTGGCACGCGCTGACCGGCGTCTGGGCGATGCAGGCGGGGAAAGACACCTACGTCGAAAAACCGATCTGCCACAACGTCCACGAGGGGAAAGCGCTCGTCGCGGCGGCCAAGAAATACGGCCGCTGCTGTCAGGTCGGCTCGCAGTGCCGCTCGAACCCGGCGATCCTCGAGGCGTTTCGATATGCCGCCGACGGGAAACTCGGCGAAATCAAGCTGACCCGCGGCCTTTGCTACAAACGCCGGCGGTCGATCGGCGCGCTCGGCGCCTATCCGGTTCCGGCGGGACTTGACTACAACCTGTGGAGCGGGCCGGCGCCGATCATCGACCCTGTAACCCGCCCGAACTTCCACTACGACTGGCACTGGCAGCGTCTCTACGGGAACGGCGACCTGGGGAACCAGGGACCGCATCAGACCGATATCGCCCGCACATTCCTGGGTGTGACTGAGTTTCCCTCGTCGGTGATCGCCTACGGCGGTCGGCTCGGTTACCAGGCTGAACGCAAAGACGACAATTACGTCGACGCCGGCGACACCGCCAACACCGAAGTTTCGATCTACAACTACCGCAACGGCAAAACCCTTGTCTTCGAAACCCGCGGTCTGGAGACCGATCCGCTCATGGAAGTCGGCGTCGGCGTGATCGCCTACGGAACCGAAGGGTATATGATTCAGAACTCATACGGTTTCGTCGCGGTCTTTGACCCGGACGGGAACGAAGTCACCCGTTTCACCGGCGGAGATGACTCGTATCATTTCAGCAACTTCATCGACTGCGTTATTAACGGAACGCCCGAAAAGCTGAACGCCGACGCGCGTGCCGGTCATCTTTCCGCCGGTCTGAGCCATCTGGGAAACATCTCCTACTACCTGGGCGAGGCGAACTACGTCTCTCCCGCCGAAGCCGAAAAGATCGTCGCCAATATTCCGGGGAACGACAACAACGTCGCCACACTTCGCCGGACGCTCGATCATTTGACCGATAACGGTGTCGACCTGGAAAAAACCCCGATTTCAATGGGCGTCAGTCTCAAATTCGATCCCGACAAAGAGGTCTTTGTCGATAACGCCGAAGCCGACGCGATGCTCACGCGCGAATACCGCGGAGAATTTGTCGTTCCGAGTCCGGAAGAAGTCTGACCCTTTTCCATTCGATCGCGGGTTCGTTCCGCGCTTGATTTCGCCTCGGCGGGTTCTCCGCCGAGGCGGTGTTTCTTCTCACTGACACCGGAGTCCTTCGATGAGTGAAATCCGTTTTCGATGCCCGAACTGTACCGAGTCGATCGCCGTTCCGCAAGAGCTGGCCGGTCAGGAGGTCTACTGCCGGTACTGCTATCGAAAGTTGACCGTCCCCTCCCGCAGCGAGCCGGACCGGCGCGTCAAAACGGGAGAACTCTACGCCATCGACGACGGGCCGCAGGACGCCCGCGCGCGGGGCCAGAAATTCTATCTCCCCGAATACCGCTGTCCTATCTGCAACGCCGCCATACCGGTCGCCCACGATGAGATCGGGGTGAAGAAATTCTGCCCCGACTGCGACACCCCCTTTTCGGTCACCGCCGAATGGTACGAAGAAAAACGCCGACAGCGGCGTCAGGAACAGATGCGCTCGTGGACCGATCCGGCGATGCGTCTCCATCCGGAACGATATCCCGAAATGAACGCGGCGCGCGAGGTTTACGGCGTCTCTCCGCTCGACGCGTCGAAAGCGTCCGAATTGGTCCATTGGCCAGAGTCGAAAGGAGAGAGCGTCACAACGGTCTGTCCGGTCTGCCGTTCGATTCTGTATATCGAAAAATCTCAAGTCGGTTCCAAGGTCCGTTGTCCCGACTGCGCCGCCCCGTTTAAAGTCACGCAAAAATGGTATGATTCCCGGCGAAAAGTCCAAAAGACGCAAAAGAAAAACACTCAGGAGCCGGAACGCGAACCCGCCGCGCCGACGCCAACCGCGTTCTTCTGTGCGGCTCCCCCCCCGACCGCGCCGAAGGGCACAGGGTTCGCCCCCGCGGCGTCCCAGCTTCTCCCCTTTCACTGCGCCCACTGTGGCGGGTTGATCTACCTGGGAGAATCGCGGATCGGAAAAAAAATCCGCTGTTCCGACTGCGGGGCGGGTTTTCTGCTGACCGAAAAGAAATTTGAAGAGATCAGGCGGCGCGCTCAATCGCGCAGCGCTCGTCTCCGATACGGCGGCGCGTACGCTTCGCCGAAACCGAGTCTTTCGCCGACAAGCCCCGTTTTCGCCGGGGGCGGAAACGCCCCTCCGGCCGTACCGCCGCAAAGGCCGAAAGTTCCGCGTCCGCCGGAAAAGAAAATGATTCCGGTTCTCTGCGGGCTGTGCGGCACGCTGATGTACGCCGAAGAGTCGCAGGTCGGCAAGCAAATCCGCTGCCCCGACTGCGAGACGTACACCACCGTAACCCGACCGCTCAACGCCGTCGAACCTGTCGAACCCTCCCTGGGAGAAGGTTACGGTATTTCCGACAAGACCGCAGAGCCCGACGCGCCGACCGTGATCGAACCGACTTTCACCGGCGGTTACGACCTGGCCGAGCCGTATGACTCTCAGGAAGAGAACGCCTCCGGCGCCGGAGAAGGGCCCGGCAACCGTCCGGGCGTCTGATATACCGTATCGACGTCGGCGGTCTTCTATCTGTTTCGTTCGAACTGAAATACGATAAAGTGCGAGTTCTGGTAGACTTTGTGCTCTTTCATCAGCTCGTCGAACCGCTCTTTCACCTTAGGCTGCGAGGCGATGTTATACGGCGGTTGTTCGACCACATAATAATCGATTTTGTACTTTTCGGCCTGGAGGGCGATTCGCTTTTCCCCTTTGGCCAGAACGACGGCGACGAGCGGATCGTTCCATCGGTCTTTTCCCTTCTTGAGACCGGTCGTATAGAGATCTTCCATCAGAGCGAACCACCGGACCATCGAAGAGGCGTCCTGCGGAATCTCTTTCCAGTTGGCGACCTCGGCGCGTTGAGCGTTCCACTTCCACGACTCGTAGCCGCGCGGAACGAGAAAGACGGCGTCTTCGGAAGTCTTTTCGCGCGCCCAACGGCAGACGTCAAGCCAGCCGTTCGAGATGGACTCTTTCGGCGGATTGCTCCGGGGAACCAAAACGCCCGTTTTCAGAGCGGTCATTTCGACGGCGCCCCAAAGCGGGGCGAGAAATGCCAAAACCAAAACGACCAAAGCGAACGCCGCCGCACGAAGAGTGCCTCCCCCTTTTGGTCTGACGAGAGAAAAAAACATTCCGAACAGCAAAAGCGCCGCCAGAAAAGCGATCGCGTCGACCGGTCGGGGAGGAACCGGAAAGAGGGGCGAGAGCGTCGCGGCTTTGGCCAACGTCAGCGCGTGGACCAGAAAGATTTTTTTAACGGCGACAAAAATCGCCGCGCCGACCAGGAGAAGAAAGAGCGCAAGCTCGACGCGTCCCCCCAACGCTTTCAGACGTTCGCCACTTCCGTCCGAAACCAAAAACGCGCAGCTCCCCAGCGCCACCCCGGCCGGAACGGTCCAGTCGGAAAGACGAAACCAGTAGAAGCGGAGCATGTCGGCGGCCAGCGTGGTTTGGGGGATCCAATTCGTTTTCTCCAAAAACGAAATCCCGTAATCCCAGAAGAGCCCGACCGCGGCAAAAAGGAGCGAAACGCCGACAAATCGATTCCAGAAAATCCAGCCTTTTGCGGAAAAAGCGTCGCGTCCCCCCGAGACTTCCGGTTTAAATCGGCCGAAAAAGAACCACAGAAGGGTCAGAAGCAAGAACCGAACACGAAACGTCCAGGGCAGCGTTGAGGGAACCAGATGGTGTGAGATTCGTTCAAAAACGTAAATCCGGTGCGCCTCATGTCGAACGTCAGGAGAGACTCCGCGGTCAAGCGCCAGCGCCGGAAGAAGCCCGATAAGCGCAATCGCCCCGCCGATCAGCAAACCGAGCGCGACTCGTTTATGAACCGAACCGCGCGCGCCCGTCGCCGAATCGGCTTGTGTCGAAGGACGACCGTGAAGAAGGAGAAGTGCGCCGAACGCCGCCAAGACTCCCCAGCCTCCGACCAGCACGTGAAACGCCGAAGCGATCCCCATGAGGACGAACGCGCTTGTATAACGACGTCTGACGAGACGCGCCAATCCCCAAAAGAGAAAGGGGAACGCGAACCCCTTCCCTTCCACCCCGCCGACCACCCATTCCCCGGCGAGATGAAAGTTTTCCATATAAAAGAGGAACGCGGCCGCGGTTAGGATCGAAACACCCTTTTTCGGGATCAGCGCCGACGAAAGACGCTGCCACCCGAACGACGTCAGAAGCCAGATCACCGTCCTTCCGAACCAGACGAGCGCGGTCGGCTTCAAAAAGAGGGAAAATATTCCGAAAACCGCGTAAAAAAGATAGTGGGAATCCGACGAGGAAAGGAACGGATCGCCGGCAAAATAGTCGGAGTTCCAAAAATGGATCGCTTTGCCGACGTAGTACGGTTCGTTCACGTCGGGAACCGGCCAGAACCCATAGAGAAGGCAAAGAAGAAAAATCACCGCGACTTCAAAAGCCGCGGTGCGTATCGAATTCGGTCGGTCAGGCGCGCCGGTTTTATTTTCCATTCTGGATTTCCGCCGAAGACGGATTCGCCTCGTAGAGATTAAACGCCTCGGCGGCCAACCGCGTTCCCCACGGCGTGGGATATTCGTTGTTGATACACGCCAGGCAGAGCCGTTCGGGCGGGAGATCCAACGCGCGGAAAAGAGCCTCGTGCGAGAGGAATCGGAGCGAATCGGCGCCTAAGTCTTTGGCCATTTCGTCTTCCAAAGCGCGGTCGGTCCGCCACTGGCTGATTGGCTTGCCCGTCTTGTGGAAGAAGGGGGTCACAAAGAGCTGACCGTAGGTCGACATATCCGTTCCGTAGAAACAGGGGGCGATGATCGGCGGACAAGCGGGTCGAACGTGCACTTCCTTCGCCTTGCCGACCTCGCGGATTCGCTTGAGAAGAACGCGCATCGTCGTCGAACGAACGATCGAGTCTTCGACCAGAAAGACGCGTTTCCCTTTCAGGACTTCTTCAAGCGGCGTGTATTTCGTTTCGGCCTTTCTCCATCGGTATTCGCCGCTCTCGATAAAAGTCCGGCCGCTGTAGCGGTTTCGAATCAGCCCTTCAAGACACGGAACGCCGAGTTTATACGCCATCCCGTCCGCCGCGGCCTTCGCGGTATCGGGAACCGGCACGACGATCGTATCTTCGTCGAGCGGAATATCTTCCTGGATCGCCATCTCTTCGCCCAGACGTTTACGGGCGAGGTAAACGCTCCGATCGTCCAGCGTGCTGGCGACGTTGGCAAAATAGGCCCATTCGAAGAAACAGTGCGCCGAACGACGGCTTTCTGCGAACCGTTCAAACCGCACGCCCTTTTCGTCGACGATGATCATTTGACCCGGTTGAACGTTTTTGATCTGTTCCGACTTGAACCCCAGATTGAAGAGAGCGACGCTTTCGCTGGCCGCGGCGAAGAGAGAACCGTCAAACGCGTAAAGGAGCGGCTTGATCCCGAGCGGGTCTCGCGCGACAAAGAGCTGACCGTGCGCGTTCAGATAGACCAGGCTATACGAACCGTCGAGCTTTTCGGAAAAGCGCTTGCAGATTGCCAGCGGATCGGGATCCCCCGTTTTCGATTCCTGCGCCACCGCGGTGCAGAGAAAATGGAGAAGAACCTCCATATCGGTATCGCGCGCCAACGAGGAGTTCTCGTCTTGCAATATCTGTTCACGCAGGTCATGGTAATTGGTCAGCTGTCCGTTAAACGCAAAACTGAACCACTTGTATTTCTTAATATGGTGCCGTTCAAAAGGCTGGGCGTAACTGCGGTCTTCCTGACCGGTGGTCGCGTAACGAACATGCCCGATCGCGGCGCTGCCGACATAGCGGTCCATCAGTTTGTGATAATCGGCGCGATGACTGAGATGAAAAACTTCGGCCACACTGCCGACGTCTTTGTGGGTATCGATAAGCTGTTCGCGAGAAGGATTGTAAGAAGTGATTCCGGCGGCAAGTTGTCCGCGGTTTTGAAGATCGAGTAACATTCGAGGGATAAGCCGCGAGACCTCGTTGCGCCCTTGCGGAGGCGCCAGGGGTGAGGTTTCGCCGACCGAAAGGTGATAAACCGCGGCTACGCCGCACTCTTCATGAAGATCGCCCATCATTCTGCTTTCTTTGGATCAATGTAAAGGATCGGTCGTAAACCGTGACAGCGCCCGCGCCTCCCCCCCAAAGACGAGCCGCGGACGCGCGCCACCTCTGACATTTTACCTTTTATGCGATCTTCTTCAAGACGGACGTTTTTAAAAAACGAGAGAGCCTTGTCAGTTGTTCAGGCGGATTTCAACGATATCCCCTTCGCGGATTTCATAGTCCCCTTTGACCGGAGTTCCGTCGTGAACCGCGCTCCCCCAGACGCGGGCGCCGGCGAACTTTTCGACATAGTCTTTATGGATCAATCCGGCCAGATCGAGAACGGTGTCCCCCTGCCGCACCGTGAACGGTTTTTCCATATCCGGCTCTTTTTTCGTCGGCGACTTGGTATAGACCCGCAGGACACCGAGCGCGTGATAGATGGCGTCGCGAAGCTCCTCCATCCCCGTCATTTCCGTCGCGGAGATTTGAAATTCCTCAAAGTCGGTCGGACAGAGTTCGCGGAACAGTTCGATCCGCTCTTTGGCGTCCGGCATATCGATTTTGTTAAAAACGAGAAACGTCTTGGTAAACGAAAGACCGACGTCTTCCTCGTCGAGGGACGAGGCGCGCGCCAGACGCGTCTTCGTGGCATTCAAACGTTTTAGAACCTCGTCGCATTGCTCGATCCCGTCGTCGCTAGCACAGTCCACCATCAGAAGAGCCAGATCCGCGGCGCGAATGAACCCGTACATATAGGGTTCCAGATAATCCGGGGTGATCGGCGGGGTGTCGATCAGCTGAACGGTCACGTCGTTCCAGGGCATCATTCCCGGCATCGGTTGGAGCGTGGTGAACGGATAGGGCGCAACCTCCGGTTTCGCCTTGGTGAACGATGTCAAAAGCTGACTCTTTCCGGAATTCGGTCCGCCGATGATCACTACGGTTCCCGCCCCCTGCCGCGGGATCTTCACACTCTTGGCCCCCCCTTTTTTCGAGGCGGAACGCGCGGCTTCGATCTCTTTTTTAACGTCAGAGATCTTTGTTTTGAGCATCATCTGCATCTTTTCGCTCGCCTTGTGCTTCGGTATTTCGGCGAACATAATCTGCAGCCATTTCAGCTCTTCTTCGGGAGTCGCGCTGCGGCGGTAATTCTCTTCGGCTCGGAGATATTGCGGGGTCAGATTGGCGGCCATACAAAACGGTCCCTAGAACAACAAACCCCATTTCCGCGGGAGGCGGAATGGGGTCGAAAGAAGGTTAAGCGGAAAAACGCCGGCTGAGAACTCAACGCTCATTCGTCGTCGTCTTCATCCCAGTCGTCATCGTCGTCAATGTCGTCGTCATCGTCGCCGACTTCTTCCCATTCGGTTTCGTCGTCGTCCCAGTCTTCGTCATCGTCTTCGTCGTCGTCATCCCAATCGTCGTCTTCGTCCCAATCCTCGTCTTCGTCTTCGTCCCAGTCGTCTTCCTCGTCCCAGTCGTCGTCCTCTTCCTCGTCGTCGTCTTCGTCCCAATCGTCGTCATCGTCCTCGTCATCGGAAAGGGCCTGCGGCATCGGGAGAAGCCCCGTCATGCTTTCAAACGACTCGATTTCACCGGAGAACGTCAACTGATTTTCTTCCATGTTCGAAACACCAGCGCTTCTGAATTCCATGGCAACATCCTTTATCAAATGGGGTTTAAATTCTTTGCGGAAAAACCGCCGATCTTTCTATGCGCAATATGAATAAAAAAATCGGCTTTGTCAACCTTGTTTCCGGTCAATTCAAAAAAATAATTCCTTTTTTTCGCGTTTGTTCTGTTTCAATCGAATATTCCCAAGTTAAGGGTCCTTCCGCGTCACCTCGTCCGAAGAAGGGGACGGATCCGCCGGTTCGCTTCCTTCGGTCTGATAACTTGGCAGAGCGGAAATATCGGTCAGTCCGAAGACCTGTAAAAAACGCTTGGTCGTACCGTACAGAATCGGGCGGCCCGGTTCTTCCAGACGGCCGACGATCTGGATCAGATTTTGATCCATCAACTGCCGGAGAATATCGCCGCACGCCGCGCCGCGAATCCGCTCGATTTGGGCGCGAAGAACCGGTTGTTGATACGCTACGATCGCCAGCGTCTCCATCGCGGTTCGGGTCAGACGCACTTCGACCGGAACCTCTTGAAGGCGAAAGAGCCATGACGCGAACTGCGGGTAAGTCCGAAGTTGGAACCCGTCGGCGACCTCGACCACGCAGAAGGCGCTTTTCACCGCGCGGTAACGGCGGTTCAGGTCCCGAACCAACTCCCGTACCTGAGAGGCGTCTTTCAGCTCCGCCAAGAGCGCCAGACGACGCGCTGGGAGCGGCTCGCGCCCCAGAAAAAGCGCCGCCTCAAGCCTCGAAAGAGGCGGTGTGTCGCCGGAAACGCTCGGTTCGGAATTCGGAGCGGAACGAAAGAAATTCATCATGGTTTACCGGCAATCCTTTCGCTTCGGTACGCTCGAGCCGGAACACGCCATTCCCGGCGCGAAACGGTCCGATAACATCTTCATCCGACCAATTGAATATTATCGCGATGAACCACTTCCTCGTAGGGACATTCGCCGAGAATATCGCGAATATCGCTGCACGAACGACCGCGAATCCGTTCCAACTCTTCGTTGTCGTAATTGGTCAGTCCGCGGGCGACTTCTTCTCCCCGGAGATTCAGGATCGCGACAATATCCCCTTTTTCAAACGTTCCCTTCACTCCGGTAATCCCGACGGCCAACAGGCTCTTCCCCTTTTCGAGTAGCGCCCGCGCCGCGCCGTCGTCGATGACGACGGCTCCCTTCGGAACCGCGGCGAAACCGAGCCACCGTTTCCGAGCTAAAAGACGCCCTTTCGGAAAGAAGGCGGTACCGACCTCCTCGCCGTCCATAATTCGGTTCAGCGTCCACTCGTCGTCCCCGTTGGCAATGATCACGCTTCCTCCGGCGGTCGTCAGAATCTGCGCCGCCTTGAGTTTGCTGGACATTCCCCCTTTGCTTCGTCCCGATCTCTTTTCGGCCACCATCGTCATCAGATCGGGAGTCCAATGATCGACCAGCGGAATCAGTTGAGACGATTCGAGGGCCGGATCGCCGTCGTAGAGACCGTCGACATCGGTCAGAAGGATCAGGAGCGGCTCCATGAAAAGGTTTGCGATCAACGCCGCCAGGCGATCGTTGTCGCCGAAGGTAGAGTTCAATTCGTCGACGCTGACCGTGTCGTTCTCGTTGACAATCGGCAGAACTCCGTAGGTGAAAAGAGAGATAAACGTGTTTCGCGCGTTCAGATACCGATTCCGATGGATCAGGTCCGACGCCGTCAACAAAATCTGCGCGGGATATTTCTTATAGCGGGCCAGCGCCTCTTCATAAGTCTGCATCAGCTTTCCCTGCCCGATGGCGGCAATCGCTTGGAGTTTGGGATGTTCGGTGGGGCGTTTTTCAAGCCCGAGAATCCCCATCCCCGCGCCGACCGCACCGGAACTGACCAGGATCACCTTTTTCCCCCGGTTCTGAATTTGAACCAGATCGTCAACGAGTTTGTTGATCCGAGCAACGTTCAGCCGCCCGTCAGCGCCGGTCAGGACATTCGTCCCGACCTTCACGACGACATACTCGGCGGTTTGAAAGATTTCCTGTCTGCTTAAACTGACCATATCATCCTCAAAAATCGCGGCGCATTTTCCTGAAATGGAAACGTCGGGGACATTTCCGCCGCGCGGTCCCCGGCCGGTATAGGAGTATACCGATTTTTTCCGGGTTGGGAAACCCCGTTGCCTCGATACAACTTGAACGTTTATGCACAAAAGTGTAAGATAGGCCGATCTCCATCAACCCCAACTTTCCGCAAGGAGTCACTGATGACAGAATTTGAAAACAATGGGCAAGCCCCCACCCCCCCGCAAGACGGCGAAAAAAAGCCAGAGTCGTTCCGACTCTTCACCGAAACTCCGGACTCGGCCGCCCCGGATATGACTCACTGCCGAGTCCCGCTGTCGGCCTGGCTGAGCGAGACAAAAACGTTTTGCCAACGTTACTTCTGGCGTTTGCTTCTCCTTTCGCTGATCGCCTCGGTCCTTTCTCTTCTCGTCTACTCCTCTCAATGGTCGTCTCAAAACGCGAATCCGCTGAACTCCATCGTTTCGTCGAAATCCGCCGTCTCGCCGACACACGACATCCGCGACAGCGTAGAAAACGTTGTCGATTTCTTTGACAACGACGTCGCGGATCCGGACGGGCAGAACGCCTCGGCCGATTCGGAAAGCGCCGCCGCGCCGAACGGGGAAGACTCCGCCGTTCCCGCTTTCTCCCCTGCCCCGCTGAAAAAACTTGGGAAATTCTCAAGTGTCCTTAAAATCTGCTCTTTCTTTTTTCAGCTGATGCTACTCGGTTGGGTCATCCGTACCATCCGGCAGGACAACCCCGCCTGGCGTAACTTACGGTTCGCGTCGTGGAGTACCTTCTTCAAGGCTTTCGCGGCCCTTGTGGTCTTCTTCCTGCTCCTTATGGCGGCGATGGTGATCTTCCTCGACTATCTCACTCCTCTTTTCGTGAAAATTTTCCATAACGTCGCCCCCACGGTTCAGTCGTTTTGCCTTCTCTTGATTGTCGCCCTTTTCATCACCAAATTCGCACTCACGGTACCGCTGATCGTCGATCGCGATTTCGGTCCTTTCCGGGCAATGAACCTTTCGTGGTCATTCATGCGATCAAACGTCGGCACCTTCATCTGCGGAGGAATCGCGACCTTCCTGGGATGCTTCCTTCTGGCGATCCTCGTTTCAATCCCGCTGGGTCTCCTCATCGCCGGACAGATCGACACCGCCAACTCCTCTCCTGAGGTGATTCAGCAGGCAATTTTCTCGACTCCCTCGCTCTGCGGGGCGATGATCGCGTTTACCGTCGCGGTTTCGACGCTCATTTCCATCTGGACTTACGGGTTCATCTCGATTTTCTATTTGATGGCGACCGGCCAAGAGCGGCCGGGCGCCTGGGCGCGCGACCTTGAACCGACCGCGGAACAAGACGCCCCGGACAAATAGAGCGTGCATCGTCTTCCGGGCGAAAGAAAGCGAACCGGGGCCGGCGGAAATCGTCCGCCGGCCCCGGTCTTATGACGTCCGAACCGATCGACTAGGCGTCGTCGGCGCTTTTCCCGTCGTCTTCATCGGAATGATCGCCGTAGTACTTCGAGGCGTCGCCGTATTTTGTGGTTCCGTAACCGTAACTGCTTCCGTACCCGACGCCGTAGCCGTAGCCGTAACCGCCTTGTCCATAACCGTAGCCGTAGCCTCCGCCGTAGCCGCCACCGTAGCCTCCGCCATAGCCTCCTCCGTAGCCTCCGCCATAGCCGGCGCCATAGCCGTACGAGCGTTTCCGCGCCACGGCGTTTTCGTCGTAGAAGCGATGTTTTTCGTAGCAGTTGACCACCGTGCCAAGGATCGTGGCGCCGACATCGGCAAACATGCCGATCCCCTGTTCCGCCTGTACCTGTCCGCGGCGGCGGACTCGGAAGACATAGAGGACCCCGTCGGTTTTCGGCGCGATGTTGCACGAATCGGAAACCAAAAGAACCGGCGACGAGTCGAAGATCACGAAATCGAACTTCTCGCGCATTTCGTTGATCGCCGCGTCAAGCCGGGCGCTCGTCAAGATCGCCGACGGCTTCTTTCGGTGGAGTCCGGCGGTGATGAGGGTCAGGTTTTCGACTTTCGTCTTCACCATGACGTCGTCGAGCTGCGAAATACCCGCCAAAACGTCGGCAAACCCCAGCCCGTTCTCCAGGTTGAATTTTTTATGGACGTCCGGTTTTCGGATGTCGCCGTCGACCAGAAGAACCCTCTTGCCGGTATTGGCGAGCAAGATGGCCAGCGTCGCGCTGAACGTCGTCTTCCCGTCGCCGGAAAGAGGACTGGAACACATCACCACCTTGGGATTATTTCCGCTCGGGTTAAAGAAAACGCGCGTTCGGATCGAACGGTAGATTTCATTCTGCGGGGAGTTCGGGAAATGGTACGCGACGAACGACGAGTTCGGCACACCCGCCTCGTCTCCCGAACTGATCTTCGAGAGGGTCTTTTTGGAAATACGAGACTCGGGAAGCTGAGCGATAATCGGCGTATTGAGCGCGTTGATAATGTCTTCCGGCGAACGGAACGTCGTGTCGGTCACATCTGAAAGGAGTGCCAGCGAGAACCCGCCCGCCAAGCCCAGAAGGACCCCGGTCAGAATATACTTCAAAAGATTCGGGGAAACCGGCTTGAATTCCTCGCGCGGGGGCGAAACAACCTCGACCTGATATCCGCCGTAGTTACGTGTCAGCACGACGTTGTCGAGCTTGCGGTCAAGCTGCAAATAGAATTCGCGCTGGGAATCGATCGAGAAACGCATCGACTCAACCTTCTGACAGTATGCCGAAATCGCGCGCACCTGGGACTCCTGCGCAGCGATATACTTCTGAATTTCCTCCTTCTGCCGGTTGAGCGCCTCGATTCGTTCGTTAAGAATATCGACATACGCCAGGAGGAACGTCTGATAGCTGAATATCCCGATTTTGTTGACCGTTCCGCCGCTCTCTTCGATCCCGGTCTTCGACTGTCGGTATTTCACCAGGTCTTCGTGGGCCTTACGCAACGCGACGATACTCGGGTTCTCGTCCCCGACGTTCTGCTCTTTGAGTTTGGCGATCTTCATCATCATGTCCGCCGCCTGCTCAATATCGAGCTTGAGAAGTTTCCGGTTGAGGGAGTTTTCCATCTGTCCGCCCTGAACCAGAAGTGTCAGGGTATTGAGGTGCTGTTCCATCCCAGAACCGGTAGGCGTCTCTTCGCCGGAACTAAGGATCGTGACGATTTCGGCGTCGGAAAGTTCGTTGATATCGCGTCCGTCGATGAGTCGTTTGATGATCTCGAGCCGATTCCGATACTTAATCTGCTGAATTTCAATGTGAACCCGCGTCGATTCGAGGCGCTGGAGCCTCGTCAGGAGCGGGTTATTCGCCAGGTTTCCGATAAAATGGACTCCGGAATTGCGGATATATTCGGAAAGCTCGTCGGTCGCCTGCTGAATCTCACGGTCAAGCTCGTCCCTTCCCTGCTTGATCGTCTCGCCGATGATATCCGTCGTCTCTTCGTACTGGCGTCGAAAATACGCCTGGAACTGAGCGATCAGCTCGCGGAGTACGACATACGCCTCACGCGGCGACTGGCAGGTAAAGGCGACCTGGAAGACATTTGCCTTTTTGATGTCCCCCTCCCCGCCGAGTTTAACCGAAAGGTGCTGCAAGACGAACCGGGTCCATGCATCGGCTCCCAGATCAAAAAACTCGTCGTCGATATCTATCCTTTTATCCGGATCCTCAAAGATCGCCTGCCAGGTACTGCTGAGAACGTCCTCGTTCCGCAGGAGCGCGACCATCGTATTGAGGAATTTTTCGTCTATGTTGTTCTGGGTAAACTCGGTACTGGCGACAAGCGCCTGGGCGTTCTGCGATGAAATATAGAGGATTGCCCGCGACTGGTACATACTGGTCGTGGTGACGAACTTGAAGAAAACCAATCCCAAGATGATAAAAAACACCATCAGGATCAGAAACCAGTGGCGTTTCGTAATCAGGAGGAGGTCGAGAAAACCGACTTCCTTGTTGTCCTCCATCTCAGTCACAATATGCTGAGCGGGAACATTATTGACAGGTTCAGGCGATACGGGTGTCACGGTGAACTCTCTGTAATCTCCATCTAGCGTAAAAACAACGGTCCTTTTCCCAGGAACGCCGCCATCAAACCGAAATAATTCCGGGTTTCAAACGGAATCCGTTGAAACGAGGCGCCCGAAGCGCCGTCTCCCATTCCTGCCGCCTAAAATTCGGCCGAAACGAGCCCAACGGACAAATCACCACACCTATTATGATTTATCTTGAATAAAATAAAATAGGTAATCCGCATATTCTATGAATTTTACGCAAAATAAATGGGTGCAATCGATTTATTCGATATATCCGGTATCTCCATTTTTCTCAACCTTGCAAAAAAGTAAAGGGGGGCAAAATAGAAAAAGAACAAAAATCAGATCCCAACACGGTAGTTTATGGCAAAAGCAAGGGGGGATTATTGCGAACGACCGGAGCGGATTTTCGCAATTTCGATCGCTCGGGTACTGGACTTGCGATCTCATCGAAGTTATGATGACCGTATGCGATTCGGATTCGCGGGGCGGTGTTCGGGTCTTCTCGAATTTCCGCGCTCACCGATCTTACCCACAGTTCATCAGCCGGAAGGAGTTCTCCATGCAGCGAAAATCGAAATCAATTTCGCGCCGACGTTTTCTGGCGGGCGTTGCGGCCGCCGCCCCTCTCTTCGTTTCGGGAAAGGTGTTGGGGCTCAACAATACCGTCTCCCCCTCAAACAGACTGGTTTCGGTCCTTGTCGGGCACGGGAACCGGGGAAGCGAGACGCTCCTTCATTTCGCCGCCCTCCCCGACTTCTACATGCTGGGGGTCTGCGACTGTTACAAACCGCATGCCGTCGAGGGAAAAGAACGGCTCGACAATCAGTACGGCAACGGTGACGCTCAGATATTCCCTAAATACGAAGACATTCTCCTGCGAAGCGACGTCGACGTGGTGATGTGCGCCACCCCCGACCACTGGCACTCGAAGATTATCGTCGACAGCTGCAAAGCCGGAAAGGACGTCTTTTCCGAAAAACCGCTGACCCTAACCCTCGCCGAAGGGCGGATGGTGGTCAAAGCGGCCCGAAAATATAACCGCGTCGTCTCGAGCGGAAGTCAGCGAGTCATGGAAGATTACGGGAAACTGGCGCCCATCATCCAAGCCGGCGATATCGGCGAGGTCAAAGAGATCTTCTGCGGTGTCGGGGGCGCGCCGTTCCAGGAATATCTCCCCGAAGAAGAAATCCCCGAAGGACTCGATTGGGACCGCTGGCTCGGTCAAGCCCCCTGGGTTCCTTTTAACGCCGATCGGTTCAGCGGAAGTTACGGCGGCGGCTGGCGCAGAATATACGATTACGGAAACGGCTTCCTGGCCGACTGGGGAGCGCACAAATTCGGCGGCGCCGCCTATGCGTGCGGACTTGACGGCGAAGAGCCGGTCAAGGTGCTCCAGCCCCACAGCGGCGGAAACGAGACCGATTTTATGACGGTCGAATACGCCAACGGCGTCCAGCTCCATCACGCTCCGGAATACGACATCACCATCGTCGGAACCGAAGGAACCATTCATACCGGAAACGCCTGGCAAGTGGTCCCTTCGCGCGTGGTCAATATCCGCCGCTATCACGGAGCACGCGAAGAGATCCGCGCCGACGCCGCCTGGTCGTTCAAGCATCGAGTTCGTCCGTTCCAGGACGTGCAGTTCGGCGCCAACGTAGCGGCGATCTGTCAGCTGATGAACATCGGTTATCAGGTCAAACGCGACCTGGTTTGGGATTCCGCCAACACTCGATTCGTCGGCGACGATCAGGCAAACCGACTCGTCGGTCGTGTCCAGCGCGCCCCCTACACCATTGAAATCTGAGAAAGGAGCCCTTCGATGAAACGCATTCTCTTGACACTCGCCGTCTTCGGATCACTCCTGATCTCAGCACCCTCTTTCCGGGGGTCGGCCGCGGCCGACGAGCCGGAAAGTATCTCCGCGGTCTTCGCCGCACTCGCGCAGGATCTAGGTTCCGACGATCTGAACAAACTCCAACAGGCCGAACAGCGTCTCCAAGAACTCTGTTTCGAAGTGGGCGTCCCCGAAAAGGACGCCGAAAGGGCCGAGCTCAACGGCCTGATGACCTCTCGGCTTGCCGAACCGATCAACGCGGTCGCCAAGACATGGCTCCTCTATCAGTTAAGTCGTACCGGCGGCGACGCGCAGGTCGACGCCATCGCCGAGTCTCTGTCCGACCCCGATTTCCGTGTCCGTCAGCAGGCGCTCCGAACGCTGGTCACCATCAAAACCGACAAGGCGCTCGACGCGGCTCGAAAGGCCGCTGAATCGGCCGACCCTCAGTTCAAGAAAGAGATTGAAGAGACTCTGAACGTCGCCTTTTACGACCTTTCGATTCCGGTCGAATCCGAGTGGCCTCTCTGTCTCCCCTACGTTGACGACAGCGAGGTCGAAGCGTGGCTGGCCGGATTCGATTCGATGGACGCCGTCACCAAGGCGCGAACCGTGGCGTCTCTGGCCGTTCGAAACGACCGAAAATACCGTCCGTATGTCTTAAAGGCGATCGAATGCGACGAACCTGACGTTCGGGCCGACGGAATTCTGGCGCTTGAAAAGCTCGGCACGTCCGAAGACATTCCCCTTCTGATCCGTTTTGCCAAAGATCCCGCGGTCGAACGGTACGCCATCGTGGCGGCCGACCGGATCGAGTATCCCGGGTTCGACGAGGCGATTCTGGCGGGTCTTAAAAACGCCGACAATCCCGAAGACTTCTTCAATTACACGAAAATCGTCGTGGCGCGACACAACGAAAACGCGCTTCCGGTCATCTTCGACGGCGCCGCGAAATACGAGCCGATTCGAGCCGATCTTCTCGCCTGGTCCGAACGTCTGGCCGGGAAAGACGACCTTCCCCGATTCGTCGACTTGATGCTTCAGGTTAAGGACGCATCCGCTCGAGAACAGCTCCAGCGATGCGTAACGCGGATTGCCGACGGCGACGGCCGAACGATTCTGCCGATGATCACCCCGGCAAACCGCGCCGTTCTGATCCCCCTCATCGGACGGATCGGCGGCGAAGAAGCTTTCGCTTATCTGATGAATATGTTCGAAACCGGCAATCCACCGGCCCGAGAGCTTGCCGTCAAAGGAATGGCGAATCTGCCGAATGCCGAACATGCCGAGACCCTCATCGCGATCGCGTCGGATCAGAAGGTCTCCCAAGCGGGTCGAGTGGCCGCCCTTCGGGCGTATATCCGCGTCATGTCCCTTCCGGAAGACGAAATCGGAATCGAAGCGACCGATCTTGAAAAACTCGAAGCGCTCAAAGCTGCCTTCGAGCTGGCCGAACGCGACGAAGAGAAGAACCTCGTTCTGGAACGACTCAAGGCGGTACGCCTTCCCGAATCTCTCTCGTTCGTTCTCCGGTATATCGACGATCCGCATTTCGTCGATGCGGCGACGATCACCGTCCTGGGCCTGGCGCACCACGATTATCTGCGGAAAGAAGACCCGCAGCTCTTCGCCGACGCGCTGAACAAAGTCATCGAAATGAACCTCAGCGCCGACTGGGTCGACGCGGCAAAGCGGTACCTGAACGCGTTAAATATGTCGGAATGAGTTTATTCGTCCGACGTCTTTTCCAAGGCGGGGAGCCCGAACGCCTGTTCTGGCTCCCCGTTTCTTTCCGGCCGGTCAGCGGCGCGGACGTTCCAATCCGATCCTCGTCAGAAGCAATAGCGCGCCGACCGCCTCCTTCTTGTTGATTTTGGAGCTCCCCCGAACGCGATCGGTGAAAGTGATCGGAATTTCGCGAAACGTGGCGCCGGCTTGTTTCAGTCGAAAGAGAATCTCCTCAAAGAAAGAATACCCGCGCGAACGAATCCGAGCCGGATCGAGACGCCGAAGCGCTTCGACCCGATAACAGCGAAACGAGCCGCTGTTATCTTTCGTCGACAGGCCGAGCGCCACGCGCGCCAAAAAGTTGATCCCGCGGCTCATGACCTTGCGTCGGAACGGCCAACCGACAATCTTCCCTCCGCGCACATAACGCGACCCGATCACCACGTCCGCTCTTTCCGCTTCGGCGGTTTCGACAAGTCGCGGGAGCGTCTCGGGGGGATGGCTGAAATCGGCATCCATGTTGATGAGGTAGTCGTATCCCCGATCGACAGCAAACCGAAACGCCTCGAAAACGGCGGTCCCCAATCCTTTTTTCGCGCCCCGTTCGATCAAAAAAAACCGGGAATCCTCCTTTTCCCGTTCCGCAGCCCAATCGCCGGTACCGTCCGGCGACCCGTCATCGACGACCAAAACGTCCGCGTCGGGCAGACTCTCTCCGATCTTTTGAACCAGTTCCGGAAGGTTTTCCATTTCGTTGTACGTCGCCACCGCGACCAGATATTTCTGCATCTCTCGTTCACTTCCGTTCTTTCTCTCGGGCGGACGCGCACGACGCCTCCAAAGGCCCCGCCACCGGCCGCGCCCCCCCTGGACTCATTTGGATTTCAAGCCTTAATATAATGATAGTATATTATCGACCCAAAAGTCAGTAAAAACGGCAGTCTGGAATGACAGAACATAAAAAAAACGGGAAGAAAATTTCCATCGCCAGGGAAATCCTGGGCTACCTCAACTTTTCGTCAGGCGCCTCGGACCCTCACCTTTACGACCTCTGGAACGGGCTCTATTTCGAGTTGGAACTGGAAGAGTCGGCCGATTTGTGGAAGAGGGGGCTCGAATTCCTCAAAGAGGAGCTCGTTTCGCTTTCGCGGGAATCCGCGGCGTTTCGCGACGCCAAACAGGCCGAATCGATTCTGGCGCTGATCGGCGAACGCATCCTTCCCGCCTACCTCGAATTTCATCACGACCTTCTTTTCCACCAGAGCGGCGAATTCCTCTTCAACCCTTTCTTCATGGCACGTCTTTGCGAACTGGCCCTTCGGCAATCCGCGCATTTTTCGGAATGGGACGAAGAAAAGCTCGTCCGGACGATCGTCACGCAGGCGAACGATTATCTCGGATATCGACCGATCCCGATCCTCGAAGGGGAAGAAAAACACGAGCCGAACCCGCACGAATGGGTCGCGCCGGTCCCCGTCTGGCTTCCTCAGGCGGGCGCGGCGCAGGGAAAATACCGCGAACTGATCCGTAAAACGATCGAAATACTCAAAAGTACCGATCCGGTCCTTCTTCGAGACGCCTGGTTCGATCCCGACAAGCTCGACGAACTGGCGATCGACCCGCGCGCGTTCGACTTCGATCATCCGGTCAACCGACGGCCGAACTACTATTTCGGCACATGGGATCCGCACACGATCGATAAGAACGGTTATTACCGTCGCTTCATTATCCATCAGGTCACGCTCGACTCAATTTTAGAGCGGATCACCGCCGGGGGGAAACCGCAAACCGGCGCGCCGGGCGCGGCATCATCCGCGGCACCGCAGGATCAGCTCCTCTATGAAGCCGCCGCCGTTCTGGCGGGAACGATCCTTATGGGCTCGGGAATCACCGGCGACCATGTTCAGGCGCACGACTCGACCGTTACGCTCGGCGGGCTCATGTCGGTCATCGCCTCCTATCGGGACCGTTTCTATGACTTTTTGCTCTTGAACCTTCCCGCGCCGATGCGTTCGAGAATGGAGGCGGAGGCCCGCCGACTCTTTCAGCCGTTCGGTGGCGCGCGGCAGGACCTGAACAAGCGTCTGGCCAAAAAGCGAGCCGACCAGCTCCAACGCTTTCACCTTGCGCGTGTCTTCGCCCGAATGGGGTACTTCAAAGCGGCGGAAAAGCAGACCGCGATTATTTCGGTCGCCTCGGCGCGGATTGTCTGCCGGATCGAGTGTCTCCTCACCGAGGGATACCTTCTCGCCGATCGGGGAGATTACCGAACCGGAGTTCAGAGGATCGCCGAGATTGAAGAACTTCTCCACCGGGGAATAGACTGCGGCGCGCTCCCCGATCCCTGGTCTCTTCTGGGATTCGGCGCGCAATATTCGATTTTTTCGGGCGACAACGCGGTTCACGACCACCGAGTCGACGATATGATCAACATGCTCGTCGATGTTTTTGACTTGTATAGCCGTCTCATGAAAGAGGCCGCCGCAAAAGGGGATTCCGAATCGCAATCCGACATTTCCGACTCGATGAGCGAGTTGGCGGGATGGTGGGATCAGTTCGGAAGCACCGAAGTCTCGGGGATCGAGGGTTTTTCGGGACTGGAGATATGGGAATCGGCCACTAAAGTCGCCAGCGCACTGTATATGTGGCAGAAAGCCGGCAACACATCGGGAGACATCTCGTTCTGGAGCAAGCATCTTCAGCGTTTCCATTCGCCGAAAGCCTTCGTCCTTCTCGGCGAAGCGCTCCTCGAAAAGAACGATCCCGTCGCCTCCATGGCGCTGATGATGTATTGGCTCAGTCAAGCCGAATCCATCCCGCTGGCCGAAAACGACTACACATTCCAAGGGATGGCCTTTCGTTGGATGGAAACCCTTTGGGGAGAGGGTCGCAAGCTGACGGAAGAGAAAAAAACTTCCTCGAAATCCCGACTGCAAAAAGACATCGCCGGACTCCCGCCGGAGGAATACGAAAAGCGATGGAAACTGACAAAGACATTTCTGGAACGGCTCGAGGCGAACGCCGGACTATACGCCGAGGTTCCGACCCTTGAGGTCGATCCTGTCCTGATCCGGCCGCGACCCGCCGTAGGCGGCCGCCCTCCTTTTCCCCCGGGACTTCGGAAGATATCCGAGTTCGAACTTAAAGAAGAGGACGTTCCTCAAGAAATGCGGAACTTCGTCGAAAACATTATGAACCGTTCGAGTTTCACTCTCTTCGACCTGATCGACGAGGATTGGATGCACGAAGAGGCGAAACGCGACGTCTGGTTCAAAGATTTTGCCAGCCAGCCGCTCACAAGCGGCGAGATCCCCGCGTTCATCGAATTTCTCCGCAAAAGTTTGATCCGTATTCTGGTCAAGCGCGTTCGCGAAACGCTTCCCCCCGCCCAAACACGCGAGCTGTTGCGGGAGGCGGACCTTCTTCATCGCGTGATCGAAGAGATTCTGACTCGGACGGGTTTTTCGGCCATCGACCATCTCCTGTGGGAATTTCGTAAGCGAATCGGCGACACAGGCCAACTCGATCTGTCGCAGCTTCCCCAAATCGACGAGAGTTTTTTTACGAAAACCCCCGACGAAAAGCCCAAGACCGACCAGCCGATTCCCGACGACCTCGACCGAACGGCCGATCCCGACTGGCTCTACGAACGATACCTGTGTGATTTTGCCACGCGGGACGACTGGGCCGAAATCCGACGCACGCTGATAGATCCCGACAACGACGATTTCGAGCTTCCCTCGATCAAAATGGCCGATGGGATCGAGGCCCTCGGCGACCGGCTCGGCTTCCCTCCCGTCGCCGAAGACGACGACGAGGACGACGACACCTTCGATTCCGACGTCTTCCCCACCGATTATGGCGGCGGAGAATCGGAGGATGCCGAAACGTCCGAATTCGAGCGCGAACTCTTCGGAGATTCTCTCGATTTTGAAAACGAGGAGGAAAGCGACGGCGAGGGAGAAAACAACGTCGGGATCGATCCGACTTACAGCGCCGCGTACGACAACATGTCCTTTCACGACAGTGCCGACGACGGAATCGACGACGAAACGGTTGAAAGCGGTGGCGCGTCGCTCGGAACCGAGGACGAACTGGCCGCCGAAATGGACCGGATCAACGACCGTCTTTCTTTCATCTTCAGCGCCATGAAGCTTTGGAAATACGCCGCGGGCAAATCGCCTCTTCTGGTCGCCGAAAGATGCGCCGAAGAAGACGTGGATCAGGCGCGCCGCCTCATCGGCGAGTGGATCAAAACCGCCGAAGATTGCCGACAGAAGCTCGAAGAACTCCTCGTCACCGTGGGGAACTACCGCATTGCCAATCCGAACGGCACGAGTCAATCCCTTCTGGAATACGACCAACAGCACGGCACCAAAGAGATTCTCCTCGACCGAATCATTCGCACCGAGGTCGAGGTCAACGACACCATCCTTTTCCTTTGCGCCGTCCTACGGCAGGAACCGACCAAAACGGCAAATCTCCCCGAATGGGTCGGTCATGTCACTCGCGTGATGTCAGGTCTGATTCACGACGACGTCAACCAGTTGCGCGGCGCCTGGCTCTCGATGCTCACCGGACTGGAAAAGGAAACCTTGCTCTACATTCCCACATCGCGGGGAGGGAAACCCGGCGCGATCGTACGATGCCGATGTCTCCAGCAGGCCGTGTTGCGTCTTTTCGAGTACGCCCCGGTTCTCGGTCTGTTGGTTGAGACGTTCGAACTTCTGCGAACCGTACAAAAGATGGATCAGAATCGTCCCGAGGGACCGGGCGCGATCACCGAATTCGACAAGATCGTGGAAACGGCAGTCGGCAGTATCACAAAAATGATCGCCGACTCGTCAACCGCATGGCGGATGCCCGCGCCGCAGGCCGGCCTGGCGCACAGCGCCGAACAAGCGATGGTCACCTACGCCGAACGGGCGGTCAACGTTCTTTTGGGCTGCTGGCTTTCTCACAGCGCCCACATTCGTATTTCCTCGGTCGAAGCGATCGCGTCTTCCTCGATGTGGAATCAGGTCAAAGCGTTTATCCAGCGGTACGGAACCGACCTGTTTACGCAACAGTTCCTCAACTTTCGAAACATCCGCGCCATCTTGCACCAGGGCGGAGTCGCCTATCTTCAGTCGCTGATGAAAATGTATCAAAACGGCGAAGAGCTAGAAAACGGCGAGCTGTTGATCAGCGACCTGGTCGAGCAGAAGTTCCCGCTTCCGAGCGCCGCCGCCTGTCTCGAAGTCATCTTTGAGGCAATCGCCGAAAACTATTCCGAATACGTCGACTACAACAGCACCACGACCCAATCCGATCACGGCGAAAAGCTCTACATGCTTTTGGATATGTTCCGAGTCCTGACCAAGTACGAACGGGTCGCGTGGAATTTAAAGCCGGTCTACTGGGCCCACCAGATTCTGATTCAAACCGGACACGTAACCGCCGCGACCTTCTGGGAACGGGGGATCGCCACACGCAGCAACGACGCCGCCAACGAGAGTCTGGCCTCGTATCAGAAGCTGAGCTCACAATACGGTGTGTGGCTTCCGAGCATCTACGAACGCCTGGCCGAGCGTTTCGTGCGTCCGTTACAAATTGCCCGGCTCTGCGGTCTGGTCCCCGACGCCATTCAAGACGCTTCTCAAGGAGAATCGTCCGAATCGTTCCGCAAACTCGAAGAGATGGTCGAACGATTGGCGAACGAACAGTCGGGAATCGGTTTTGAACTCCCGGAATGGCTTTCGGCCCTTCAAGACGAAGTGATCCGGATTCAGGACTCGCTGAAAATGTCAAAATCCGAATCCGACAACGCGGCCGATCCGCAAAGCCGCTTTTACGAGGACGCCTTCAATCCGAAGCCGGTCGTCAAACAGCACATTCTTCCGCGCAAGGAACTCGACCGACAGATCAGCTGGTGCCAAAAGAATATCGATTTCGGCGAAAAATAACCGAAAGGGCGTAAAGCAAAGAATGGATTCGCGTTTTTTTCACGAAAGCAACTCCCGGGATTCTTACGCGGAATCTGCCGACGCCCCCGATATCCGACAGGATGTCCGGCAAATTCGGAATCACGAAGAGCCCGCCCGCCCGCCGCGGCTCACGGATGGGCTGAACGGCCCTCAGCGGGAAGCCGTCGCGCACGTCGACGGGCCCCTCCTGGTTCTGGCCGGGCCGGGGAGCGGCAAGACCCGAGTCGTCACCCATCGAATCGCCCATCTTATTGAAGAAGGGATTCCCCCTTATTCGATCGCGGCGCTCACCTTCACGAACAAGGCCGCCGAAGAGATGGGCGACCGTCTGTCACTCCTGGTCCCAAACACGCGCGTCTGGATCGGTACGTTTCACAGTTTCTGTCTCTGGATCCTCCACCGCTGGACCGAAGAGGCGCATCTGCCGCCCAACTTCACGATTTACGACACCGAAGCGTCCCGGCGGCTGATCGAGGGGATCGTCGATCGACGCTCGCTCCCGAGCGGATGCGACGTCCCAAAAATATTAGCGGCGATCAGTTGGGCCAAAAACGCGCTGGTTCTTCCCGATGCTTATCGCGCCAACGAAACGAGCGCCGTCGGCAAGGTGGTTGAAGAAGTCTATCCCAAATACCAAGCCGCCCTCTTTCGCGCCGGCGCCGTCGACTTCGACGACCTTCTTCTGCGCACCGCGCTCCTTCTCAAAAATCACGAGGAGGTCCGCGCCAGGCTCGATTCGCGATTTCGGTACATCCTCGTCGACGAATACCAGGACACCAACTTGGTGCAATACGCGATCGTCCGCGCCCTTTCGCGCGACTTTCCGAACCTGGCGGTTACGGGCGACCCCGACCAGTCGATCTACGGCTGGCGCGGGGCGAACATTCGGAACATCCTTGAATTCGAAAAGGACTTTCAGCAAGTCAAGGTCATTCGTCTCGAAGAGAATTACCGCAGCACCGGCGCGATCCTGGCCGTCGCCTCGGAACTGATCAAGCACAACAAACAGCGAAAAGAAAAGGATCTCTTCACCCTGGGGGACCGGGGTGAAAAGCCGCGCATCCTCAGTTGTTACAACCAGCAGGAAGAAGCCGAAGTGATCGCCGCCGAGATCGCTTCCGAGATCGCCGCCGGCCGACGTTCTCCCGGCGACTATGCGATTTTCTTCCGCATGAACGCTTTGTCGCGAAACCTCGAACGCGCCCTCCGCCAAAAAGGAGTCCCGTTCCTTTTGGTACGGGGACTCGAGTTCTTCAGCCGGAAGGAAGTCAAAGACATTCTGGCTTATTTCCAGTTGATATACAACAATGACGATACCGTCTCGTTCGAACGGATCGTCAATCTTCCGCCGCGCGGGATCGGCAAGACGACGCTCGAGAGAATTCGATCTTTTGCCGAAACACGCGGTTTCTCCCTTTTTGCGGCCGCCAAACGAGTCGCCGAGATCGAGGGGATTTCGGCGCGGACGCGCAGCGCGGTCATCCGTTTCACCGAGATGATCGACCGACTAGCCGCGATGGCCGCCGGCTCCGATATGGAGATTCTCCTCTCACTCCTCTTGCAGGAGACGAGATACATGACCATGTTCGATTCGAACGGCGAGGAGGACAAACAGCGCCTGGCGAACGTGCAGGAGCTTCTTTCCGACGTGCGGGAATTCGACAAGATGTTCGATGAGGAAGAGTCGCAGGCTGCGGCCGACGACGTCCCCTTCTGGGACGACAAGACGCAGACTTCGGATCGGCTCGGGCGGTTCCTCGAGCAGTCAGCTCTAACCAGCGACGTCGACGCCCTCGACAAGTCGGACCGGGTCAGTCTGATGACGCTCCATGCGGCAAAGGGGCTCGAATTTCCCGTCGTCTACATCGTGGCGGTCGAAGAGAACATCCTGCCGCACGAACGTTCGAAAAGCGAAAAGAAACAACTCGAAGAGGAACGCCGTCTTCTTTTCGTCGGGATCACCCGCGCCAAAGAGGTATTGCGAATCAGCCGCGCCGAATACCGGGAGTTCCGCGGAAGTTACATGCCGACGATTCTGAGCACTTTTCTCCACGAGATCACCGCCGCGCCCGACCTGGTCGACGTAACGGAAGCCGACACCGTCTTTCAAGGAATCCGTGAGGCAAACGGCGATTGGCCCCGCGAAAAGAAAACCGGACTTCTTTCCGACTACCTCGCCTCGTCCGGCGACGAAGAGAGTCCGGATCCGACCGACGAGTTCGTTCCGCTCCCGCGCGGAGCTGTATCGGCGGGACGCAAGCGCGTATCACGCAAGCCGAAAATCCTGAGAACCACCGAAGAGGGACTTACCCTTGAGGTCGACGAATATTGCGACCAACCCCCGGAAGAAACAAACGAGATGGTTTTCGACGGCGAGGGAAATCTCGTTCCGGCCCGTCGATCGAAACCGGCGAGACCGAAGACCGCGTCGCCAACGTCGATCCGAACCGGCGCCGACCTGGCCAAAAGTCACTCTCACACCGCGCCGCCCGGCTGGAAAAGGGTCAGCGGAAGCAACGAGCCCGCGTCCGGCGAGGGAGCGCCGCCCGAAGACGAAAGTCGCCTCCCACGAAACCGTCCGCCGCGGCTCGCGACGGAACCGAAACCGGGCGATCTGCTCCGCCATCCCGATTACGGAGTCGGTGTTGTTCAAGACGTCTTCGGTCCTTCGTTCGCCCGGGTCGCCAATGTAAAATTCTTTACCAATATCGGCGCGATCGACGTTCCGCTCGACGAAGAGAATATTTTCTTCCGTCCGGGCCGCGAAGACCGTCGTTAAAGGAGAACCCCATGAATCAGAAAAAATCCGCCGCCCCCCTTCTGGCCCTGACGATGGGCGACCCGGCGGGAGTCGGTCCCGAGATCATCGCGGGCGCATGGCCCGGTCTCTTTGAACGAAGAATACCGCGTTCCTATCCCGTCGTATTCGGTCATCCCGAAATCCTCCGCCGCGCGGCGCGTCTCTGCAATATCGACGCGGCCGTCGTTCAGATCGATTCGATCGACGAGCTGAAACGGATCGACTATCGCCGCCATTTCGGTCCGAAGAAGATTCCCTGTCTGAAAACGGTTCCCGACGCTCTTCTCGACTTCGCTCCGGCCGAAATTTCCCGCGCGGGGGGCGAAGCCGCCTGGCTTTCCCTCAATCGGGGGATCGACGCGGCGCTCTCCGGCGACGTGGCGGCGATTGTCACCGCGCCCTTGAACAAGAAATCGCTCAATCTCGCGGGACATCATTATCCCGGCCACACCGAAATCCTCGCCGAGCGGTGCGGCGTCGACAATTTCGGCATGATGCTCTTTTTGGGTCCGGGCGAAAACCTCGCTTCCCGCACGGGTCTTTCCGTGGTACACGTGACCCTTCATACGGCGATGAAAAACGTTTTTGCTCAGATCACCCGTAAATCGGTTCTTGAAAAGATCCATTTGTTACGCGACTTCGCCAGAATCATGAAAGGAAGCGAGCCGACCATCGGCGTCTGCGCCCTGAACTGTCACAACGGCGAGAACGGTCTGTTCGGAGACGAAGAAATCCGGAAAATCGCCCCGGCGGTTAAGAGAGCCGCCGCCGAAGGTCTGGCTGTCGCCGGGCCGTTCCCGAGCGACACGCTGATGAAAGCCGCCCAGGAGGGGGCCTACGACGGGATTGTCGCCATGATCCACGATCAGGGACACATCGCCGTCAAACTGATGGGGATGTTCCGCGCCGTCAACGTCACGCTCGGTCTGCCGATCATCCGTACCAGCGTCGCTCACGGCACTGCGTTCGACCGAGCATGGAAAGGAACCGCCACCGCCGCGGGAATGTTCGAAGCTGTACGCGTCGCCGTCAAAATGGTTCGCGCCAACGGCTAGCCGCCGTTGGCGCTTTGACGATTACATTCCAACGGGGTCGGCCGCGTTCGCTCGACGGCGATCTTCTGTCGGACGGCCGTTGCGTCGTCCGCCAAAGCCGCGCCGAGGCCGTTTCAAAACGAGTCCGGCAGAACGCCCGCCGCGGATGCGGTTCAGAACTCGAATCCGGGTATCAGTTTTTCGATATACGAATGAGTCACGTCGGTCGAGTTCAGTCCTCCCGGAGAATAAATAAAATTTTCCGGGACGACGGAAAAGTGATTCTCATACACGTCGGTCAGATCGACGGAAACCAGTCTGGTTTTCTTCTTCGGGTTTGTCTCCGGCGCGGAAAAGTACGCGATACGGTAAGGAAACTCGTATTGCTGACTTATATAGACCTCGACAAGGCAGGGAAACTGATCGAGATATTTTTTCCGCTCCCCGGCGTTATATTCGAGAAGACTTTTGACCGACCTTTCGTAAATCTCCGGTTTGAGCCGCCCTGAAAGCCGCCAGGCGCGTATCGAACTGCTTTTTCCTTTGAGCGAGACCGTCTCGACCTCTTCGGAAAAATCGTAACAGGTCAGCAAACTCCGGAGAACGCCGGTAATCCCGCCGAGTCGAGGAAACCCCGCCAGCGGGCTCGGAAGCGAAAGACGGTTTTTGAGAAGCTCTTCACGCGCCTCGTCGCTTTCGACCGCCTGCGCCAAGATCGCGGCCATCTCACCCAATTTCAGTTCCGTCAGCCGCTGATTCCCTTCGATCGACGTGAAAGTCCAAAGAGTGTTCTTATCGCAGATGATATCCAGCACGTTGTCTTCTTCCGGCTCGGCCGTCGCCGTTACGTTCCGGGGAAGTTCCAAATGGAGCCGAAAGAGGGACGTTCCGCCGTAACAGAATGCTCGGCTTCGCTGCTGGCTGTCGTTCGACGGAAGGAAGAGTTCCTCATACTTCCCGCTCCCGTCAACCGCCACTTTCCCAACATGAACCCGCATATCGATTTTCGCGGTCACCGATTTTAAACGCTCGATCCGATCGATGGTTCGTTCAAGGATCGCCTCGCCGCTCCCTCCTCCCGTACTCCCCGCCCCCGAAACGAGTTCTGGCGCCGAACCGGTCGCCATCAGGCGGCGGGTCTGGCGAAAATCGTGGGTCAGATAGACTGCTATAAGGGTCAAAACCGTTATAACAGTCCATTGGAAAGCGGAACCCGACGATTTTTTCCTTTTCATAAATGACTCTTTCAAAGAGTTGTTCTTCGGTTTGCCGAAATCTTAACGAACGGTCTGCTTCCGGCTCACGGGAGAATGCCGGCCTGCAGACACGACGGAGCAAATTTTCCCAGATATTCCGGTAACCCGGGACGTTGATTCAGTAAGGGATTTTCGATGCGTTACAGATATTATCTGCTTCTGATCGCGGCAGCTTTCCTCTGCGGCGCCGGTCCGACCGGTCCGCTCGGCGGCCGCCTTGCCCCCCGAAACTACAATAATCCGCAACTCTATCCCAGTGTCAACGGACCCGGTCCCGGCGTGATCGCCGCCCGGGGCGGCGGGCCTCGCGACCGTGTCGGCTCCGCGACCGCCCAGATTCTCTTCCAGGGACCGGACGGAATGAACGTCAACTGGGACGTCGCCGCGATCGGTTCGTTCGATTCCCAACCGATCGTCACCGAAGGAGTTCAGGATTTCGAAACGGGGAAAGAGTACCGTCTTCGTCTTTCGAACCTGCCGAACCGTAAAGGAATCGGCGGCGCTCCGCTGAACCTTTACCCAACTCTCCAGGTCAATTCGGTCACCCCGCGTACCCGGTCCTATCTTGAACATAATGCCATTCCGGTCCGAATCACCGACAACGACATCGACCAGGTGCAGGCGGGGAACTTCGTCACGAAGGTCATCTTCCTTCCGGCCCCGGAATTCCAGAATATTGCGATTGCCGGCGGCGTCGACACGATCGTCAATACCCAGCTTCCCGCGGGAACCGACCCTGTCGTTGAGGCGCAGAATCGCGGCTCGATCCTGGCGGTCATTCAGATCGGAAACAAAGACCTCAGTCGCGGACTCTATCCCGCGGGCGGGTACGACCAGGGAACCGGGCAGGACGGCGTGCCGCAGGTTCCGATCTCCGGAGTCAACGTGCCGAGTTTCGGAACGCCGAACAGCGTGACCCCCTACGGCGTTCCCGGACCACCGGTCCTCCCCGCCGCTCCCGAGGGAGTTTCTCCCGACCCGTTGATCTCGCCGATCAATCCGACTCCGGCCACCGACGTTCCTCAGGTCGACAAAACCTGGAGCGGAATCAACTTCTGAGACGTTATTCCTTGCGCGGAACGCGGATCACCTCCGATTCGCGTTCCCGTCCCCCGTTCTCTTTCGGCCAGTTCACGATACAGATCAGTTCGGCTCCCCCCTCGACGCACTTTTTCAATTCGTCCAGTTTTTCCATGCGGGCGTCACTTCCGTTGCTTTCGAAGCTCGGCTGACGAATCTTTTCCGGCGCCGCCTGCCCGGGCGGCGTTTCGTCGAACGAAACGGTCTGAATATTCCCGCTTTCGGAAGACTCTCCGCGCAAAAGTTCCTGGTAGACAAACGCCAGGTTGCTGTTTGCGTAGAGTTGGTCGTAGACCACCGTATAGGGAAGGAAATACCCCTCGTCGCTCTTCGGATCGCCGGCGTTACAAACACCGACCAGATACGTCTGTCCCTGAGCCGTCCGCATAAAGAGTCCTCCGCCGCTACGGCCGCTCCGCGGGGCGTTAGTCACCTCGATGAAATAAAACTGCTGATTCTTTAAGCGGTCTTTTGGCTGATAATACTTCTGGTCGGTCGATTTCACCGTATGTTCCCAGACCGTCGGATCCTCGCCGGACGTACATCCGATACTGACAAGCCGGTCTCCCGATTGCGGGGCATATCCCGGAGGCGCCATCCGAACCGGTTCGATGTCGAACGGAAGCGGAATCCCCACAAAGCCGATATCGAGATCGTCATCGTAGTAGACGCATTCCCCGGTCACCGTTGTCGTCTTACCGCTCTCCGGCCGGAAAAGATCGACCTGAACCGGCGTGTTCCCCTTCGAATCGCGAAAGAGATGTCCGCATGTCAGGACAAGCCCTTCGCGCGCGTTTTCGGTCAGGCTGGTATGGATCAGAGTCCCTGTTCCGCAGTCGGTCTCGTTATTTCCCCCGCTGACGCGCAGTCGCACCGTGGCGGCGAGTTCACTATTCAGATTCTCGGTTCGGAGCGAAACATCCCGCGACGCTTTCGGACTCCCCGCAGCCGCCAACGCGGAGCTGGGGGTCTCTTTCGATACCGAACCGCTTTGAGATTCCTGAGCGTTACGGAACATCGTGAGGAGCCGATCCTGGACGACGCGAATATCCTCCCCCCGCGAGATAAACCGGCTCTCCTCCATACCGCCGCGCAAAAGGACAAACGAGGGCATCGTCTCGATCCCGTATTGGTCGTAGAGCGCCGATCCGGCCGCGTCGTGAGGCGAAACGCGCCTGAGCGGATATCCTTTTTGTTCGAGTCCCGAAACGAGCGGTTCCAAAGCCCGGCAAGCCGGACACCCGTCGGAAGTGAACGCCAAAAGGAGGATCGAATCGGGCGTCTCCGCACGAAGAGCCGAGCCGCTTAGGAAGAAAAGAACCGAGCAAAACGGCACAAAAACCGCCGAGAGTACGCGCGGGGAAAACCGCTTGGCGCAAGGGGCACAAGAACCCCGAGACAGGCAATCCATTACAGATAACTCCGTTTGACATGCGTTCGAATTTCCCAAAATGCCATCCGTGGCGTCCGGGAAAGGGAGGGATATATTAGCACCTGCAACGGGCCGGAGCAAGGGGAATTTTAGACGCGACGCCCGGGATGTTGCGACTTAAGCCGCTCCCCCCCCTTATTAGTCGATCGACGGCAGTTCGAGCGGTGTTTTCGAAGGGAAACCGGGAATTTCGCGCACATAGCGAGGGACAAGATAGCCGGGAAGGAGGGCTCGGAGTTCGCCGACGATTCGGCGTCCCTCGTCAACCGGAACCTCAAAATGGGCCGCACCCGTCACCCGGTCGAGCTGATGCAGATAGTAGGGAACGATCCCCAGATCAAACACCCGGGTGAAAAGCTCGGCGAGCGTTTCGGCCCGGTCGTTCACGCCGCGCAGGAGGACGGTCTGCGAAAAGAGAAAAAAACCGTCGGCGCGAAGCCGGCCGACCGCTCCTGCCGCATCGGAAGCCAGTTCGGCGGGGTGGTTGAGATGAAAGACGAAGAGGAGCTTTTTCCCGGCCCCTTCAATCTCTTCGAACCGGCGGAACAGGCCGGGCGTTAACGAAGAGGGAGAAAGGATCGGATAGCGTGTATGGATACGTACCCTCTTAACAAAAGAAAGGTCTTTTATATAATGGAAGGCGACGTCAAGTTCCCTCGGCGGCATCCCCAGCGGGTCCCCTCCGCTGAGAATGATCTCCTCGACGGAGTTGTTTCTGTCGAGGAACGCCGCGATCTCCCCCCAATCGACGGCGGGGGCGGCTGGGAAATGACGCCGAAAGCAAAATCGGCAATGGGCGGCGCAGACCCCTTGGGTCATCACCAAAACCCGCCCGGCATACTTCCAAAGAAGTCCGGCGGGAAGCGTCTCTTTCGGCGCCGTGTCCGACCATTCCTCAAGCGGGTCGGCGGTAAACCCGGGAACGGAATCGTTCTCCCGCGCGTTCGGCCAGAACTGCAGAAGGACCGGGTCGCGGGGATCCCCCTTTTTGATCCGTTTGGTCAGACTTCGCGGAATACGAAAAGTCAGCGCCGCTGTAGCGCGCCGGTCCGCCGACTCGGGAAGCGCCAGGATCGACTGTAGTTCCGCGGGGTCGGTAATGAACGTCGTCTCGGGCATTGTCTCTTCCAAACGCGGAAGGGGATTTTCTGAACTTCGTATTTTATTTGTCGCGTCTAACGCGCACAGGATTATCATAACCCGAAAAGAAGAGGTTTCAAGTGGCATCTTACAACACCAGCGACTTCCGTAAAGGACTGAAAGTTC
>CADBQY010000074.1 GCA_902796885.1 uncultured Planctomycetota bacterium
GACCTCGCAGAACGCCGTTTTCGAACGGATGTACCAGCTCATTCTGGAGGCGATCCGCGAAGGGGACACGATCGCCAACCCGATGAAAAAACACGCCACGCCCCCGATTCATCCGGCGTGCATTTTTTACTTCTTCTGTTTCCTGGGGGGGCCGATCGGGATATTGCTCTTCCTGACGAAGTTTAAAGACAAAATCCTGGGCGACATGGTCGTCAACATGGTCGACGTCGGCGAAGAGACGGGGGAACTCGATAAAATGCTCTATAAGGTCGCCGACGTCTACGACGAGGAAGTGCAGACCTACACCGACCAGCTGATGAGCATGTTGGAACCGCTCATGATTATCTTCCTGGGCGGTATGGTCGGGACGATCGTGATCGCGATCTTCCTGCCGATGATCACGATGATCGAGTCGCTGTCGCAATAACCCCGCCGGCGGACGCGCGGCCGCGCCGCCGATGACGAAAGAAGAAGTTATGAAATCGAATACCAAACCGTCCCGACGCGGGTTCACCCTGGTCGAAATCCTTGGCGCCATCCTCATCATTTCGCTCTTGGCCGCTCTGGTCACCGTCGGCGGCCGGGCCGCGATGCGGTTTTTCCGCGGCGTGAACGACAAGGCGACGATCGACAACGTCGCCAAAGCGCTGGAGCTCTACAAGAACAAGTACGGCGAATACCCGCCCGACGGAACGGATATGGCGTCGGTCCGGCGGCATCTGCTCAAGCGGGATCCGGAGATGACCAAACCGGCGAATATTCAGAATCTCGACCGTCTGATGGCCGATCTCGAAACGGCGGCCGACAGCGGCCGACTGCTGACCTACTGGCTCTGCGGCGAAAACTGGGTCAATCCGAACGCGGTCGACGAGAACGGCGCCCCGGCTTTTCAAAAAGGGGAATCGGAATTCATCGACCTGAATCCCGGCTTTTCAAGCCCTTCGGAAATCGGCACCCCCCGGAACGGCGTCAACTACAACATCGCCGCCCGCGCTCTTTGCGACGCCCGCGGATACCCGGTCGTCTACTTCCGGGCGAACAAAGTCGCCAAAGACGGGGTTGTCCGTTGGCTTCATTTCGGAGACGTTTGGAACGAAGCCGAGCGCTTCGAGTCGATTTCCTATGAAAACGGGGAATCCTTTTATAATGAGGTCAGGGACAATGCGAACAGAGAGCCGGCGGCCGGAGAGAGTTTCGACCCCTCGAACGCCGAACCCTTCTTCACTGGACTTTCGGCCGGCAATCAGAATGTCTTCGGCCTTCACCCCTACCGCCACTGCGCGGAACATTCCAGCGACCTTTGGTACGCGCCCGACAGCTATCAGCTGATACTGCCGGGAGAAGACGGCTACTATGTCCCGAATCCGGACGACCCGACGACCGCCAAGGCCGAGCTGGACAACGTCACCAATTTCTGCGCCGGCTCGACGATGGCCGAAGAAGAATTCGAGGGAAAACATTTGGAAAGCGGCGAATGATCGAATGAAAAAATCCTTCACGGCACAAGCGGGCCGAATCGCCCGCCGGGGGTTCACCCTGACCGAGCTTCTGCTGGTCATCATCATCATCGCGATCCTCGCCGCGATGACGCTGACCGTACAGCGGAGCGCGGTCCAGAGCACCCGCCGCGAACGGACGATCGCCACGATCCGCAAGATCGACGCCGCGCTGACCGCGGCGTACGAGAAGTACCAGTACCGCAAGCCGGACGTCAACTACTTCATCGAAAGCACCGAAGAGCGTCTTGTCAGCCGATACCCCAACTTCAAATCATGGCCGAAAGACGAACAAAAACGCTGGATCATGGGAACGGTCGTCCAGGATATCGCGAGCATCGACAGCCCCTGGTGGCCTTTTCTTGACCGGGAAGATTTCGAACCTGGAATCGACCACCAGTTCGCGCCCTACATTTTGCGCACGGTCATGCTTCGCGAGCTCCTCATGATGGATTTCCCCGATTGTCTCGCAGAAGTCAAGTATATTCCTCGATTAAGCAGCGTCTCGTCTGTTCATCTAGCTTACCAAAACCAACTTCCCAATTTGATAAGCGCCGCTAGCAGTGCGCCAGACGGCGACATTAGTGCGGATCTCCTCTACTTGATCATCATGAACACCTCTCCCGAAACGCGTGAGACATTCCTCGATCGCGAAATATCCGATACGAACAACAACGGAATCCCCGAATTCATCGACGGGTGGGGAAATCCAATCCGCTTTATCCGTTGGGCTCCAGCCCTTCCCGAAAGCAACTGGGGACCTAACCATCCCGAAAATATCTGGGTTCCCGCCCAACCCGAAAGCAACCGACAACCGGCATTTGCCGATGCAATGAAAATCGCTCACTATCGATACTTGAAACGCCATGTTCCCGAAGGTTATGAGCTAAGTGACAGTGACGACTACTACTCCAGTGATTTATTCTATTCCGAAATCCGAGGAATGACCCCCTGGAGAGAGTCCGAGTTTTACACTTACTTTGACTTGTACTATCCTGGATTGCTCGATCAGTCCGTAGACCCGTTTGACCCAACGGGCTCGTTGGACGGTTGGCTTCTAACACCCTTTATCTACTCGGCCGGTCCAGACCGTGAATACGGAATGTTTCCAAATTGCCACCCCTATGATAGAGATGGAAATGTTCAGAATTGGAACAAAGATCGATTCATTAGGTTGGTTCCTAGCGAGCCCCACCTACAAACGGGATACCAATGCATCCCTAGCAAGATATTCCCGGCGTCCCTAAAAAAGACTGATCTCCCCGATCCCCCACAAGGATTGGAATACGAGTATTGGAATCCCAAGGATGCAACGTATTCATACAGAGATTCATTCGGAGAGTACGTTGGCCTCGGAGATTGGTTTCTGGATCGGGACGGAAACGCTTACTCCCGCGACAACATCACCAACCACAACCTGGAATAAACGGACAAACCCCAAAAGAGTGACAGAATGAACACCGCAAAAAATCGCCCCGCCTTTACGTTGGTCGAACTGATGATCGTCATCGTCATCATCGCCATTCTTGCCGGTCTGACGACGGTCGGCACGCGGATCGCGATCCGCAAGTCGAAAGAGGCGACGGTCACGCTCGCGCTCGAACAGCTTTCGATGGCGATCGAGAAATACAAGAACGACGTCGGCGAATACCCGCCCGATTTCACCGACCTCAACGCCGTCACGCGCCATGTGCGCAAGCGATGGCCGCGTTGCGATTACGCCGACGACTTCGTTTTGCGCGCGGTCGAAAAAAACGTCTTCGGTTGGGACGTTTCGACCTGCGGACCCGCCTCGGCGCTCGTCTTCTGGCTCGGCGGAATCCCCGATGCCAACGGAAAGCCTGGAGGATTCTTCCTCTCCCCGACCGATCCGCTCTGTATTAATCCCGGAACCTCGACCCAGCGGGAAGAGCCGCGTTACAACTTCCCCGACGGGACGATCGCCTACGGGTCGTATAGCTTTGACCGGGCGCTGAAACTGGACGCGGAAATCGAAACCGTTCTCTGCGACAACGGCCCGGCGTTCCAGCCGGGGAAAGACGACGCCAAACCGGTCGTCTACTTCTGCGCCTCGGCGCCGGCCGAAAACGACCTGGGGAGCGGCGACGAAGTCGAAAACGGCGCGTATCAGATGATCGTCAGCGAACGGGAAAAGTACTGCGCCTTTCAGAGGCTCGGATGTGCGGTCCCTTACGCCAAAAATATGGAAAGGGTCGAGAACGTCGACTACTGGACCTGGCACGAGCCCGATCGGTTCCAGCTGATCCACCCCGGACAGGATGGTCTCTTCAGCGACAACGACACCGGCGCACCGGCCTATCTGTACCCGTGCACCGCGCTCGGAAAAACGGAGAGCGCCGACAACAACCTGACGAGCGCCGACGACGACAACATCGTCAGCTTCGCCGAAGGGGGAACGCTCGAATCCCTCTACCCGGAAAAATAATCTGTAAAAGAGAAATGCAGTCGCCCATGAAAAGCAGACGCCGAAACGGTTTAACGCTGACGGAACTCCTGGTGGTCGGGACGATCATTCTCGCCGTGACCGCCCTGAGCATCCCCGTGGTCAAACCGATGATGGAGTCGCAGCTGACCAAAAACGGCGCCAACATGCTCGCCACGGCGCTGACCCGCGCGCGGAACCGCGCGCGGGTGACCGGCCGGTCGTGCGGCCTACGGTTTGAGTACTGGTTAGGAACATCATCCGAACTGCAGTGGGATCCGACGATAAAGAACTGGTGGTCTGAATACGATTTCAACAACTGGGTTGGCACTGCGACCAATGGCAACCAATTTTTTCATTATTTAACTCCTGGCGCCGCGTTAGTCATGCGTCAGGTCGAAGTTCCCCCAGTCTATACCGGGCTTCTCGGAACTGAAACGGTCGAGTTTAAAAATGGAGAATGTATCTTTCCGAACGACGATTACCTTAAAAGCGATTTTGGCAAAATCACTTCTGGAAAAATACAGTTCGGCGGTTCAGGGCCTTTCTACTCGTTTAACGGAACTAACGGACAATACAAACTCATAGACGGAGAAACCTACGCTCTTCCGCCTGAGAGAGAATATACGTCATTTAAAATTCTCCTGGACAGCCGGTCGACAATGGCAATGCCGGTCTGTATGCCGCGCGGAACAGCGGTTGACCTTCAGTTTTCCGGAGTTGGCGATTCTGTCTTTATTGACTTAAGAGAAACGATTTATGCTAGCTCGCCCACAGACCCCCCCGCATCGCTGACGATCATGTTCGCCCCCGACGGCTCGGTCGAGTCGGTCAACGGGGCGATTCCTTCCGAGCCGATCCACTTTCTGGTCGGGCGGTGGGACCAGATCGGCGCCGTACGCCCCGACGGAGACGAGGAGTCGTACCCGAACTACGCCGACGGTCGGAACTACTGGGTCTCGGTCTTTCCGCAAACCGGCGTGGTGACGGTCAACCAGGTCAACCCGACCGCCGACGTCGGCTACGCCCCTATTTCCCGGCTAAACGACTACAATGAAGAAGTGCCGGACGTCCGGCTCCCC
>CADBQY010000075.1 GCA_902796885.1 uncultured Planctomycetota bacterium
CAACAACTGGCTCAGCGAGGCGGGTGACGAGGACCTGACGTATCCTCGTCCGCTTGCCGCGGACGCGGTCTTCGCCGCCTACGAGGCGGGCGATCTGGACGTCGACTTCGACGTCTTCTGAGACTGAGGTTTCTCAAAACGCGTGATCAAAGCCCCCGAAAGGGGGCTTTTTTCATTCCGTCCGCTTTTTTCTTCGCGAAAACGGATTCGCCGGGTCTGTTTGTTTGTATCATTGCGGACGAATATGCCGTTTTTATCCGGTGCGGATTGCGAGTTTTTGCGGCATTTTTTGTCATAGGCTTGACAGAATCGCATAAATAGGGTATACCGTTATCAAGTATTAGTCCTTTATCGTTTTTCGGTAAAGCTATCTGTTCGTGATTTTATCGGGCGTAAACAGAAGGAACTCTAAAATGATTTCGACTCGTGGACGATATGCATTGCGGGTGATGATCGATCTCGCGGAACATCGATTCCAGTGGATTGTTCCGTTAAAAGATATTGCCGAACGTCAGGAAATTTCAAAAAAGTATCTCGAAATCCTTGTCCGGGACCTGGTCGCGACAGGACTCGTCGTCGGGGTCACCGGCCGCGGGGGCGGATATAAACTGAGCCGCCGTCCCGAGGATTATACCGTCGGTGAAATTTTGGAAGTGATGGAAGGGTCCCTTTCGCAGGTGGCGTGTCTTTCGGGGAGGAAGAACGATTGCCCGCGCAAGAAATTCTGCAAAACCTTTCCGATGTGGAAAGAGCTTGATCAGATCATCCGTTCTTATCTTTTCGGGAAAAAGTTAAGCGACCTGGTGGGCGAGCCGGAGAAGAATCCGCTCCCGAGCTAGACGGAAAACGCCCGAAAGCTCTCCGGCGAGAGTTTTCGGGCGAGAGGTCCGTTCCGGTATCGTTTCAGGCGAACGACCTTAAAACGCGGACCAGCGCGTCGATGTCGTCGGGCGAGTTGTAGAGCGCGATCGTCGGCCGGACGGTACTTTCGAGTCCGAAGTGCCGCAGGACCGGCTGCGCGCAGTGATGGCCCGTACGAACGGCGATCCCGTAGCGGTCGAGCCGTTTGCCGACTTCTTCGTCCGAATAGCCGTCGAGTTTGAACGCCAGAACCGACGCCTTGTTCAGCGCGGTGCCGACCAGCCGGAGCCCTTTGACCTTTTTCATTTCGGCCATCGCGTATTGCAGAAGCTCGTGCTCCCACTGATAGATATGGGGCATTCCGATCGCCGAAAGGTATTCGAGCGCGGCGCCCAGACCGATCGCGTCGGCGATACTTCCGGTTCCCGCTTCGAACTTGTTCGGGATTCCGTTGTAGACCGTTCGTTCGAAGGTGACGTCGGCGATCATGTTCCCGCCGCCGTGGTAGGGGCGCGCCGCCTCGAGAAGTTCCTTTTTGCCGTAGACGACGCCGATTCCGGTAGGCGCGAAAATCTTGTGTCCCGAAAAGACGAAGAAATCGGCGTCGAGCGCCGAGACGTTGACCGGAATGTGCGCGACCGACTGCGCGCCGTCGATCAGGATCGGCACCCCGAACCGATGGGCGATCTGAATCAGCTCTTCGATCGGCGTGACGGTTCCCAGCCCGTTCGAGACGTGGGTGACCGAGACGAAACGCGTTCGCTTCGAAAAGAGCTTGACATACTCGTCGAGCCGAAGCTGTCCGGTTCGGTCGCACGGGATCACCTTGATGACCGCGCCGGTTTCCTGGGCGATCAGCTGCCAGGGAACGATGTTGGCGTGGTGTTCGAGGATCGAGACGATGATCTCGTCGCCCGGCGCCAGGAGCGGTTTCACGTAGGCGTTGGCGACCAGGTTGATCGCTTCGGTCGTTCCCCGCACGAAGACGATCTCTTCGGACGACGGGGCGCCGATGAAGGCGCGGACGGTGTTCCGCGCGTTTTCGTAAGCGTCGGTCGATCGGGCGGCCAGGGTGTGCGCCCCCCGGTGTACGTTGGAATTCTCGTGTTCAAAGTAGTAGGAGAGACGGTCGATCACCTGGCGCGGACGCTGCGTCGTCGCGCCGTTGTCGAGCCAGACGAGCCGGTTGCCGTTGATCTCTTCCGAGAGGATCGGGAAATCGGCGCGGATCTGACGGAGCGTTTTGCTCCCGATCACGATCGAGTCGTCGCGGGTCGGCTGACCCGGTTTCGGGGCCGCCTTCGTTTCGTATTCGCCGCCGGCCTGCGAAGTGGGGACGTCGATCGCGCGGCCGGCTTTCCGCGCCTCGTCGTGCGAGAGGACGCGCGGGGAATAGGACGGGATTTCGGGGCGCGCCGTCTCGGCCGCCGCCCGGTCGGGATACGTCGGGTTCGGCTGAACAAGGGCGTCCGTCTGACCCGCGTACGGAAGCGGGTCGAGTCCGTCGGGGATCCCGGCGCGGGACGCCCCCCCTGCGGCGGTCTGCCATAGGAGGTCGGCCTGTGTTTCGTAGGGAAGCGGATCGGATCCGCCGGGAATTTCGGACCGCGCGGCGGCGTCCGAAACGGAGAGCGGCGAAGCGTCCGTCCGGGCGTCGTATTTCGGAGGGTCTTCCCATTTCAGCGGGTTCTCCCAATCGAAACCGCCGATCTCCGGCGCCGACGCCGCTCCGACGGCGGGCGTGCGCGCCGGGTCGGTTTGCGGCGCCTGCGCCGGGAATTCTTCGGCCGCGCTCCGCGTCAGGTCGGGAAAGAGGGCGTTCGCCAGCCGACTCAATTCCGATTCGGTCGGGATCCCGGCAAAGAGGGCCGGCGAAAACGCGCCGAAACTTTCGGCGCCCCCCGCCGCTCTTTCCGGAGAAAACTCGCCCGACAAGATCGGTTCCCCCTCCGGAAGCCTTTCTTCGTTCGGATTAATCGTAGTCATAGTATTCTCCCACTTCAACGTCTTCGAGGACACCGATCGCGTCGTCGGCGAGAATCGCCGCCGAGCAGTAGAGCGAAAGCAGATACGAAGCGACGCCCTTGTTGTCGATGCCGCGGAACCGGACCGAAAGGCCGCGGGCGGCCTCGTTTTTCAGACCCGCCTGGAACAGACCGATCACGCCCCGTTTCGACTCGCCGGTTCGAACCAGAAGGATGTTCGTCTTGCCGCTCTGCGATTTGGGGTTTTTCAGGCCGTCGACCAGGAGTTTGTCGGTCGGGACGACCGGAATTCCGCGCCAGGTGAGGAAGGTGCCGCCGGCGAGGCTGGTGAAAACGGGAGTGACGCCGCGGCGGGTGCACTGCCGCTGAAACGCGGCGATCGCGCGCGGGTGCGCCAGGTAGAACGACGGTTCTTTCCAGACCTTCGACAGGAGTTCGTCCATGTCGTCGGGGGTCGGCGCGCCGTTTCGAGTTTGGATCCGCTGCGAGTCGGCGGCGTTTTTCAGAAGACCGTAATCGTCGTCGTTGATGATCTGGCTTTCCTGACGTTCGCGCAGCGATTCGACGGCGAGCTTGATCTGTTCCTGAACCTGGTCGTAGGGGGAGCTGTAAACGTCTTCGATCGCGGTGTTCACGTTGATGATCGTCGACAGGGAGTTCAGCTTGTATTCCCGCGGCTCGGCCTGGTAGTCGACGAACCCCTCGGGGATCACGTCGGTTTTCTTGGTGCGGCTGCAAAGGACTTCCAGCGGCGAGTTCTCTTCGACCACCTTGTTGACCCGGTAGATTCCCGAGTCGAGTCCCTTGAATTCAAGGAATCGAGTCAGCCATTTCGGGGTGAGGGCGCCGAACTGGGGAGGCGTCTTGGTGACGTTTGCCAGGTTGTACGCCGCCCGGGCGTTGAGAGCGTTGATTCCGACTTCTTTTTCGATGTTTTCTTTGGCCATAGTTGTTTCTCCTTCGGTTTGAATGATGTGGTGTTAACGGGTTCGTCCAAAACGTTCGGTTTTCGTCTCCCGAGCCGATCAGAGCCACGCGCCCTCATGGGAGAACATGATGTCTTTCATCGCGTCGATCCCTCCCGCCAGACTGAACACGGGGCCCGCGTATCCGGTCTGCCGAAGGGTCTGCGCCGCGATCAGACTTCGTTTCCCCGATTTACAGACAAAGACGGTGTTCCGGCCGGGATCGAACTCGCGCAGACGGCGTTCGATCTGGCCGATCGGAATCGGAACCGCGCCGGGGAAGCGGAGCGCGGTCCGCTCGTGCGGTTCGCGGACGTCGACGATCAGCGCCGCCTCGCCGCTTTCGACGATCCGCGCCAGCTCTTCCGGCGCGAGGCTTTCGATCGGCAGAGGCGTTTCGGCTCCGCACGGCCGCCGAAACGCGCCGTCGTCGAAATCGTCCATCGTTCGGATCGCGGGATCTTTTCCGCAGACGGGGCACGAGAGGTTCTTGTTCACGTCCAGCGTGCGGGACTGCAGGTTCAGCGCGTCGACGATCAAAAGTTTTCCCGCCGGGGACGGGCCGATTCCGAGAATCAGTTTCAGCGCTTCCGACGCGACGGCGCTCCCGATCAGACCGGCCAGCGGGCCGAAAAGCGCGGCTTCGCCGTCGGGGGGGAGAATGTCGGCCGGCGGGGGAACGGGATAGAGACAGCGGTAGCACGGCCCCGATTTGCTCTCGAACAGACCGATCTGCCCTTCGAACCGCCGCGCCGCGCCGAAGATCCACGGAATCCCCAGAAGAACGCACGCGTCGTTGATCAGGTAGCGCGATTTACAGCGGTCGGTGCAGTCGATCACCAGGTCGTATCCCTCGATCAGCGCGAGAACGTTGTCGGCGTCGATTTCGACCTGTTCCGTTTCGATCTGAACCGATCGGTTGACGTTCCGCGCCGAGTCTTTTGCCGACGCCGCCTTGGGACGCTTGAGGTCGCGGGCGGTGTGGAGAATTTGAGACTGCAGGTCGGCGGCGTCGACTTCGCCGGAATCGACGATCTTGATCTTGCCGACCCCCGCGGCCGCCAGGTAGAGAATGACCGGCGAGGCGAGCGCGCCGGCGCCCGCCACGACGACTTTCGCCGCTTTCAGGCTCTTCTGCCCGCGGACGCCGATTTCGCTCAGAACCAGGTGATTCCGGTACCGCGCCCGCTGCTCGTCGTCGAGACTGACCGCGTAGCGGCGGAATTCGGGAATGAGGGATTCGCGGGAAGTTTTGAGGGAGGCGAGCGCGCCGGAATCGCACGAATCGGCTTCGCCGCCGCAGCATTCCGAGTCGGCGCCGCAGGAATCGCAAGAGAACGCGCCGCCGCAAGGACCGCAGGAGAGGACCTCGCCGCCGCAGCTCTTTTCCGCGGCGTCGGCCTCGTCGGGAATGAGCGTCAGGCTTTCGGGCGACTCGCCCGCCATCGCCGGGACGAGAAACAGTTCGGAGGCGTCCAAATCGCGATCCCAGTCCGATTCGGGGGAGAGACGTTCCCCGTCGGCGTAAACCAGGACGAAACGGCGAAACTCCCCGGCCTCGTCGAAGAGAACCCGTTTGGCGGCGGGGTATTCGTTCACTAACGATTCGAGGTTCTGCCTGATTGTGCGTCCTGCACCGTCGACCACCGTCTGCCCGTCGAAATAATTTCTTAAAATCCCTGAAACGTAAACTTTCATTCAGACACCTCTTTCCAACAAAAACGCGGATTTTTGAGCTCTTTCAAAGATTCGCCGATTTTCTTTTCGGTACCCGTCCTTTCTTGGGGCGTTGAGGCCGGTCTCCGCGGAGCGAAGAGGCCCGGCCGAAATGAGATTGGCCCTATTAAAGCACTAAATCATACTATGTCAATAGGAAAAGTAGGAACAAGCAAAAAATTTTTTTATTTTTCGCGTTCGCCGGCGGGTCGGGGAGGGGACGGCGGTATGGACGCCGCGAAAGGGGGCGGCCCGCAGAGTCCGTCGAATTCCTTCCCGTCTTCTTTCTCTTGCGCGTACAGGGCCCGATCCGCTAGAATGACTCGGAATGCCGCGGGGCGAAAAATGCCCCAAAAAAGCGGTCGGAAAACAGAAGAAAGGTGGAACGCGATGAGTTTTTTCGGAAAGACGAAGGGGACCGAGCTGGAAAAGACGATCGGCCAGCTCGCCGCCGGCGAGGCGATGGGGGGGATGATGTACTACGCTCTTTCGCGCGCGGCGAAAGAAATGGGACTTGATGGCGTCGCCGAAGAGTTTCTCGCCCCTGGGGCACCAGGAGACGAACCACGCCGGTTTTTACGCGATGCTCAACGGACGCTATCCGGCCGACGCCGACGCGTTCTGGAAACTGGTTCGCGGGCTTTCGAAGGCGGAGTATAAAGGGGAAGGGGCGCTGAACGGACTGGCCGACCAGCTCAAGACGGGGGCGGGCGAAGCTTCGGGGCGGCCCGGGGGAGCGGTTCGCGGCTAGCCCGCCTTAAAGTTGTAAATCGGCTTCAGGACTTCGACGACGTCGACGCTTTCGCGGATCGCGTCGACGATATCGTCGAGCGATTTATAAGCCATCGGCGCTTCGTCCAGCGTGGCCTCGCTGACCGAGGTCGTATAGACGCCGGCCATCTCGCGGCGGTATTCGTCCATGTCCAGCCGCGCCTTGGCCGCCGTGCGCGACATCGTCCGTCCCGCTCCGTGCGGCGCCGAGTCGTTCCACTCCGGGTTTCCTTTGCCGACCGCCAGAACGCTCCCGTCCCTCATGTTGATCGGGATCAAGACCTTCTCCCCCTTGTGGGCGGCGATCGCCCCTTTCCGAAGGATCATCTCGCCGGTGTCGATGTAGTTGTGAACGGTGTGGAAGGCGGCGCCCGCTTCCAGTCCGAGCCGCCCGACGATGATCTCGGCCATCCGTTCGCGGTTTCGCCGGGCGAACCGCTGACAGAGTTCCACGTCGCGGAGGTAGTCGTCCAGGTACTTCCCGTAGACGAAACAGAGATCTTCCGGGATCGTTCCGCGCCGTTTGTTCCAACGGAGTTCTTTCAGCGCGCCGTCGATTTCCGCGCGGCGGCCGGAGGCCTTGTATTCGGCGATCAGCGCGTCCCGTTTGACGAAATACTCCTCTTTCCCCGTATTCAGGTCGACGGCAAGACGCTGATAAAGCTCCGCCACCTGTTTCCCCAGGTTGCGCGAGCCGGAGTGAATGATCAGATATTTTGTGCCGTCCGCAGCCAGGTCGATCTCGATAAAATGATTGCCGCCCCCCAGCGTCCCCAGGCTCCGCTCCAGACGCCGCGTGTCTCTCAGTTCGCGGTAACAGCGAAGAGCGGTCAGATCGAAACGCTCCTGACGTCCTTCCCAGACGTCGTAGCCGGAAGGGATAAAATGCGCGGCGGCGTCCATCTCTTTCATGTCGATTTCGGCGCGCCCCAGGTCGACCGTGTACATGCCGCAGCCGATATCGACCCCCACGACGTTCGGCACCGCCTTGTCGGCGATCGTCATCGTCGTGCCGATCGTGCATCCTTTTCCGGCGTGAACGTCGGGCATGATCCGGATACGGCTTCCCGCGGTAAACTCATAGTCGCACATCCGGCGGATCTGCTCGACGGCCTCTTCCTCGACCGTTTTCGCGTAGCAGACCGCGGTGCTGACTTTTCCTTTGATCTCGAACATCTTTATCACTCCTTGTTTTGAACATAAAAAAACCGCCTGTCTCGTGCAAGGCAGGCGGTTAAAATTCGATTCGGTCTTTTTTCGGCCGATTACGGGGCCGCGCCGCGATTTCCGATTGCCTTGTACGAGCCTGCCCGAAGGGATTCCTGCCCTTCGTAACGGGCTTGAAGCCTTTCGGACTCTTTTTCGAGCAGCGCGGCAAACGGAAGGGCGGTCATCGCTTTTACCTTTTTTATTTTCCCATTGTCGGACGGATACCGACGTGTCGGCCGTTTACTATACCATTCTTTTCTCTTTTGAGAATCCGCCCCGAGAGAAAACCGCCAGGCGGCGCGGGGGGCGGGGACCGCGGGCGTTTGTTCCGGCTCGGTAATCATTTCTTGCCGATTTTCCCCGAACAGGATATAATCGGCAAAATGCGCAGTTTCGGCGGACCGCCCCCGCGCTTTCCGATAGAAACGGGCGTTTGATAAAACATCATGTTGAGAAAAGAGAATCTCAGGAGTATCAAAATGGCGTTCCCGCATCTCAAACCCTCGATAAAACCGATATGTTTCCTCGCGCTGGCCGTCGCCGCGCTGGCGGCGCCGGCGTTTGCCGCCGCCAGCGCGCAGGAGCCGACCCGGCTGTTGCGTTACCCCGACGTCCGCGGCGAGGAGGTCGTCTTCTGCTACGGCGGCGATCTGTGGAAAGCGCCGCTGGGAGGAGGGGACGCACGGCGGCTGACCGCGCATCCGGGGCAGGAGCTTTTCCCGAAATTTTCGCCCGACGGAAAATGGATCGCGTTTACGAGCCAGTACGACGGCGACGAGCAGGTCTATGTGATCCCCGCCGAAGGGGGAGAGCCGCGCCGTCTGACCTGGTATCCGACGCCGATGCCCCGCGCGCCGCGGCACGGGTATGACTGCCAGGTGATGGGATGGACGCCGGACAGCCGATCGGTGATGTTCCGGTCGGCGCGTCAGTCGAACGGGGTCGATTCGCTCACGCGTCTCTATCTGGTTTCGCTCGAAGGGGGGCTTCCCGAAGTCCTCCCGATGCCGTCGGCCGGCGCGGGGGATATGGCGCTCGACGGGCGTTATATCCTCTATTCGCCGCTCTTCCGCGATTTCCGCAGCTGGAAGCGGTACGAGGGGGGATGGGCGCAGTACCTGATGGTCTACGACCGCGCGACCGACAACTACCGGCCGATTCCGACGACGCCGCGAACCGACCGCGACCCGATGTGGGCGGGGGGGACCGCCTGGTTCGTGTCGGACCGCGACGGAGCGCTGAATCTCTATCGGTTTGATCCCCGGCAGGGAACGGTCGAGCGGAAAACCGACTATCGCGACTGGGACGTCCGCTGGGCGAGTTCCGACGGGGTCTCGAAAATCGTCTACGAAGTGGCGGGCGAGCTGAAATGCTACGATACCGCGGCCGATGCGGAATCCGCGCTCGATATCCGCGTTCCGACCGACGCGATCGACGCGCGGCCGACGCGGGTCGACGCCGGAAAGAATCTGGAGTTCTTCGAACTCGCTCCCGGCGGAAAGCGCGCGCTCTTTGTCGCGCGGGGCGACATTTGGACCGTGCCGCTCGAAAAGGGCGTGGCGCGGAACCTGACGCGTACGTCCGGCGTTCACGAACGGGGCGCGGTCTGGTCGAAGGACGGGCGGCGGATCGCCTTCATCTCGGACGAGACGGGGGAAGACCAGGTCTGGACGTTCGACCAGTTCGGCGAACATAAAACGCAGGTGACCGATTCGATGAGCTCGATGCTCAACGACCTGGTCTGGTCGGGCGATTCGGCGAAACTGGCGGTTCGCGACGCAAAGAACGACCTTTACGCCCTCATCGAGTCGAAGCCCGAAAAAGACGGCGCGACGACGTTCGAAAAAGTTCTCGTGGCGCACAATACCAGCGGAACCGAATTTTCCGCCGTCTGGTCGCCCGACGGCCGGTATCTGGCTTACAACACGCAAAACGGGGTCGATTACAGCACGATTTACGTCTGGGACGCCGAAACGCGTCAGACGCATCGGGTGACCGATCCCCTCTTCGACCATTCGTCCCCCGCGTGGAGTCCCGACGGCGACGTCCTCTATTTCCTGGGAACGCGCGAGTTTTATCCGCAGATCAGTCAGATCGAATGGAACTTTGCCGGAAACCGAATGGTCGGAATCTTCGGCGTGACCCTTCGCGCCGACGTGACGCCGCCGACGGCGCCCGAAAGCGACGAGGCCGAGATTGCCGACGACGAGGCCGCGCCGGACGGCGAACAGGAGAAAGAGACCGCCGCCAAAGAGAACGGCAAGAGCGAAAAGACGGACGAAAAGAAAGACGCCGAAGAGGAGTCCAAACCGATCGAATTCGACGGGCTGGCCGACCGCGTTTTCCGGATCGACGTCGAGAGCGGGAACTATGCTCATCTGGTCGCCGCCGACGGGTTCCTCTTCTGGGAATCGTCGTCGGCCCCCTATTACGGCCGCGACGAAGAGACTCCCGAAAAGGTGATGGTCTACGACCTGAAAAAGAAAAAAGCCGAATGTTACGGCGAAGAGATCGCAGCGTTCACCCTTTCGCCCGACGGCGGGAAGGTGATCTACCGTCAGGGCGGGTTTAAAGTCGGCGAGGCCGCCGCCGCGCCGGGCGAGCCGAAGACGGTCTCGACCGAACTCGTGACCGAGATCGATCCGCGCCAGGAGTGGGTCGAAATCTTCAACGAGGTCTGGCGCCGGTACCGCGACTACTTCTACGTCTCGAATATGCACGGGTGCGACTGGGACGAGACGGGACGGCGGTATCGGACCCTTCTCCCCTACGTGGTTCACCGGTCCGACCTGAACTATATCCTTTCGGAAATGGTCTCGGAACTGAACTGCGGCCACACCTACATCGAGGGGGGGGATTTTACCGTCCCGAAACGGACCCCGTCGGGTCTGGCCGGCGCGCTCTTTGAGCTCGATCCGAAGACGAACCGGTATCGGATCGCGAAAATCTACAAGGGGCAGAACGAGGAGCCGAAGTACCGTTCACCCTTGACCGAGCCGGGGATCGACGTCGCGGTCGGCGATTATCTGCTCGAAATCGACGGCGTCGAACTTTCGGGGAGCGACAACCCGTATCGGCTCCTCAGCGGGAAGACCGATCAGGTGACCTGGAAAGTCGCCAAGAGCGCCGACGGCGCCGACTCGCGGACGATCGTCTATCGGCCGATCGCCAGTGAGGCGAACTTGCGGTATCTGGAATTTGTCCTTGACCGCCGCGACCGCGTCCTGAAGGCGACCGACGGGAAAGTCGGCTATATTCATATCCCCGACATGGGGGCGGAGGGTTCCTACGAGTTCCTGAAATGGTACTATCCGCAGCGGCAGATGGACGGTCTGGTGATCGACGACCGGAACAACGGCGGCGGGAACATCTCGCAGTGGGTTCTGATGCGCCTGAACCAGAAAGTCCTGGGAACCCGCCTGGGGAACGACCGCGACACTCCCGAAACGTATCCGTACAACGCCTGCGCCGCGCGGATGGTCTGTCTGATCAACGAGACGAGCGCCAGCGACGGCGACATCTTCCCCTATTACTTCCGCGAAGCCGGGCTCGGTCCGATCATCGGCAAGCGCTCGTGGGGGGGCGTGGTCGGGATTTCGGGGCGCGGTCCCCTTCTGGACGGCGGGACGGTCTATGTTCCCCTCTCGGCGACGAACGCCCCGGACGGCGAATATATCATCGAAGGGCACGGCGTCGATCCGGATATCGTCGTGCCGCAAGACCCGAAAGCGGTCAGCCAGGGACATGACCCGCAGCTGGAGCGGGGGATCGCCGAAGTTCTCGCCCGGATCAAGGCCGACCCGCCGGTCCGTCCGACACGGCCCGCCGACCCGGTGAAACCGGGCCGGTAAACGCCGGAGTTCTCGGCGGCCGGGCTCGAACGGGGGCGATCTTTCCGACGGAAAGATCGCCCCCGTTCCTTTTTCAAGGGAGCGGGAGAGGGGGGTAAAAGTCGCGGCCGGGGGCGGAGCAGAGGGGGATCCCCGCCCGCGCGTCGCGGAAGGGCGGGGGGTTAGACCGTTGACAATCTTCTAAGACAAGTTATAATGACGAAGGTTGACTTTTTCGGTCGTTTTTGTTGTTATCATTGTTCGAATCGTAAGCGCGCGCGAGGGGCCGCCCGTCGGCAGAACGGAAATAATCTTTTATAATGCGCAGATGACGTTGTTTGCCAAATAAACGAACGAGCGAGCCTTGTGGCCGGTGTGTTAATTTAGCCATTTGTTTACGTTATCAAGTGTCTTAATAGCTTTCAGATCCGTTGACATTTGCGGTAAATAGGTTATGATTATAGACTGAAGAGCTCCCGGGGGATACTGCGTCCCCGCGTCCCAAGGAACGAGGAGCCGTTTTCCGGCGCGGAGGTCCCGCCGTTCGACGAATCGGCGAACGGGCGGCGCTCCCCGATAAAAACCGAAAAATTTTTATTAATTTACCATATGCCCCACGAATAGGAGATTTGGAATGAATCTGCTGAAGAATCGTCATTTCCAACTTGAAAACCTCGAAGAACGCACCCTTCTGACCGCCGCGCCCTGGTCGACCGCCGACGATACCGACTACTCGGATCTTGTCGTGACGACGCTCGAAGACGTCGTCGACGCTTCCGACCACTACACCTCGATCCGCGAAGCGATCGCCTACGCGCAGACGCTCGAAACGGACGCCGAAATCACCTTCGCGCAGGGGCTCAGCGGCAAGATCACGCTGACGGGCGGCGCGCTCCAAATCGATTCGGTCTACGGTCTTTCGATCGACGGCGACAACCGCATCGCATTCGACGCGGGGGGCGAAGACCGCGGGTTCGAGATCCTTTCCGGTCCGGTGACGCTCGCCAATCTCGAAGTGACGGGCGGTTTCCACACCCGCCAGGGGGGCGCGATCTCCAGCAGCGGCGACCTGACGCTCGACGGCGTGACGGTGAGCGACTCCTATTCGGGCAAATACGGCAGCGCGGTCTATATCGCCCGCGGCGCGCACCTGACGGTGATCGACAGCGTCTTTACGAACAACAACTCCAAGACGCACGGCGGCGGCCTCTACGTCGAAAAGACTGCGTCGGCCGATATTTCCGGTTCTTATTTCGACGGGAACAGCGCCGGATCGTACGGCGCGGCGGTCTACATCTGGAACGAAGCGGTC
>CADBQY010000076.1 GCA_902796885.1 uncultured Planctomycetota bacterium
AACCCCTTGTTGTAAATTCTGCGCCCGATGTCGCAAATTTGTTCCTTAACCGTCTGCAGATTCCACGTGTTCATTTTTTCCTCCAAGATCATTTCGGCGCGCGCGCCTTCTTCTATCTGAAAAATCTATCGGTTTTTTCTCTTTTTGATTCGGCGAAAGTCGCCCCTTTTTTAAAGAAGGGACTGAAAATCCTCTTCGCTTATTTCCATTGTATCGACGATGGCGCCCGCGTAGACGTCGATCGGCCGAAGGTCGGGATAGAACGGCATCGCCGCCTCGGCGCCCTCGCTGAACGCCACCCATTCGCCCAGACCGATCGAAAGCTCGTCGTAGGCGACGACCTCCTCGCCGGTCGGGACGAGCTCCCCTTTGCTGAGCGAACCCTGCGCGTGCGCGGCTTTAAAATCTTTCCAGGTGAACGGCCGGACGATTTTAAACTGACCCGTCTGAAGAAGGGGGTGAATTCGGTTCGGCGTCACCACGCCGATCACTTTCCCGATTCGCATCACACGAGTCCTTTCCGCAAAACGTCCGGACAGACCGCCGCGCCCAACTCGACGAAACGGGTGACCGCCCGGCGAATCTGAAAGACCCCCTGACCCGGGTCGACGATCAGCAGATTGGCGCCGATCGACGCGGCGTCGGCGTCGAGCCGGTCAGCTCCGGCGCCGATCATCGCGCGAATCACCTTTTTGCGGTTACAGACCGCCGAGGCCGCCGCGGTGTACCGGGTAAACAGAACCGCCTTCGATTTTTCCTGCGCCAGACGCCCGGCCAGAAATTCGGCGGTCTGCATCACGCATTTGTTCTGATAACGTTCGATCGAAACGGTTTTCGCAAGCTCTTCGAGAAAACGGGCCGGAACCGCTTCGGGCAGGACGGCGTGATACGCCACCGAAAGGGAACGGATCGGGTCGGCGGCGGGAGCGCGGCGCGGCGCGAGGGCCGGCGCGGCGTTCGACGCCGAAAGGGTGGCCCGCCCGAAAGCCGGGACGGCCGACGCGGACGCCTCGACAGACGCCGCGGAGTCAAACGCCAGCTGCATCCCCGTCTTCTTTAACTCGTCGCGCGCCGAGGGAGTGACCACCGCTCTGTTTGGAACGACCAGACGACGGATTTTCGGCGGCGCGCTTCGAATCTGTTCAAGCGTTATCACGCGCGAAGAGAGACGCAGTTCGACCGCGTCGCCGCCTTCGGCGGGAGCCGGAGGTTCGGCGGTCGGCACAACGGCCGCGCCGCCGGTCAGCCCCAGATCGGCCATCACCAGGCAAACGAGCCGTTCGATCTCGGCCGGTGTGAATGAATAACCGTTCATTGCCCCTCTTCGGTTGATTTTTTATCGACGATCCCCGCCACTCCCCAGCGGGCCGGAGTCGCGCGGGTGCCGATGATATCGTTCCCCGTATAGCGGCCGTCACTGGTGATCAGGACGAGATCGCCCGGGCCGGCGCCCAGGTTGTCGAAAACGACCGACGGGTCGCCGTCCCCCTTCCCTTCGCTCGAAACGGGAACGACCAGAAGCATCTTCTGCCCCTGCAGAGAGTCATGCTTCATAATCGACGTGATGTTTCCGATGACCCTGGCGCGCTGCATACCGACACCCCTTCGCCGAGATTAACGGCCCAGGATATGAAGCGATTCGACCATCGCGCAGCGGCGGCTGCGCGTGAAGGTGAGCGGGCAAGTGATCCCTTCCCCCGTCGGACCGGCGATCGAGTAGGAACCGAACCCCTCGCCGCCGCCGCCGTTGCCGGCGGAACTCGGCCCGTTCTTGACGAAGATGGTCGTGTCGAGGAGTTTTCCCATTTTGGTCATGTTGACGACGTTGTTCGAATGAATCATCGCCGTGTGACGGAATCCGTGTTCCATCTCGTAGGCGCGCCAGATCGCTTCGTCGACGTCTTTGCAGCGGACGAACGGAAGGAACGGCATCATCTGCTCGACCGGGACGAACGGATTCGAGTAATCGGTCTCGCCGTAGAGCATGACCACGTCGCTCGAAACCGATTTGCCGATCCCCGCCGCCAGAACCGAAGCGTCTTTCCCGAGGAATTCGCGGCTCGGCGCGTCGTGGCGGGCGGCCCCTTCCCCGACCTTGACGATCCCGCGCTGGGTCATCAGGTCGGTCTCGCGCGCGTTGAGGCGCACCGCGCCGGCGCGTTCCATGGCGTCCATCATCCGATCGAAGACCGATTCGACCACAAAGACTTCTTTTTCGGCCAGGCAGAGAAGGTTGTTGTCATACGCGCCTCCTTCGATGATGCAGCGGGCGGCGCGGTCCAGGTCGGCCGTTTCGTCGACGACGACCGGCGGGTTCCCCGGCCCGGCGACGATCGCGCGTTTGCTCTGCGCCATCGCGGCTTTGACAACCCCTTCGCCGCCGGTGACGACCAGGATGTTGATCAGCGGGTGCTTGAAGATGCGGTCGGCCGTCTCGAGGGTCGGCTCGGCGATCACG
>CADBQY010000077.1 GCA_902796885.1 uncultured Planctomycetota bacterium
CGGCGAGCCCTTCGACCGACTTCTTGATCGTCTCGAAAATCGAATTGACCTGCACCTCCGACTTCGACGTGCCGTCGCTCTGCACGTCGTCCAACATCGCCACGTCGGGGCGGAACGTCCCTTCAGTCGGAATCTGATGACGCTTCCCGCGGATGTTCCCGCTCCAAATGGAGGTGAAGAGCAAAAGCGAGGCGTTGCAGCGCGACCCGACGATCGTCGGAAACCGGAGCCGATCCGGCTTCACTTCGATTTCGCACCGCCGCCCCTGGTATTCGAGCGGCCGCTGCGCGATCCCTCCCCGGCACGCCAGCGGATAGCAGACCTCCGGATAATCCTGGGCGATGGGAAACTCCGGCTCCCACGCCCCGTCCTCGGTCAGCGTGTCGCTCTGCAGGTTCACCGCAAAGAAGTTCGCCGCATCGGCGCTCATCGAATCGACCGCCGAGATATAGATCCCGTAACGCGTCACCCCCATCAGGTGCGCCCGTTCCATCAGCCCGGAGAGAATCGACGTCTTCCCGAACGAGCGGTAGGCGTTGACGTTCTGATACCCCCGCCGCTCGATCGCGTTCCACGCCAGATCGATGAACTCGGTCTGCGATTCCGAAAAGTCGAGATAGAAATGTTCGGGGTGGTAGGTGCGCAGCCAGAGCGCCGGATCTGCCTCGCACGCGCGCCGGCGGTCCGGATCCTTCACGGCGGGAATCTCACCGATGTCGTTGAGTTCCTTCTGCGCCTGAACCCGCCGCGCCTTCGCCTGTTTCTGTTTTTCAATGCCGTAGCTCGGCACAACCACACTCCTCCAAACTTTTCCGCTCTCTCCCCCGCCGCCGAACCCGTCGCCGAATTCCCGCGAACCTGCCGTCAACCCCGCCTCCCGCGCCGTCCGTCACCGGTTCCCGCGCGTTTTCCCCCCGGGGGTAAAAAAATCCCTCCCCCGCGGGCGCTGCCCCCGACCTTTCGGATTTTGGCGGCGGGGGAAGGACCCCGAGCGTGCGCGGGCCGCCGGCCGTGCGGGGCGATTTGGGGCCGATTCCGCGCCGGCGGGTGCGGGATGCAGCGAAAAGCAATATAACCGAAGAAAAAAAGAGGTTTTTTACGTTTTTGAAGCGTGTTCAGCGGCGCATGAAAAGCTTGACTTTGGGCATTTCCTACCTGACTGTAGGTCTATTTCTACATTTTTCATGCAGTACCCCTCTCCAAAATCCTGTAAAAATCGACACCCCCCCAGAAGCATGTAGAAACGTAGAAATATATATAAAAATAAAAAAAAAAAAAAAGAATATATATATTAGTATATAGCTTGAGAGCGATTTTACCTATCTTCTCAAAAATGTTAAGATGCGCTGTTTTTATAGTGCTTTTCATTTCTACATCAAAATGTAGAAAAATGTAGAAATGGTAGAAATCAATAGCACTATAAAAATTATGTATCTTATCTATCTTCTATATAGTGATATAAAAACGCCCTATTTTAACTGTTAAACTGGGTTGAATCTATATCACTATACGCAAGATAGGCAAGATATATTTATTTTAAATCTTGCCTATCTTATCAATTATACTACACGAAACAGTCATTTTTTTAATAGCACTATAAAATCAACCTATATTAACATCTAAATTACCTAGTTTAGCAAGACGTCACCATGAATTTAATCTATTTTATCATAAGTTCAACCTATCTTAACATTTCGTTTCTACACAGCACTATAAAATCAACCTATATTAACATAGATTTAACCTATCTTAACAAGGCTCAAACTAATCATTCCCGCCGGCCGGCATAAAAAAAGCCGGCCGAAGAACGGCCGGCGCGATAAAATTCTGATCTTATCAATAGATTTCAGGGACATGACCTTGACTATTAGTCAGTTCAATTAACTGCGTGATATGGTAGGCAAGGTCTCTGGACTGATCGCGCAGTTCAATCAAGGCTTGCGCCCAGTCCTGACTATCGCCGCTGTCCAATTGTTTTTTCATGTCGCGCGCTAACTTAATCTGCGCGTCAATTTCATTCTTGATTTCTTCCTTGAATGCGGCGAGGTCACGCGGAGGTTCATGAGTCAGAAATCGAAAACCCGCTTCGAGTCGGCGACGAAACGCAAGATTTTTATCAACTACGGATTCAGCATTACCGGAAAGCGGCCAAAACAGTAAAGTGAGACTGCAATAATTTTCACGAGCCGCAGCTAGGACCGTGCAACTGTTGCTTTCCTGCGATTCAAGAAGTTCTTGCAAACAGTTTTTGGCGCGCTGAAGATCGTGTTCGACAATTCCTAACCAGTACAACTCTTCTCGGATTGAATCATTAGTAAGTCGTTTCGCCCACGACCAGTCTTTCAGTTTGCCCCAATCTCTGATGTCGGTATTCATATAAAATTTCTCCTAATCTTTGGCCGCAAGGAAACGGCCGATCGCACATACGAAGTAAATGACATAGGCCTGAAACATTGATTCTCCTCCAACAGCGAGTGCGCCCAGTCCTACACCAAATAGCGTAGGACTGTATTTGGGATCAGAAATAATAAAAGCGGCAACGATAGCGCATATTCCTCCAATCGCACATATTGAACTAAAAACAAGCCATATCGTTCCAAAAGTGCGTAGGTTTCTGGAAGCGTCATCAAGATCTACTGCGCGCTGCCGATGAGAATAGCTTTTCCCTTTAGGTTGCAAAACATAGACAACTCGTTCCGACGCCTCATTCCCCCCAGCAGCTTCCGCCGGTTCCGGTTCGGGCGTGTTGTCCGTTTGATCGGCGGCCTGAACCGGTGGCAATTCTGCCGGGTCTTTGGGAAATTCGAGCCCCTTGACCTTCCGCGCAGGATAGATTTTCCCGTCGCATTCGATGGGGACATCCGGAGCGATCGTTCCATTTAGAGCAAGTTCTTTGAGAGTGGCGGTGTCGATCGGTCCAATTCGCTGACCGTTTTTGTAGTAGAAGAATTCCATGGAGCAAGCCTTTCGTTAAGTATTGGGAATCAAAGATATTTTTATTGTACTCAAACGAAAGGTAGCCGCAAGTCCTCCAGAGGTTAGACTCTAGATCAGAAAATGTCGGAGCCGAGTAGACGTCGGGCGAGTTCGCGGATCAAATCAAGATTGCTTAGTGATTTAGTTTTTGAAGTTAAAAAAATTTTCTTTTTGCAGCTGTTGAATTGCCTCCCATACGATTTTACGGTTTTCTTCCGAAAGATCGTTGAGAACGCTCTTTACAAAATTGAGAGTCGCCTGGGTAGTATCAGTCTCTTTAACGGAAACAAACATTTCGCCTTTTCCGGTTCTGAGCCAAGTTTCGGACACGTCATAGGTTGAACAAATGAGGTTCACTAGACGTGGCGTAAAAGAATTTTTTCCACTAATGACTCGTGATAAATAACTGGGAGTGAACCCGAGTTCTTTGGACATAGTGTTAAGGGACAGTCCCAAGGCGTCGGCCACAGAGATAATTCGCTTTTCCATAGATAACCTCCACTGTTTACTAGAATACTCGAATCATTGATTTTGTCAATGAATTCAGGGAAATAAAAATTTTTTCGCTTACCGGTATTGACATAGTAAATATTTTCGGTTATTCTTATTGATATAAACAACAGTTCAAGGCGAAAGGACACAAAAATGGTTCCGACACCAACCCAGATTATGAATTTGGTCAAAAAACTCGATTCCCACGGGCAAGTAGCCGTGGCGGTGATCGCTGGCGCAGTATTACAGACGCAAAAAAATTCAGAAAAGATACTTCAACTTGCCAATCATTCCGCGCCGACGAGAGCGACCGCGCCCCCGACCCCGGCGGAGCCGAAGGAGTAACCCGCCAGCGGCGAAAGCGTTTCCCGTCATCTCTACTCAGCGGGGTCGCCGGTAGCCTGGCCGAGGTGCGTCGCGAGTGCCTCGTTAATGCGGGTTCTTTCTCGAATTTTTCATTCCCGCGGAACCGCGACACACGGCGTTTTATCCCGAACGTCGATTCTCCTTTGAAAGGACCGCGAAGGAAACCCGGCAGTCCGTTCAGGGCTGCCGGCGCCACGGTTCGATTCCGTGGCGCGGTCTTCGCCGCTTCGGCGGCATCGTGAACCTGGTTAGCACGGTGATGCGTGTTTTCGAACCGGGAGGGTGCTCCGGCATGTAGAGCGCTGCGTGCCGACCCTGGGCTTTCTGGGACAGACAGAGACCGTTGACATCACACACCAGTCCTGTTCAGGCGGGTTCGACTCCCGCCGGAAGCCTTCGCCGTCTCCCCGAAACGGCCACTGATCGGGGGGCGTTCCCCCGCGGGGAGACGGCGCCTTTTACACGAGTGCACGGAGGACGCACAATGTCGGAATTTGATTCAGCCAGTGCGTTCCTTGAATATCTTAACGGAGGAGCCGTGACGGAATTGCAGGAAATACAGGAATGGGCACGCGAACTTTTCAGCGTAGAGAGGAGCGATAAATGACCGCGCAACGAAGTCAAGAAGAAGTCACGCTGATTTACCGCAAAGCGGTTGAACTGCGTGACCGGATCGAGGAACTCGACACGGACGATCCTGGCCTGGGGCTCGACAAGAGCGGGCTGGACCTTGCTATCCGTGCCCGGTGGCAAGGGGGAAGCAACGAATACAAGTATAACAGACTCCGCGACGCGGTGGTGAACGCGGAGGCTGGGTTGCGAAAGTATCAATATTTGACGGAGGACAAATCATGAAACGAACATTGATGTTCAGTCTGTTAATTCTTGCCGCTGCACTGATCGGCGGCTGCTCATCGGCCAGCGCGCAGTGCGTCGGCGGAAACTGTTCGCGCGGCTGGGGCGTCTGGTCGCCCTGGGTCGGCGGGTATTACTGGCAGTCGCCGTGCGCTGGGGGGAAGTGTTCTGTGACGAAGAAAGCGGAACCGGGCGGGGAAGCCCCCGCGTCGGTCGCCGAGGAACCCGACGAACCGATTCCCGCCGACGAAGCGCCTCAGCTCGTCGAGTTCAAACCGTTCTGTCTTCGCGTGGCGGAACTCGTGAACGTCCGCCGCAAAGCGGCCGGACTTCCCGCGCTGGAGCTCGACGAATCGCTCTGTTCCGGGTGCGACCGGCACAGCGCGTGGATGGCCTCCGGCGGCGGCCTGACACACGCCTACTACGGCGGCGGCCGCGAGTGCATCGCGCAGGGTGTCCGCTCTCCGGAGGCGGTCGTCAATCTCTGGCTCGGGTCGAGCGGCCACCGCGCGATCATCCTCGGCACCGGCCGCACGCTCGGCGTCGGCTGCAGCGGGTCGTTCTGGACCCTGAGAGTGAGGTGAGTTATGTGGCGACAGATCGAAGATATTAGAGCGGACCTCGCTGTACTGCATGCCGAGAACCGGGCGCTGAACAGGAGGATCGACGAACTGGTTCGCGAGCTGACCGGTAAAAAGACCGAGAACAAGGAACAATTCAACGAGAAAGGACATTCAAATGACAATGACACCGAAAGAACAGAAGAAGTATGAAAAGAAGATTCGCAAGGCGCGCGAACGGTTCCGGGAATCGGCGCGGGAGCTGATCGCCCTGTATTGCAAAACCCCGGAAGTGAGCGAATGGATGATCGACGGTATGATCCTCCCCGGCGCGGCAGGTCTGCACGGCACCTGGACGGTTCTGCTCGGCCCGTCGTTTGTCATGTCGAGGAAGGCAACGGAAACCGCGAAATCTATTCGTGAAGCGGCGCTCAATCAGATGAAAGAGGCGCTCGGTTTGGCGAAATACGATGAGATCAAAAACGAAATCAAAGAAATGCTCGGCGCCCGTACGGAAGGACAAAAAGATAAGGAAGAAGAGGAACAACAATGACCGTTAATCTCGACGACACAAAAGCACTGAATCGGATCGCCGACGCACTGGAAGCGATCAATATGACGATTAAAGTTAAAGGCGGCTTGGAAGCACTGACCGCGGGGCTGGCGCTGATGAGCATTAGGCCGGGCGCGCTCGGCGGCGAGGCAGAGCATTTCGTCAAGGAATCTATCCGCGGGACGATTGAAGCGATGGCGCGCGAACGCGAGAAGAACCAGAAAGAGGAGCCCGTCGAATGAGCCGCCGGCCGTGGGTGACGCCGGCGCTGGAACCGGTGATTCTGGAGCTCTTCACGGCGGGGAAAACCTATCGTGAGATCAAGCGGACGGTCGGCTGTTGCGACGACACGATCAACGCAGTGCTTGCGAAAAACGGGATCCCGCGCCGGAGAGACGGGAAGCCGACGACGGCGGGGAACGCCGCGAAGATCGAGGCTCTGGCCGCCGCCGGCAAGACGAACTCCGAGATCGCCGAGTCGACGGGGCTGTCGGAACAGACGATACGGCGGTACCGTTACGATCACGGGATTTCGCAAGACCCGCGCAAGCGCCGTCCGTTCGCGAGCCGTCTCGACGCGCACGACGAAACGGTCAGACGAATGCGGAGCTGCGGCGCAAGTTACGTCGAAATCGGCGAGGCGCTCGGCGTGGGGCCCGGAACGGTCAGCCGCTACTGCGCGAAACGCGGTTACTGCGCCCCCGAATTTCCCGCGGAGACGCGGGAGAAGGTCCTCGACTTGGCGCGCGCCGGCGAACCGTGGCGCGTGATCGTGCAAGAGTCGGGACTGACAATCCATTTCGCCAAGGCGGTCTGTCGCACGGCGGGGCTCTGGCCGAAACCGCAAAAAAACCGGATATACGATCCGGAAGACGACGAGATCTGGTTCCCTCCCGCGGACGCGCCGGATTACGGCGACAATTTCCAACTCAAGCCGCAGCACCGCGAACGGCTGGAACACGTCCGCCGGTGCTTGCGGCACGGAAAATCGGTCTCTGGGAAACACAGACGAGTCATTAAATTTACACACCGTTCAACGAAAGGAACGACATGACGAACTCACTTTTGAAACAGGTCCGCGCGCTGGTAAACGCCGCGCGGAACGAAAACTGGATCCCGTGCGGCAAGGCGTATGTGGCGCTCATGACGGTACTGCGCGTGGCGGTCCGTGAAGTTCTCGGCGAGAACACCGCGCAGACGACGCTGACGAAAGTCGCCTATGCGTGGCTCGAAGCGGCGGTTCAGGGTCAGGACGTGCCGTGCGAACTGCCGAAAAAGGCCGAGCCGAAACCGGCAGCCAAAACGGCAGCCGCGAAAGCAAAACCCGCGGCGAAGAAATCCGCAAAGAAAACCGGGAAGCCCGCCGCCAAGCCCGCGAAGAAGGGAGCAAAGAAATGACCGACGCTCAAATTTTCCGCCCAGTGTGCGCGGCTCGAAAAACTTCTCGTCGCCAAGCACGCGAACTACGGCCGGAGCGCGGAGGAACGCCCGATCCTCGTTCCCGCGATCACGCCGAAGTTGGCGATCCTCGTCCGGATGTCGGACAAAGTCGCCCGGATCGCCGCGCTCAACGCGGGCGAAACGGACCGGGTCGGCGAATCGCTCGCCGACACCGTCCGCGATCTGGCGGGCTACTGCGTATTGTGGCTCGCACTGCACGACGCGGCGTCCGAGGATCACGCGCTCGAAGTTTAACAGGAACCGTTTTTTGTCGAAAGGATTCACAATGCTCTGCATCACACGCTATCCCGGCGAATCGTTCGTCCTGACCCTCCCCGGCGGAGAGGAGATTTTCGTCGAAATCGCCGGCGAGTGCCGGCACCGTCTCAAGGTCCGGATCTCCGCGCCTGGCGAGGTGAAAGTGCTCCGGACCGAGCTGCTCGACCACACGCCGAACATTTACTTAAAGGGAAAACCCGTTCCGAATAAGGAGGTGAAATAGATGGCATTCACACACGCCAGCCGGGACCGCGTCCCTGTCAAAATCGGCCTGACCGGCGTTTCCGGCTCGGGCAAGACGTATTCGGCGCTCCGGCTCGCCCGCGGGCTGGTCGGCCCGTCCGGCCGGATCGCCGTGATCGACACCGAAAACCATTCCGCGTCGATCTACGCCAGCGCGTTCGACTTCGACGTCGACGACATCGAGGACTACCGCGCGAAAGTCTTTGAGGAATCGATTTCCGCCGGCGTCCGCGCGGGTTACGACTGCCTGATCGTCGACTCCGCGTCCCACATCTGGGAAGGCGTTTTGAGCTACAAGGTCAAGCTCGACAAGACGGGCGGAAACTCGTTTACGCACTGGCAGGACGCGGGCGAGAAGTGGAAGACGGTGATCAGCTCGCTGCTGCACGCGCCGATCCACGTGATCTGCTGTTTCCGCTCGAAGTCGGCGTACGTCCTCGACGACCAGGACGGCAAGCAGGTTCCGCGCAAGGTCGGGATGGCGCCGGTCGCGCGCGAGGGGGTCGAATACGAATTTTCTATCGTCTTCGACATCGCACGATCGCACCTGGCGATGACCGACAAGGACCGGACGGGCCTTTTCCTCGACGACGACCCGTTTCTGATCACCGAAGAGACGGGGCGGAAGATCGCCGACTGGCTCCGGACCGCTCCCGCGCCGAAACCGGCAAAACCGGCGGAACCTCCCGCCGACCCGTGGTCGGACTGGACCAAAAACACCTTTACTAAAAAAACATCCTAAAAATTTTACTTAACACAATCAGTTTAAGGAGCAAACACAAATGATTTTCAATAACGAAAACCCGAACGACATCAACACCGACCTGGGATTCGGCGGTCTCGCCGCCGTGTTTCCGAACGGCTGGTATAAACTCGCCCTCACCGCCGAGACGGAAGAGAAGTTGACCCGCAAAGGGGACAAGATGGGGCAGAATTTCACGTTCACGGTCGCCGAAGGGGAACACGCCGGCAAGACCATCTCGACCTGGCTCTGTTCCCGTTGCCGTAACTCGGCCGACTCGTGGATGGAAGACCGCACGCGCGCGTTTTTCGCGCGGATCGCGCAGGTCTGCGGCGTGTCGAAGCTGACCAGCACGCAGCAGCTCCAGGGGCATCCGTTCGTCGCGCACCTCGTACAGGAGGAATACGACCGGCAGACCGTCGACAAGGAAACCGAAGAGGTCCGGGTCGAGAAGGCAAAACGCATGACGTTCGCACCGGGGAAGTTCACGGACATTATCGCGTCGCCGGCCGAACACGCCGCGCAGACTGCCCCCGCAACCGCCGAAACGCGCCGGTTCGTCAAAGCCGCGCGTCCCGCCGCTCCCGCCGAAGCCCTTCCCGACGCCGAACACACAAACGAGGTGCCGTGGTGACGTCAGCGCCGTTCGAGGCCCCGTCCGAGCCGTCCCGGATACGGATCCATTTTTCCGGCCTCCCCTGCTCCACCAATCGCGCGTGGCGCACGTTCGGGAGCCGGTGGGTCCTGTCGGACGCTTACGAACGGACGAAACGGGACGTGGCTGCGGCGGTCCTCGTTCAGTGCCGCCGTCTCCCCGGCGGGCTGGTTCTGCCGTGGCCGTTCTGCCGGGTCACCATCCATCTTTTTCCGCCGAACTGGCGCGAGATCGACGTGGATAACCGTTCCAAAACGCTTTTCGACGCGCTGACCGACTGCGATTTTTGGCCGGACGACAAGTGCGTGACGGAAATGACAGTTCAGAAATGCCGCCCGGTTCGCGGCGGCCTGACGATCGTCGATTTTACACGGAGCCCGGACCGCGCCGAGTGGCTCGGGTTCCCACCCGTCACACTGGATTTTCTCCCTCCAAGGAAGACTCCGAAAAAGCAAGGATAAAAATGGAATTACGCTACTACCAGCGGGCGGCGATCGACGCGCTGGCCGACTTCATCGGAAAGGACACACGGAACCCGTGCGTCGAAATCCCGACCGGCGGCGGCAAGACGCCGGTCATCGCCACGCTCACAGGCGAACTCGTCGCCTCAGGATATCGCGTGCTGATCCTGGCGCACCGCAAGGAGCTTTTGGAGCAGACTGCCGCCAAGATGGCTGTCTGGGCGCCGGACGTGAAGTTCGGCGTTCTCTCGGCAGGGCTGCGCCGGCGCGAGTTCGAAGGTCAGGCGCTGATCGCGGGGATCCAGTCCGCGTATAAATACGGCACGCGGATCAGCGCGTTCGGCCAGATCGATTTCGTGATCGTTGACGAATGCCACCTTATCCCCCCGGAACAGGAACGTAAAGGCGGGATGTATCAGACACTCTTCGCCGACCTCAAATCGTGCAATCCGGACCTGACGATCATCGGGTTCACGGCGACGCCTTACCGGCTCGCCTCTGGGCCCGTCTGTTCCGAAGACGGGTTTCTTAACGAGATCATTTATTCCGTTTCCGTCAAGGAGCTGATCGATCAGGGGTTCCTGTCGCCGCTGGTGACGAAGATTCCCGATTTCAACGCCGATTTTGCCAAAATGCGGGTCGAGCGGGGCGAGTTCAAGGACGAAGACGTCGATTCGGTCTACGCCGCGCCGGCGAACGTGCAAAAGGCGGTCGCCGAAATGCTCACGTTCTGCGCCGCGCGCCGGAGCGTATTGATTTTCGTCAATACGGTCAAGGTCGGCAAAGCGGTTCTCGACGAGATCCGGCGCCGAACGGACGAATCCGCCGACTCGGTGTTCGGCAATACGGCCGCCGCGCGCCGCGCCGAGCTGATCGACCGGTTCCGCGCGGGCGAGTCGGGCAAGAAAAATCTGCTCGTCGACAAAGCGGAGCCGCTGAAATACCTCGTCAACTGCGGCGTGCTCACGACCGGATTCGACGCGGCGAACGTCGACGCGGTCGTCCTGCTCCGCCCGACGATGTCGCCGGGCCTCTATTACCAGATGGTCGGGCGCGGGTTCCGGATCTGTCCCGGCAAGACCGACTGTCTGGTCCTCGATTACGGCGGGAATATTCTCCGGCACGGCCCGGTCGACGCGATCAAGCCGGAGAAAAAAACGCGGAAAAACGGAGATCCCGGTGCGCCGAAAGTGAAAAAATGTCCGAAATGCTCGACCGCCGTTCCGCAGTCCGAGCTCGAATGTCCGAACTGCGGCTACACGTGGCGGGACGAGTCGAACTTCTTCCCCTGTCCCGAATGCCGCGAACTGAACGCGCCGCGGAACCTGTTCTGCTGGCACTGCGGGTGCCGGTTCCCCGTCGAATCGAACGTCGAGGAACACGCCGAAACAGACGCGCCGAGCCTGTCGGGCGGGAACCGGCTCTCCGACCGCGCGGTCTTTTCCGAGCCGGTCGTCGAGACGCGCTACTGGCTTCATCACAAAAAGAACGATCCCGACGCGCCGCCTATGGTCTGGGTGCAGTACCGGACCGAGTCGGACGAAAAAGTGTCGGAATTTCTCCATTTCGAGAAGCCCGCGGGGACGTGGGGCCGCCGGCACGCCGAGGAATGGTGGGCGCAGCGCACGTCGATGCGCGAATGCCCGAAAACCGCCGCCGAGGCGGTGTATCACCTCGAACGCGGCGCGGCGTCCGAAGCGCTCGAAATCTCCTATCGCCCGGCGACGGCGTCCAGCCGATGGCCGGAGTTGGTTCGCGTCACGTCGACGACGCCGATCCCTGCCGACTACAAGCCGGGTCTGTTCCTCCCCGCGTGCGACTGCGGCGAGCTGGCGTGCCGGTATTTCTACGATCCGGAAATCGACGGCTACTCGGTGATTTGCGACACGTGCGGCACGCTTCGGCTCTACTTGGAACCGGACGAATACCGGCGCCGGAAACCGGAGTTCGACCGGCTCGGCGTCGAGTTCACGCCCTACGATCCCGCCGCCGACGAAGACGTTTTTTAGAAGGGATTCCGAAAAATGGCAACGACCGCAACGACCGAAATTGCCGCCGCCGGCGCGTCGTATCTCGCCGCGGGTCTGAACGCGCTCCCCGCGTACGCGGCGCGGAAATGTCCCGTCGGGTCGTGGAAGATCTACCAGACGCGGCCGAATGCGGACCCGGATTCGTTCCGCCGTGGCGACGCGCTCTGTCTGGTCGCCGGCGCGGTCTCCGGAAACCTTGAAATCGTCGATTTCGACCTTGAGGGCGAATTATACGCTCCCGCGCGCGAAAAGCTCGACGCCGAGTTCGGCGCCGACTGGACCGCGCGGCTCGTCGTCGAGCGCTCACCCTCCGGCGGCTACCATCTCGCCTACCGGTGCGAAGGGCCGGTCGCGGGGAATCAGAAGCTGGCGATAAAAAAGGTCGATGTCGGAAAGACTGGAAGTTCGACGGTTTCATTCCAGAAAAAACAGTATCAGATTCAGCCCGACGGCGCGATCTACCCGGTCGGGATCGAAACGCGCGGCGAGGGGGGGATCTGTCTGATCGCGCCGTCCCCCGGCTACACGCTGATTCAGGGCGACTGGACCGAACCGCCGACGATCACCGCCGCCGAACGCGAAAAGATCCTTGAAATCTGCCGTTCGTTCGACGAATCGCCTCAAAAGACGTCGGAGCCGAAGCCGGTTTCGGGCGTGAACCGTCTTTTGGCGGCGCGTCCCGCGGGTCCGGCGTCCGACGATCCATCCGTCTGGGCGCGGGAACAGGACTATTCGCCGAAACTCCTGGCCAAGCACGGATGGACGAAAGTCTGCGAAACCGATCAGTTCGAGCAATGGCGCCGGCCGGGCAAAGCCGACGGGATCAGCGGATCGCTTTATAAGGATACGCGCCTGTTCAAGTGCTTTTCGACAAACGCACCGCCGCTGATCGGCGACGGGACCTACACGCCGCTGCAGCTGATGGCGGCGTTCGAGACGGGCGGGGATTGCGCTGAAGCCGCCCGCCGAATCCGCGCCGTCATGCCCTCCGCAATCGGCACAAAACCGCACGAAACCGGAGCAAAACCGCCCGCGAGCGGAGCGAACAGCGCCGAAACGCACCCTCCCCGACAGAGACGTCCCAGAAAGCCAGCGGAAACGAAAAAGGCGTTCCCTGCGTCGGCGCTACAATGCGGAGGGACACTCGGCGCGATCATGGATTTCACGCGCGCCGTGTCGATCAAGGATCAGCCGGTTCTCGCCTACGCCGGCGCACTGGTGGCGATGAGCTACCTCTGCGCGCGGCGGGTCCGGACCCCGTCGAACGTCCGTCCGAACATCTACGTCTGGGGGATCAGCGGCGCGGGAACGGGCAAGGAGGCGGCGCGCCGCGTCTGCCGGAAAATTCACGCCGCATACGCCGAGTTCGGCTCGACCTGCCCCGAACGCTACGAATCGAAACAGGCGCTGGCGAACCACGTGCTGCACGACGGGCAGGTGATGGCGGTGCAGGACGAAGGGGGCCGGATGCTCAAAGCGATGGTCAGCCCGCGCGCGGGGAACTACGTCGCCGGAATCATCGACGAGGAGCTGATCCTCTACTCCTCGGCGAACGACACGCACTACACGCCCCGCATTTGCGCCAGCGAGGCGGTCAAAAACACGGCCAAAAGCGTCAGCCAGCCGCATTTCTGCCTCTACGACACCACCAACCCGGACGATTTTTTCGACGCGCTTAACTGGAACCTGATTTCCAACGGGTTCATTCCGCGCTGCCTCCTTTTCGAGGGGGAGGAGAAGCCAATGCGGATCGAGCGCGGCCTAAACGACGAAATCGACTTCACCATTCCGCCGGCGTTGGCCGAAACGGTCCGCGCGTGGCGCAATTTCCGCCGCCCCGACTCGAACGCCGCGACGAAAGAGAACAACCCGCCCGACCCGCTCACGGTCCGCTACACGCCGGAAGCCGAAACGCTGATGGCGGCGTTCATCCGCGAACTCGACGACGCCGACCTTCCCGAAAAGGAGCTCCGCGAGTTCTACTCGCGCGCCGCCGAGAACTGCCACAAGCTCTGCCTGCTCCACGCATGTAGCAAGTTCGGGCCCGACGAGGAGAAGCTCGCGATCGACGCCGACTGCGTCCGCGCCGCCGTGGACGTGATCCGGTTTCTGCTGGCGCAGTTCCGCCGCTGGATCCGTCAGTATGTCGCGGAGAACTCCTACGAGGCGAACGTGAAGAAGGTCAGTGCGTGGTTCGCGCAGCAGCCGGGCGATTCCGTCACGCTCAGCAAGTTCACGCACCGCTGGTCCCGGTTCAAGAAGATCGAGCGCGAGGACATCCTCGACACGCTCATCGCCGCCGGCGAAATCAAGAAGGATTACACAACCGGAAGATGCCTGATACAGATTCGCGGCGAAGAGGAAGAGATTGACACGCAGGAACAAAAAGGACAAGAAGAGCCCGAACCGCTCCCGGCGCAGGCCGGCGCCCGGCAGCAATAAGGTCACGCCGCGGGAGGAGCGCCACATCCTCTACCTGATCGACCAGGGGAAGACCGTCGGCGAAATCCTCCGCGTCTCCGGCCGCGGGTATTACACCGTCCGCGCCATCGCCGAGCGGAACGGCCGGAAGCTCGCCCACCCGGTTCCCGCCGAACCGACCGAGGAGCAGAAGTCCTTAATGCTCGAACTCGGCGGAAAAGGGCTGGGCGTCGCCAAAATCGCCCGGCTGATCGGGCTTCCCGAAAAGGCGGTCCGCAGCCACCTTCAAAAGGAGGGAATCTTCGTCGGACGCGGCGGAATGCTCTCCCCCGCGATTCAGGCGGAACCGTCGTTTCCGGAAACCGACGATTTTCACCTTTCGCCCGCCGAACGCGCCCGGCTCGAATACATCCGCCGACTCAAAAAAGCGAAATGGGAGCATTTGCACCCCGAACCCGGAAAGGAAAACGACAATGACACTGATTAAGTACCGCACCGGCAACGCCCCGCTCCGCTACGCGCGCCCGATGAACACGCGCCCGCTGCGCCCCGCCGAAACCCTCAACCTCGCCGAGGCGGCGGAGTTCCTCGGCGTCTCGACCAAATGGCTCCGCGCCCAGGTCGATTCGGGAACGGTTCCCGGCCGGCGTCTCGGGCGGAAATACCTCTTTTCGCGCGCCGCTCTGAACTCTTGGATCGCAAACTCGGTATCCGACGCTGGCGATTGACCCGATCGGGCCGGCCGGATAAAATGATGGCGCCGTCAAACGCCAGCATTTTTAGAAAGGCAGGGAAAGCATTATGGCGTTTGTCATAAGTACAAAAGAGAAAAACGGCACCGCGCACAAGGTCCGGTTCTCGCTCGGAGGCCGCTTGCGCGTCATTTCGTTCGGCCGGAAATACCGGAAGCAACAGGTCGAGGAGATCGCCGTCTTCGTGCAGCGGATCGCCGACTGCATCGAGACCGGTTCGCCGCCGTCGAAACAGCTTTCGGCGTGGCTCGATTCGCTGACGGACGATTTGCGCCGACGATTGGAACGCGCCGATCTCTTGACGCCCCAGGACCGGGACGCCACCGAGATCACGATCCGCCAGCTCTACGGCAGCTGGCTCGCTTATCCGTTCGACCGGAAGGAATCGACGCTGCAAAATCACGAGACGACGTTCAAACGGGTTTGCGACTTCTTCGATCCGGACGAACGCGCCGCGGGCGTAACGGTCGAGCGCGCGCTGGAGTTTCGGCGCTATCTTCTCGGTACCGGCAAGGCGCCGGCAACCGTCTCCGGTCACGTGAAAAATCTCCGTCAGTGGTGGAATTTCGCGGTAAAGGAGAATCTGGCGGCGTCGAATCCGTGGAACGAGGTTCCGCGCGACTCGCAGCGGAACCCGGCGCGCGGCTTTTACGTCACGCCGGAAATGTACAGCGCGCTTCTGGACGCCTGTCCCGACCAGGACTGGCGAACGCTGATCGCGTTGTGCCGGATCGGCGGTCTGCGATGTGACTCCGAAACGAGCCGCGTCCGCTGGATCGACGTGAACTGGGAAAAGAAAACGCTCTTGGTCCATTCGCCGAAGACGGAACGCTACGGCAAGGGGTTCCGGCTGATTCCGCTCTTTCCGGAGCTTGAACAGGAACTTTCCCGTTCGTGGGAACAGTCTGAGGAGGGCGCCGAGTTCGTCCTGTCGCGTCAACGCAACCGGATGAACTTGCGAATTCAGATGACGCGGATCATTTTCCACGCGGGGCTCTGTCCGTGGGAGCGGGTTTTCAACAATCTTCGGGCGAGCCGGGCGACGGAACTGCTCCAGCGGTTTCCGGCGCACGTCGTAGCAGCGTGGCTCGGACACACTCCGGAAGTGGCGGAAAGTCATTACCTGATGGTCCGCCGTGAAGATTACGAAGCCGCGGCGTCCCTAAGCCTTGAGGGTCCGAACCCCCAACCCGCCCCGAAAAAGGGCCGTTTTTCCGACCGAAAGTACCAAAATCCGGAATTGCCGAAAATTGGTACTTTTTCCGACCGTTCCTGAGCGGAATCAGGGGTATTTGAGCGGACTTTTCACCGTCCCCAAAGATACCAAAATTTCGCAAGACCCCTAAAAATAAGCACCTAGAACAATCCTCCCCACCCCATCAAGCACGCCCGGAGGGATTCGAACCCCCAACCCTCGGTTCCGAAGACCGATGCTCTATCCAGTTGAGCTACGGGCGCCTGGATCGGCCCGCGCACTGTTGACCCGATGCGGGAGGCGCTACGCCGACGTCTCCGCCATATTATACCAGCAAAGAGCGGTATCGCAAGGGGAAGAGAGAGAAGAGTGCGTTCCGTTTATATCATCCCGTTTTGTTCAATCGGCATATTTTAACACATGCTCAGCCAGTGATACTGCGATATCCAGATCGGTCTTCGCATAGAGCATCCGCGTGCCGACCGCGTCCTCTATTTCATTAAAGACAGGTTTACCCCGGTCGAAGATGAAGTCGATCCCTGCCAAACCGAAACGGAATCGTTCGGTGATCCGGTCGACTTGTCGGACGATTTCCGGCGGTATCGTCTCGCACCGTTCGGCATGACCCCCGAGACAAAAATTACTCCGAAAGTCGGTCTCGGAATGTCGAAACATCGCGGCGATAATCTCCTTCCCAAGTACGTAGACGCGCAAATCTTTCCCCAGGTCCGACGCCGCACGTTGGAAAACCGCCGTCGGTTTACCAATTGCGGTAAACGCCTCGATCAAATCCTTTCGGTCGCGTACCAAAAAAACTTCGGTTCCCCCATGCCCGTCACGTGACTTTAAAACCGCGGGAAACAGGCCGGAAATCGTTTCGATATCTTTCGCCGTTACCAGACGGTTCGGAATCGAAGCGACCCCCGCCTCTTCCATCGTTCGGTAGGTCAGGTACTTGTCGTTACAGATTCGAGATATTTCGGCGTTGTTCCAAACCCTTGTGCCCTCCTCTTCGAGCCTCGCGGCCATTTCGGAATCGGCGCTCCGGTTTACGACAATGTCGGGAAGATCGGGGGGAAATTCGCCGGGCGAATCGGCGAGAACCAACCGAGCTTGCGCTCCTCGTTCACGGAACGCGCCACAGAGGCGTTCGGCAAACCAGCGATTGACCGCCAGACGGGAATGATTATAGAGGATCCAAACGTCCATCACACCTTATCGGAATCGCGGTACCGCGTCTCTTTAAGAATATAGTCGGCCAGCATTTCCTCAAACGAAATACCCAGCGCGTTATCCAGATTCACAAAGTGGGCGTTCGAGTTCACTTCACAAACAATCGGCGTCTCCCCTTCCCCATACATGAGATCGATTCCGGCAAAATCGAGCGCCAGTACACGCGCTGCATCAAGCGCGATCCTCTGAAACGCCGGGGAAAGATTTAGAGGCTCCATCCGTCCGCCGGCGGTTACGTTAGAGCGAAAATTTCCCGGCGCCCCGAAACGCGCCGTTGCGGCGACGATCCTGTCGCCAAGAGTCTGAACCCTAACGTCCCGTCCGAAACTTGTCTTGATAAACTCCTGAAAAATCCAGGCGGCGTTAGGATGCGCGCGCAGAACGGTACGAACTTCTTCAAGCGAGTGAAGCAAATACACCTGGGCACCGAATGAACCAACCCGTTCCTTCATCACCAACGGAACCCCCAGCTGTTCGACAACCGAATCCAAAAAAGTATCGTCTCCGTAGGGACCGGAATTGAATTTCAACGGAGCGACGATCGTCTTCGGGTGCGGAATCCCCGCACGTTCCAAAGCCAGCGCGGTCAGAGCCTTATCATCACACAACTCGATTCCTTTTGGCCGATTGAAAAGAGGAATCCCGGCGTTTTCCAACCGATACGCCAGGGGAATATCCTTGTCCCAAAAGAGAACAAAATCGGGTCGATTCAAAACCGAAGCGCCAAGGGCAGAAACGAGTTCGGCGTTACTTTTACGCAACAGCACTCCCCCACGCAAGGAAAACGCCCGGATCAGCCGGGCGTAGATCTCCTCAAATTTTATTGAATGCAAAAAGGCGTTAACGACGAGCCAGCCTGTCACGGAGTCGCTCCGACACTACTTCGCGGCACGGGCGTTGCAAACCGCGGTCCACGCCTCTTTGATTTTCGGGTCAACCGAACTGGTTAGTTGAACCATGTAGATTCGCGCTTCCCCCGTTTTGATATTCGCGCGCCCTTCGGTGCCAAGCGCGCCGCCATGCCATATCCATTCGCCGTCGGTCCACATGCCGACCGAATAGGGATCGTCGATACCGTTGGGAGTCTGTTTCGTTGCCATCGTCTGAACCGCTTCCTCCGAAAGGATTCGTTTTCCGCGGTACTGACCTTTTCCGGCAATCATTTGGTAGAACTTAATGATGTCGCGCGGGGTCGAAAAGAGACCGCCGCCCCCTTCGGCAAACCGGTGCTGACGATCGGTAAACGGATAGGCGAGATTGTTGGTGGTGTCGGGAATGCAACGGTCGTCCAGAACCTTATAAGGGGTGACGAGACGTGCATTCTGCTCATCGGTAAGCCAGAACGAAGTGTCGTACATCTGTAAAGGATCAAAAATTCGTTTTTTCAGAAACTCTTCGAACGGGAACCCGGTCACCGCTTCGATGATCGCCGCGCCGACGTCGATACCCAGATTGCTGTAACTGAACTGCGTGCCGGGATCGGCGAAAAGAGGAACGTCGACCATCGAAGTCGCCAACGCGCGCGCCGGAAAGACGTCGATTCCGTACCGCTCCATCGCCGGAGTAATAAAACGCAGCCCGCCCATATGACACATCACTTGCCGAACCGTCAGTTTCGTCTTCGGGGAACGGAGGACCAGAACGCCGTTTTCGCTCGGTTCCGCGACCCGGATATTGGCGAATTCGGGCAGGTAGGTCTCGACGGATGCGTCGAGGTCGACGAGCCCTTCGTCAACAAGGATCAAGAGTCCGGCGCCAACGACCCCTTTGGTCATCGAGGCAATCCAAAAGACACTGTCCATCGTCATCGGTTCGGAGCTTTCGATATCGGACCAGCCGACCGATTCGGCCGTTAGATGCCCGTCCTTATCGGCGGTCACCGAAACCAGACCGGGAAAAACACCTCGGTCGACGAACGGCTTAACCGCTTCGGAAACCGATTCCTGAGCTCCAACCGCACCCGCTGTCAGAATGGCAAGAAGCAAGGCGGTAATACGAATCATTCGGCGTGTTTTCATATCGGAATCCCCTTAGTTAGGTTCAGAAAGGAATGGAACCTGTAAATTTACTTGCGTTTTTTGTTCTTCTTATTGTAGTTCTGGCGGTCTGCGGCTTTTTTCCGCTTTTCAAGTTCCGCTTTGGCGAGCTTCTGCTGTTCTTTTGTCTTTTCGAGGATCTCCTGCCATTTCGCGCGCCAACCTTTCTTCTCCGGTTCGGCGGATGTATTCGTTCGGCGATTACGGCGCGCGTTGTGCGGCTTACCCAACTTTTCGGCGTCGGAAGCCGGAGCCGGCGTCACGTCGATGACAGCGGTTCCGTCGTCGGTGACGATTTCCTGATCTCGTTTCGGCAGGAAACGGCGTTCAAGAATCCCCCAGAGCGCGCTGGTAATGAAGTAGATGCAGAGCCCGCACGGAACTTTAAAGAACATGAAGCCCATCATGACCATCATGACTTTCATCATAAAGCGCATCATCTTCTGCTGCTGAATCTCTTCGGGAGTACGACCGGTAACCGGCGGTGAAAGAATCGCCTGCTGCACCAGGAAGAGAGCTACGGTCAGAAGAGGAAGAAGGTTCAGGTAAGGGCCCAACGAAAAGATTCCCATACCCAAATTGAACGACGTCCACCCGTGCGAATTCCAGAAATCGCTCCAGTTCAGAAGCATATCGGGCGCCGCCAGATTCGAGCACCAACGCACCTTTTCGCTGATCAGCGGCGCGCCATACAGGTTGACGTCCAGGTTCAGAACCTTGTAGAGTCCGCAAAAAACGGGAATCTGAAGGAACACCGGCAAACAACTGCCCAGAGGGTTGACTTTGTTCTTTTTCCAGAGCTCGCGCTGAGCTTTCATGAGCGCGTTCGCGTCGTCTTTGTATTTTGCCTGAAGTGCGCTAATCTGCGGCTGAAGTTTCTGCATTCGAAGCGAGCTGGCCACCATCTTGATACTGATCGGAAACATACAAAGACGCACCAGGATCGTCAGTAAAATAATCGCCAGCCCGTAATTAAAGACCATGTAGTGGCGGAAGAATTCCAGAATCCAGGCGAGCGGTTTCGAAACGAACCAGAACCAGCCGTAGACGAGCGTCTCGCCAAGTCCGTATGATTTCAAGTCGGCGGGGCGTTTTGGACCGATAAAGACGGTGTAACTTTCGGATGCCGTGTCGCCGTTCTGACCCGCGGGCGCGAGTTCCTTTTCGCCGCTTTTAAGACGGAACGAAGTATTCGTGAAGGTCTCTTTTCCGGCAAGACGGGCACCGACGCGTAACGGAAGGTACTCAAACAACGGCGTCTGTCCGTCCCGTGCCTCGGGAATCATCGTCGCCTCAAAGTATTGCGAATCGACTCCGATAAAGTCAATGGAAACAGGATCGCTCGGACGGCTGTTCTCCTTTTTTTCAAGCGCGATATCGGTACATTTGAAGACGCTGAAGTTATTTCCGCCCAGCTTTAAAATGACGTCGTGCAGACCGTAGGTTCCCCATCCCGGACCGGTTTTGCGACCCATCGAGTACCAAAGCCCCTCGACCGGAAGCGACGTCGGTCCGTCCAGAAAATACGAAACGGTATGTTTTTCGGTATCGAGGTTACGCAACTCGACGGTTAGGTTCAAGCCAAAATCTCTCCCGCCCCGTTTTTTATTTTCGGTATCGGCGGATTCCAAAGAGCTGAGCGAAAAGACTTTTCGAGCTTCAAGACGATGTCCGGGAAGGACTTTCCGAAATACGGCAGTCGATTCGTTCGACTCGTCGGCGACGTATTCCCAGTCACCCGCACGCATCCCAGCTTCGGCCGAAGGGATCAGCGTTCCGTCTTCGGTAAAAGCGTAGAATGGAAGCTCGTTGTCAAGGATCGAATTACGGCCGACCGTTGTCTTTCGGTCTCCTTCGCGATAAACGGGCCACGGCAGGGTTTCCTTGTCGTCGTAGGTAGCCAGAGTCATCAGGAACGAACTCGCGTCGGTATTCGGGCGGCGGCGGAATTCTTTTTCACTGAAAACATCATACGCATCGTTCGAGTAATCCCGGCTGACACCCTGCAGACCAACCATATTGACATAATCGCCGTAATTAGCGATCACTCCCATCGGACGAATCACCTGTAAGGGGGCTTCGCCGAGCGTGACCGCCACCGATTCCGCTTCCGGAACATCGCCTTCAGCGGCCGAAACGGTGTCGGCTCTCAGAATGCCGAGTTTGACGAGTTCGTCCGGCTTTGTTTTCAAAAGGGCGTCGCGCAGATCCTCAAACGCGGCAATTTCAACGACTCCGCCGGCCGATTCGGTCTCGGAAAGGTCGATTGAAACGATTCGATCCCCCGGTTTCAAACCCGCGGCGGCGGCGGGCGTCCCGGCGCCGACCGTCTGAATCCCGAGCCCCGGAAGTCCCGAAAGGATCTCGTTGGCGGCGACGGTCTCGTCGGCAACGATCTGCCCGAGATATCCCGAAGCATCGGCACAGTCCCGGAACCCCTTTTCGTTCATTTCAACGCGGGTTACCGCCGCGCCGCGATTTGAGATCGTCACAAGCATACGATACGGACTGTTCGGATCGAGACTCCCCAGGGTGACGAATTGCGGGCCTATCTTCCGTTGCGCCTCTTCCCTCAAATCGGGTGAAAGAGTCTCTGCGATCGCCGCCAGATATTCCTCCCCCTTCGGCTGAATCTGAACCGTCTGAGGCAGATTTTCTTCCGGAACCGGACTCGGTTCCTTCTTTTTTGTAAACAAGGCGATCACTGCCCACGCCAGGCAGAACATCAGTAAGATATTGAAACAGCCGCCCCCCTGGCGAGATTCGCCGGATGAAGACGAGCCCGTACGCGGGACGGAAGGGGGTGTTGAATATTGAGGAAGCTTCGGTAATGCCATAAATGTCACTTTCAAACGGAAAGAAAACCGGCGTCGTGCCGGAACGATAATCCACGGTCGGCTCGTCGGCCCTCATCGGTCGCGACAATCGACCGATCATAAAAATCAGCGTCCCTGCTTTAACCTTTCGCCGAGAAAATCGTCAAGCTCGGGAATCTTAATGATCTTCTCAAATGTCTTGTCGATATCGTAGGGGATACGGCGAAATTCAAGAAGTTCGCCGTCATGCAAAAGGGCGTAACAGGCACGCGGATCATGATCTCGCGGCTGACCGACTGAACCGACGTTGACCATCACTTTATCGGTACCAATCTTATACTGATAATTCGGGAGCTGGTCGAGAGAAAGGAAATCGTACGGGAAGACCGTATCGGGCGTATGTTCGCAGGTAAAGACCCCGGGGACATGAGTATGTCCCATAAAACAGCACCGCGGAACCAAACCGAATAGCTTTTCCATTTTACTGTCGCGAACGTCTTCTTTAAAAACATATTCGCAGGTCGGGTTCTTCGGCGATCCGTGAACGAAAAGAAAATCTCCCTCTCGATACGCTCGTTTGAGCTGACCGCTGACAAAATCGAGCCGCTCTTCCTTTTTTCGATCCCGCGCCTCTTCCAACTGCGATCGGGTCCAGTAGATCGCTTGTTCGGCCACCGAGTTAAAACCGCTCGGCTCATAAACCGCGGCGTAATCGTGATTTCCCATAATGCAGACCTTAACCTTCGTCTCCGGCTTCATTGCCAGGTCAACGCACTCTTTGGGATTGGGGCCGTACCCGATCAGATCGCCGAGACAGTAAACCTCCTCGACCCCCTGAGCGTCCATGTCGGCAAGAACCGCCTGAAACGCCTCAAGATTACTGTGAATATCGCTGATAATTGCCTGTTTCACCAAGCGCCTCTCGCTTAAAAATCGTTCCTATGGTTGCGATCGAACTTGTAAATAAACAGCTGTTAGTATAATATAAATAAAAAAAATAGAAATAGGAAGAGCTGAGCAAATTGACGAAACTCTTAGCGATCGAAACAACCGGATTACAAGGGAGCGTTGCCTGCGCTGATAAAGGGGAACTCCTGGCCTGTGAGCTCCTTCGCCCCGATCAGCGGAGCGCGCAGTCTCTCGTCCCGGCAATCGACAAAATCTTAAAGTCGCAGGGGTGGTCTCCCACGGACTTGAACGGGATTGCGGTAGCGATCGGTCCCGGCTCCTTTACCGGTCTTCGAGTAGGGGTGGCGACGGGCAAAGTTCTCGCATGGGCATGCGGTGCGGCTCTCTACGGGGTCGACTCGCTCGAAGCCGCGGCCTGGACCATTGCCGCCGATCTCCCCGATTTTCTTCAAAATTCCGCCGGAAACCCACTTTACGCCGAAATTCTGAAACGCGAAGCCGTCATGGTCACTATCGCCCTGAACGCGCAAAGGGGAGACGTTGTCTCGCGGGACTTTCTGATTCGACTCGGTCAACCGCGTCCGATTCCGCAAGATCCGTCGTTTCGGCTCGAACCGCTTGCCGACTGGCTAAATCGGCGGGTGAAAGGCTCATCGAAAGAAGTCTTTCCCCTCCTTTACGCCGGATCTCCCCTCGCCTCGCGGCGGCTGAAAACGACGCCGGAACAAATATCGGCATTCCTCCCTGAACCATTCGGCATCCCGACGGCCGACGGAGTTGCCAAGGCGGCGGCGACAGCTGCCCCGGCCGATCCGTTCGACCTCCTTCCGATTTATTCCCGAGAGAGTGCCGCGGAAGAGAAAAGAAAAATGGCAAAATAAACGATAATGTCTACTGCTGGGTAAAACAGCGAGTTTCATCCGAATCTATCGTTTCGATTCGGAAAACCAAAAAGGAAAGGATTTTAAACGATGGCTGACACGAACAACGTTGAGGTTTATTGGCATCAGTTTGCCGTTCCGCGAAACGAACGGGAAGCCGCAAATAAAAACAAAGGATGCATCGTCTGGTTTACCGGTCTGAGCGCCAGCGGTAAAAGTACAATTGCCAATATCGTTGACCATAAACTCTTTCGGCTCGGGAAGAAAAGCTTCGTCCTCGACGGCGACAATGTCCGCCACGGTCTGAACGCCTCGCCGAAAATACTCTCCGAAGAACATAGTGAGGAATTCTCGAAACGATTCGGGCTCGGATTCTCTGCGGAAGACCGCGAAGAGAACATCCGTCGAATCGGCGCGGTTGCCAAGCTCTTCGCCGAATCGGGAACGATCGCCCTGACCGCGTTCATCAGTCCGTACCGAATCGACCGCGACCGAGTCCGCAAAACAATGACGGAAAACGATTTCATCGAAATCTTCGTCGACACACCGCTCGAAGTCTGCGAAGCTCGCGACCCGAAAGGACTCTATAAAAAGGCTCGCGCAGGCGAAATGAAAGGATTCACCGGGATTGACGACCCCTACGAGGCTCCGCTCAATCCCGAGTTGGTTCTCGACGGCGCCAACAAGTCGGCGGAAGAGCTCGCCGACAAGGTCATCGCCTATCTCAAAGAACGCGGAATTCTTCTGTCCTAAATGTAATCGGATCAATGTAAAAACCGACTCACTCGAAATTTCTCTCGGGTGAGCCGGTTTTATAACGGTGCTTTCAAACGCGTGATCAAGAGTGGCAATTCCTGCAGATTGCCCGAAGTTCGTCCTTGACTCGATTGCATATCTCTCGAGGCTCAAGTACTTCGGCGCTCTCGCCGAAACTCAATATCCACCTCACAAATGCTTCCGGCTCGGCGCTCAGTCGTCCGACATAGAATTCTTTCTCTTCGTCAACCGGTTCGGGTTTTTTGACCCATTTCAAGTTCAGCTCGTTCAGATAGGGAACAACCTTACGATGAAAGCGCACCTTAACCGTAATCTGGTCCTGATGGCTTTGGTCGAGTGAAAAAATCCCGCTGAAATAATTGTCGAACTCGAAGTTTTCGGGATGACGGAACTGAATCGCCGTCAATTTCACCCCGTGAATCCGACTCAGTTTCCAGAGGTACGGACGCGGATTATCATTATTCGAATCGGCGACGTCTTTGTACTTGTAGGCGACCAGATAGATAAACCCGTCGTTATAAAGCAACCTGACCGGGATAACGGTATAAACCTTCCGCCGTTCCAATTCGACGCTATAATACAAAATCTTCAAACCGCGTCCGTGGTACAGACCCGAAACGATCGTATTGATAAACCGGCCGGAACGGTTATTGGCCGGGCGTTTGAATTCCGGACGGCAAAACATCGAGACAAGACGGTCGACCCGTTCGAGAGTCTCCTTTCTGAGGCAGTGGCGCATTTTATCGCAACCCGAACGCATATTGTCGCCGAACGCTGTTCCGCGCAAAGGCCCCATTAGCCGTTGCGCCACGCAAAAAGAGACCAACTCTTCCCGATTCAACCCTCGCGATTCGCTACCGTGATCGCTTCCGATCGGAATTCCCTCCATGGTGAAACGTCGTTTACCCCACTTTTCAAGCGTGGAGTCAAACCCGTTGAAAACCACGTCGAATATTCCTAAATCACGGCGGATCGTACGGGGACTCACGCCAAAATGGGCGGCAAGCTCTTCAATGGTATATCCGTCTTCGGAATCGATCACCATATTGATGATCGCCCATTTGCGCCGAAAAGATTTCATATCGGCGTCGTCGGCAATTTCAGGAGCAATGGTGTTCTTCGGTTCTTTCGGAACGATGATCGTTGGTTTTCCGAGATCAATAGCGGAATTTTCTTGCGTTTTCATTGTTTGAAACCGTCGGGTAAAGTGACGCGGCCCACGCCTGACCTCTTTCAAGGAACAGACGGAACAGATTTTTAGCGGCAGGCCGAAACCCAAACCGCGATCTCCATATAATCTCCTTCCAGTCATTATACAGGAAAAAATTTTAAATAAAATCCCCGTAACGGAGCATTCAGCGTTTTGTGCTGTTTTCCAGATAATAAAACCGACCGTCTTCGGCGCCGAGGACCAGATCGGGACGGCCGTCGGCATTAAAATCGGCGGTTGTCGGGCTGCTGGAATGACCCGCCAAGATTGTCGAACTCAGATCCCCCATATTCTCAAAGTACCAGTCCTCCCCTTCAACTTTGAGACAACGAAGAAGCCCGGCATTGCGTGTATTGACCAAAAGATCGGGGAGTCCGTCCCCGTCCCAATCGGTCACGCTGATTTTCCGCCGACCGCTCGCTCCCGCTTTATTGGGGTTCAGCCGGAGCGGAACACCCTCCTGATCCATAAACGCCCGGCGCGGCGATTTGAGCTTCAGATCGCCTTTTTCATCGCGGTACCGTTCAAAGAGGACGAAATAACCTTCAGTATCGAGCATCGAAAGATCCGCCAACCCGTCCCCCGTCCAATCATAGGCCAGCGGAGTGGTCCGCCACTGAGTCAGCAAAGCTTTTCCAGGCTCGCTCGGAAAAACTTCCGGCGGCCGACAGACGGGAAACGTATCGTTTTCGGGAGTCATCCACCCCCACTCTAGACGGGGCTGCGAACCTTCCCATTCCACCTCGATTCGACGCGGCGTGTCGAAAGCCGGTTCGGTCGCGCTGCCGATATTCCGAAGCCAGACCACTTTTCCTAAAATCGAATTGACGAGGACGTCCGGAAGACCGTCCGCGTCCCAATCAGTCACCGAAACGGCCGTATAGCCGTATTTTCGTTCGATCGGCCCTTGAATTGAACCGCTGATCCCGGCCGTGATCCGAAAAACCTCGTCCCCGTCTTTACCGCGTGCTTTCAGATAGATCGGCCGCGCCCATGTCGGAAACTCCTCGCCGGGAGACGAAAGGTTCTTGAAAAAGAGGATCGTTCCTTCCGTCGTTCCGGTCACGATATCGACGGAGCCGTCCCCGTCGATATCGGCACAACAGGGCGTTGCCAGCGACGAGGCCTTCAGCTCGTCCGCCTCCTGTTGGAAATAGAGAGGACGTTTGAAAAGAGGAACAGAAACCGGCGTGGACCAAGCCCCTTCCCCGGAGGTCACCTTCATAAACTTGCCGGTATTCTCAAAAAAAGAAACCCGCCCGTCTTCGTTCCCTGCGATAATGTCGGGAAATCCGTTGCCGGTCCAGTCGAAGAGAACCGGAGTCGGCATACAGAGATTTTCGCTGGCGAATGTCCCATCCTCAAAAAGAACCGGAACTCCGGGGGCGTAGAGCGGTTCTTCCGCCGTACCGATATTCTCAAAATAGGTAAAATGCTCAATAAACTCGCCGCAGAAAAGATCAAAATCCCCGTCGCGGTCAAAATCGGCGAAGTTCGGGCTCGGCCAGGCGTAGGTTTCAATCTCCTTTCCGTCAACCGTCTGCAAACGATAAGGCTTTTCATAAATCGGGTTATCTTCGGTCCCGTTGTTGATCATCACGTAGACCCAACCCGATGCCTGCGGGTTCTGCCAAATTCCCGCGGAATCATAAGCGTTGTCCCATCCGTACTTGGTCCAGTCGTCAACACCGGCAACAAGATCGGTTCGGCCGTCGCCGTTGAAATCGACATGCTTCCACATATTCGCCCGTCCGTCGGGAGGCAATTCCGTCAGCCCCGGAATCGGTTCGGGCCGGTTCATCCCCGTTTCGGCAAATTCGGGATACCGTTTCCCGCGGGATAAAACACGAAGCGATCCGTCGATCCAGCTTGGCACAAGGTTCCTGTCGGCACGGCTGACCGGTTTACCCGCCGGTTTAAAGACCGGCATCGCGGCGTTCGGAACGGGAACCGGGGATTCGGGCGGTGTCCCACATCCCGGCAGTTCGGAAGTTATCGGAAGACTCTCAAAGCGAAAAACGCCGTTATACGGAACGCATTCGCTACTGACGATCAGATCGAGTCGGCCGTCGCGATTAAAGTCGGCCGGAATCGGCCAGCTCCAAAGGCCGACCGCCAGATCGTCGAGGAGACCGGGATGATTGTAACGCATAATCGTCAGTTCCGGCTTCGCCTCGTCTTGAGCGAGACATGGCAGCAACGCCAGAAATAGAAAAATGACGGTAATCAGGACAAGACTCCTCATTTCTCTCATCTATTGGTCTCCTCCCAAAGCGGTTCAGTCGAACATCGGAGTACTGTAATCCCAGAATAAGGCATACAGACAAATGGTGGTGATCACCACTAAAATTCCGATAACGACCGCAATCTTCGAGAACGAAAGATTGAGCGTCGTCTTTGCCTCGAGGGCAAATGCCTCTTTGCGCGGAGAGAGAACGGTGATGACCAAGTCAAGTACAATGATGGCAAAGAAGGTAACCACCATTCGGTTCAAGAAATCGAGGCTCGGCACAAAGACGTGCAGACAGCCGTAAATGACCGGGCAAAGTAGGAGCGATACCACGCCGCAAATCGAAGGGGCCCGCTTCACGCAGAATCCGATAGCGAACGCCGCAAGAATACCGGGGGAAATATACCCCTGGAACTCCTGGATAAATTTGAAAATTCCGCCGAAACGGGGATTCGCCAGCTGCGGAGCGAGCCAGCAGCCGACAATGACAAAGACAACAACCGCCATGCGGCCGACGGAAACAAGATGCCGGTCGGAAGCCCGTTTGCCGAAATACTCCCTGTAGATATCCATGGTGAAGATGGTCGAGGCGGCATTGAGCATGGCGGCGACCGAACTGATAATTGCGCCAAGAAGCGCGGCGAGAAGGAAACCTTTGAACCCGCCGCGCGGAACGAGTTTCTTTACCAGGAGAGGAAACGCCGCGTCGTAGTCGCAGAAAGCCACGTTGGGGTTGAAACTGTAATCGAAAGAAGGATCAGTCCTGTCCTTTTCGAGAAGCTTCGCCTTAAAATCCTCGTGCATATCCCCCAAATCGTCCTCGGTTTCGTCAAGTTCAACCTCGATAATCGCCGCGTTGGCCAGTAGCATTTCTCGTGCTTTTTCGGGATTCCTCTCACCAAACTCGTCGGTAAACGAAAAGAGCGCCTCGTCGGCGAGGGTGGTGTCTTCGCCACTTCGAATCTGCTGAAGGCGTGTCATTTCGGCGGCGGCATTTTCAGCGGCACTCTGTTTCATATCACCGTAATAGAGATTGTAGGCGATGATTCCCGGAAAGACGATAATGAACGGAATGATCAGTTTCATGACCGCCGCGAATACGAGCCCCTTCTGCCCCTCGGCCAAACTCTTCGAACCGAGCGTTCTTTGAATGATATACTGGTTCAGTCCCCAGTAGTAAAGGTTCGGGATCCAGATTCCCAGAAGGAGCGCCGTAATCGGAAGAAACTTATCGGACGACGGCAGATTCATCCTAAGTTTCCCGAGGTTAAGCTCACGGAATCGCTCAATGGCACCGTGATCGGACAAGGAATCCAGATTCCCAGAAAACTCAGCAGCGTGCATGGGAGCGGGAGTGAGAGTCTGCGGATCCGCCTGACCTAAGGTATGCAGGGCAAAATAAAGAACGATCGCCCCGCCGACAATGAGAGCCGACCCCTGGAGAAGATCGGCCCAGGCGCACGCTTTCAGACCGCCGGCAAAAACATAGGCCGCAGCCAGAATCCCAATGAACCAGCTGAGAGTGGTAAGATTGACCGGGTCGCCGGCAAAAATGCCGCTTGCGACACGGAACTCGGAAAAGACGACGTCAAAATATTTCGCCCCGGCGTAGGTCACGGCGGTAAAGTTGACGGCGATGAGCATGATCACCATCATCAGCGACATGATCGTACGAGCCCCTTTACTGAAACGGTTTTCGAGGTATTCGGGGATTGTATAAATTCCGGCCCGTAGAAAACGCGGCAGGAAGAAGAACGCGACGATAACCAGCGAAAGAGCGGCAATCCACTCGTAACTGGCGACGGCCATTCCGATATAGTCCGAGGCGTTCCCCGACATTCCGATGAACTGTTCCGCCGAGATATTGGCGGCGATAAGCGAGACGCCGATCAGCCACCACGAAAGTCCGCGTCCGGCCAGAAAATACGATTCGCTTCCCGTGTTCGATTTGCGGCTGACCGAAAAAGCGGTGAAAATGACGGCCAAAAGGAACAGGACAAAGACGACAATGTCGGCACAATAACCGCGTGTTCCCTCTACCGCGGTATCGGAAACAGATTGCGCCAACAGAAACAGGTTCGACATCACTCACCTCTTATGAGTAAAGGGGGCCATAAAACGAAACGGATTAAATCTGATGACGGAATTATAAGAGAAAAAGTAATCCGATTCAAGTGTTTTGTGCCGAACCGATCTCTTGATGCGGGCAAACAGTTCCGCCCGCAAACTTCGGTTAAACCTAAAAACAGACTCGCCGGGGAATTAATCCGAAATACGGATACCCTCAGCCGAGCGAAGCGAGAAACGAATCGACCGTCGGCACCTCGCCGAATATCGGTGCGATCTGGCTTGTCACATACTCGTGAATTTCACGGGAAGCCGAAGCGCATGCCTCGGTGATCATTCGGACTCGGAACCCCAGGTCATAGGCGCTCCACGCCGTCGCCTGGGCGCAAACATTCGTCAATTGGCCGGTCACGATCAGATTTTTAATCCCGGCAAACCGGAGAATCTCCGCCAGATTGGTGTGCGAAAACGCGCTGAGGGAACGTTTCCCCTCAATAACGACCTCTCCCTCGATCGGACGGAGTTCGTCGATAATCTCGTGTCCCCAGCCGCCCGGCGCAAAAAAGCCTCCGTCGTAAATCCCTTTCAAAAGCCCTTCCACCTGACAGTTTTCACTCCAAGCGCGGTCTAGGGTAAAGGGTGAATGAATCACTTTGCATCCCGCACGCCGGACACCGTTCAGAAGACGCTGCGCGTTGGCCACGGTTCCCAGACGGGACAATTCCGACTTCACGGTATCATAGAGAAGACCGTTCGGATGACAAAAATCATTTTGAAATTCAATGAAGATGACCGCGGTCTCATTCGCGTTCATAGGTCGGTTCCTTTCTTCCTAAGGGGATTACTTCCAGCCGTATTCCTGCCGTACCTTCACCATCATTTCGAGAACGTCGTTCCAGGTCTCCTGTTTGAGCATCACGTCGTTCGGGAACATACAGCCGTCCCAACAGATATGGTTAAACATTTTAAGGAGGCCGTCTTCGTCTTTGAGCCAAAAACCGGCGTACTTCACGATATCAAGTTTTCCGTTCGGGTCTTTCGGAAGGCAGTGCCTACCGGTCTTGTCGTGCGAGCCGGATCCGAACACGGTGGCGTCATTTTGCGCGATATGCAGATCGACCGTCCAGGGACGAAGTTTATCGGTCATCTTGGCATAGGCGGCGTCGAACGTCGCAGTGTCGGACCAGTCGAAATGTTCGGGAAGAAGACGGTCTTCCGGCGCGTTGTATCCCAAAAGGTAAAGAAGCGTATGCGCCAGGTCAGCCTGAAATCGAAGTGTCTGCGGACGGTCAACCATCTCCAAAAGCTCGAGCATTCGCCTCCAGCTGTGCATCCCTCCCCAGCAGATTTCGCCTTCGGCGGCCAGGACTTCGTCGTACTCGTTCGCAATGTCGCAGGCGGCGTCGAAAGTTTCGGCCAGCTGTTTCTGGTTCCCCTCCGGGTCTTTCATCCACTCGGCCACCGATGTCGAAGAATCGATTCGAACGCATCCGTTCGGACGAACCCCCAGATCGCGCAACTCTTTGGCAATCGAACAACCGAGCCGCACCCGATCGAGAAAATGCTTCCGTTTTTCTTCCGAACCGATCGCCGATCCGCTCCAGATCGGCGCGACGACGGTACCGATCTCCAGGTTATAACTGCGGACAAGTTCGGCCATCTCTTCGGCCGCGACGTGCCCCCCTTCGACGTCGTAGTGGGGATGATCCAGGAACAAGTCGACCCCGTCGAAGCGGACGCCTTCGTACTCGGCGTTTTTGGTCAGCTCAAGCATCTGCCGCAGTTCGATCACCGGATTATCGGGAGACCCTTTCCCGACCACGCCCGGCCAGGTCGCGTTATGTAGTTTCGGAAAATTTTTCTGAGCTTTCGGTCTTGCCATCGATCATGACTCCTAAATCGTATCTCGACTGCGCCGTTTCTACAACACGGGCCGGCACATTCGACGAATTGTCCGCATATTGTTCAACGTAAAATCACCCTGCCGGTTCCGCCGGGGTAACTGAGGGGGAAATGGAGGCGTCGGGCCAGTATCGAATCGGATCCTGTTCGCACCGACTCACCCAAACCGTCAGCGCGGGAAAAAGGGTGGCCAGGCGTCCCGCTATCGTTTCCATCGCAAAGTGCTCGGTCGCGTAATGTCCCGGTAAAACCAACGTTAGACCTAACTCTTCGGCCAGGAGCGCGCCGTGAAAACGCGCCTCGCCCAGCAGGAGAGCGTCGGCGCCTGCTCGAGCGGCCTCGGTAATAAAATCGTCGGCGGCGCCGCAGCCGATTGCCAGACGCCGGAGTATACGGTTCGGATCACCGACATAGGTCAGGTTCGGCTGATGCAACTTTTCGCGAACCGATTGCAACAGGCTCGAAAGGGACGTCGGTTTGGGAAACGTCCCGAGACGACCGCTCCCCAAAAAGGCGCCGACCTCACCGTTCAGAACATGCGCCTTCCCCGGCGCGATCCCCTGAATCATCGCGGGGGAAGCGGTCAAGTTCCCCTCATGGAGGGGAACCACGTCGACAAGACCGAACAGGTCGGCCAGCTGCCGATTCACCCCCCAAAAGGCGGAATCGTGAGCGGTATGCGGGCTGTAAACGGCGACTCCACCCCGAATGAGAGAAAGGAGAATCGAACCGGTCGGAGTTTCACTCGTCCAGCGTTTTTCGGCGCGAAAAGGAAACGGGTGGTGCGAAACAATCAGATCCGCCCCCTCTCGAACCGCCTCGCCGACCGTCGAAGAAGTCACCGACAGACAGGTCATCACCTTACGAATTTCTTTTTCGGTCTGACCGAGCAAGAGCCCCACGTTATCCCACTCCTCTGCCAGAGGCAGAGGGCAGGCGGCGCGGAGCGCGGCGGTTAACTCGTTACAGGTGACCATAGATCGTTCCCTCGAACCCAAACCGATCACTGAATCCCGAACTTGTGAACGGTCGTCTGACGATACGTTTCACCGGGATGGAGAATTGTATTCGGAAATGTCGGTTTGTTCGGAGAATCCGGGTAATGCTGAGCCTCCAGGCAGAAAGCAGTGTGCTGCTCGTACTTGTAATCCCCGACTCCGGTTGTGCCGTCAAGCCAGTTTCCGGAATAAAACTGAACGGCCGGTTCGGTCGTTTCAATTTCCATCGTCCGCCCCGATTTCGGATCGGCGACAAACGCGCAAAAGCTTAGTTCCCCCTCCCGCGCCTTGTCGAGAACCAGGCAATGGTCAAAACCGCCGCGGAACCACGGATCGGTAATCTGAGCGATATCCCGCCCGATCGGCTTGGGAGTGCGGAAATCGAGCGGCGTCGATTCGACCGAAGCGACTTCGCCGGTCGGAATCAGCCCGTCATCGGTCGGCAGATAGTGTGAGGCGCCGAGTTTCAGGACATGATCGAGAACCAAGCCTGATTGAGCGCCTCCCAGGTTCCAGAACGTGTGGTTTGTCAGGTTGAGCGGAGTCGCTTTGTCGCATGTGGCGGCGTACTCAATTGTCAGGGCATTGTCGTTTGAGAGAATATAACGGACCTCAACGGCCAGGTTTCCCGGATACCCTTCTTCCCCGTCCTTGGCGGTATAGGTCAGGCGGACTCCAACGCCGTTGTCGGTCATAAACGGTTCGGCATCCCAGATTTTCTGGTCAAAGCCGGAAAGCCCCCCGTGGAGCGCGTTGACACCGTCATTAACGGGGACCTGATACTCCGTCCCGTCAAGAGTGAACTTCCCCCGAGCGATCCGGTTTCCGAAACGGCCAACCAGGGATCCGAAATAAGGACGAAACTGCTGATATTCGGCAACCGTGGCCAGATTACAGGAAATGTTGTCAAGCTTCCCGTCACGATCAGGGGTTTCCATGGAATAAAGAACCCCGCCGAAATTCAAGATCACGGCTTTCAACCCGTTGGCGTTGGTCAGCGTATAAGCCGTGACAGTTTTCCCCTCGTTGGTCTGTCCGAAAGGTGCGGATTGGTACCCCATCATCGTATATTCTCCCGTTTGATGCCTGCTGGAATTGTTAAAAACCTGCCGCATACACTGAACGCGGCCGCCGACTCCCGGATTAAAGATCGGGATCGGCATAAAACCGGAACCGAGCGTTGGAAAAATCGGTTCCGGAAGAAGCTGGTTTTGGTACTCTCCCGTTCGAACCGTCCCGGTAAAAACCGGAGTCGGAAACAAATTTTGCGCCGACGTCATGGCAATGGCGCACAAGGCCAATACCAACGCCGCCGCCCCTGCATAACGAAACTTCATCTCTGCTCTCCGTCAAAAGAGTTCGGGTATTCCCCAAGGCGTGTACCGCGGCGGAAAAAGAAAGCCGCGAAGTTTTTCGTGGTCTCTTCCCCCCTGAATTATATCTGATTTTAATTGAGGAGACAAGCTTGCCGAAAACCGGCTTCAAATAAAGGGCGATTGTCTTAGGTACCGGTTTTTCCCGAAAATCGTCGGTTTACGGCTTCCGGCAACCGGAATGAAACGTTTTATCATCTGGATGACCGCCTCCGGAGAGGGTGACTCGCTCAACGACGGCAAACCGACAAAAGGAAAAATTTACCCAATCCCCCGTTTCAAAACATTCCGTTCTTCTTGCAGAGGTTTAAATTCCGGTTAAAATGGTCTCGTCGAGGGGGCGTAACCGGGAATGATTATGTTCTGCCTTAGAAAAGGTCGAGAGTTTGCTGTCCCCTTTCCTTAAGCGTAGAAAAACAGGAAAAAACTTTAAACTTGACCATCGCCTTAGAACCAGGAGCCTATGATGAACCCTGATATTTCTCGAAATCACCCTCAGGATGCCGATAATCAGCCGAAAACCGCCTACGAAAAGCTCAATGCCCTCGCCCACAACATCTGGTGGACTTGGCATCAGGATGTCGTCGGAATCTTCCAGACGATCGATCCGGTTCTCTGGCGAAACTTGGGTCACAACCCGATCGCCCTTTTAAAGCAGTTCACTCCGGAGGAAATAGAGGCCCGCGCGCTTGATTTGGTCCTTCAGACACGAATCGACCAAGCCTACCGCCGGATGCGCGAGTATATGCGATCCCGTCCCCTTACGTCTCAGCAGTATACCGGCGTTCTCGGATCAAAACCGGTCGCCTACTTCTCGCTCGAATTCGGTCTCCATGAGTCTGTTCCCATCTATTCCGGCGGACTCGGAATTTTGGCGGGTGACCATATCAAAAGCGCCAGCGGTTTGGGAGTCCCTCTTGTCGCGGTCGGGCTTTTCTACGACCAGGGATATTTCCGTCAGTATCTTGACAAAGACGGTTGGCAGCGGGAAGAGTACGTGGACACAAAAGTCGAGTACGTTCCCCTCGAAACGGCGGTCGATAAAGATGGTAACAAAATCACGATTCAAGTCGAGACGACCAACGGCCCGATCTACGCCCGTGTCCGAAAGATACAAGTCGGCCGGGTGACTCTTTACCTGCTCGACACCGATCTGCCCGAAAACTCCAGTGAAGACCGCGAGTTAACCAGTACCCTGTATGGGGGTGACAAGCGCACCCGGATTCGTCAGGAAATTGTCTCGGGAATCGGCGGGGTCCGCGCCCTCCGCGCTCTGGGGATCACCCCCGGCGTCTACCACCTGAACGAGGGGCATAACGCGTTCGTCACTCTCGAGGTAATTCGCGAACTGATGGAAGACAACGGTCTGACGTTCGAAGACGCCGCGCGCGAAGTTGCCCAAAAGACGGTCTTTACTACCCACACCCCGGTCGAAGCGGGCCACGACTACTTCAGCAGCGACCTGATCAACGAACATCTGGCGCCGCTGCGTCAGAAGTTGGGATTGACTCACGAGCAGCTCATGGCGCTCGGACGGAAGAACCCGTTCGACCAGAACGAACTGTTCTGCATGACAATTCTCGGAATGAAACTCGCCCATTATGCCAACGCGGTCAGTTCCCTGCACGGGAAAGTGACCCGTCACATGTGGCGCAATCTCTGGCCTCAGACACCCGAAGAGAACATTCCGATCGGACATATCACCAATGGAGTCCATGTCCCCAGCTGGATGGCCTGGCAGATGCGCGTTCTTCTTGAACGTCATATTCCCGGCTGGGACGAAGAATCGATCGATCCGGCCCTCTGGGCACAGGTCTACAACATTGATTCCGGCGAATTGTGGGAGACGCACAACGCGCTGAAGATGATCCTTCTCAACTTTGTGCGAACTCGTCTCTCCTCGCAACTGATTCGCCTGGAATCACCGCTCGACGAAATCGAACGTGCCAAACACGTCCTGAACCCGAACGCCCTGACAATCGGTTTCGGGCGCCGATTCGCCACCTACAAGCGGGCGACCCTCCTTTTCCAGGACATCGACCGTCTCGCACGAATTGTGAACGATCCGGCGCGTCCGGTTCAGTTCGTCTTCGCCGGGAAAGCGCATCCCGCCGACGAACCGGGAAAACGCCTGATCCGCGAGATTTCGCAGATCCGCAACGACGAACGGTTCGCCAACAAGGTCATTTTCATCGAAAACTACGATATCAACGTGGCTCGTCATATGGTTCAGGGTGTCGACGTCTGGCTCAACAACCCGCGCCGTCCCCTCGAAGCGTCCGGGACGAGCGGCCAAAAGGCGCTTCTGAACGGTGCGCTCAACTTCTCGGTTCTCGACGGCTGGTGGGCGGAAGCTTACGACGGCACAAACGGTTTTTCGATCGGAAACGGAACTCACCACATCTATGACGTGATCACTGACCAGCGCGACCAGGAATCGCTGATGGACGTTCTCGAGCACCAGGTGATCCCGATGTATTACGACCGCGACAAATACGGCCTTCCCCGCACTTGGGTTCAGTACATGAAAAACTCGATCGCGACGCTCGCTTGGCGTTTCAGCGCTCACCGGATGGTCGCCGACTACGTCCGACTCGCATATCTTCCCGCCGCCGGCGGGATCAGCGCCAAAATGCCGTACTGAAATCAATCGAAAACTCCAAAGAGACGCCTCTCCCGAAAAGGAAAGGCGTCTCTTTTTCGTTCATAAGCCGAATCGCGCCGCGGCGGCTCGCATTCTTTCGGCGACCGGAACGCCAAACGGACACCGTTTTTCACACTGTCCGCATGCCATGCAATCCGAGGCGTGGCGAACGAGGCCTTTGTAATGTTCCCGAATCGTTCCGGGAATTTCATTTGAAAACGACGCCAGATCGGCCAACTTATTAACCATCGCCACGTCGATTTTTACCGGACAGGGCGCGCAATGTCCGCAATAGAGACACTGACCGGAATAGGCATGTTTTGGCGCGCAAGCCAGTACCGAAGCGTAGTCGAACGATTCCGGGGGTGCCGTCTCGTAAGCGACCGCCTCGTCGATATGTTTCGGCTCGCTAAACCCTGCCAAAACCGAAGCAACCGCCGGTCGGGTCAGCGCGTAATGGATACATTGCAGAGGAGTCAGCGCAACGCCGAACGGTGAACTCTTCTCCTTGAGCAGATTCCCGCCGCCGTAACACTTCATCACGGTCAGCGCCACTCCTTCCCGATCGCAAAAACGGTAAAAATCGTCTCTCTCCGGCTGAATAGCGCCCCCAAGCTTCGGATCGGCATAAACGGCTTCCTCGAACATCGACATAATATCGGTGTTTGAAGGGAGGAGATCGAACGCGGGATTGACGCTGAAAAGAATGACATCGACCCAACCGCTGGCCGCCGCCATTTTCGCCGTTCGCGCGTCATGTGAACTTAAACCGATATAGCGGATTTTTCCCTCCTCTTTCAGCCGACGGGCGTAGTCGAAAACCCCGTCCCGAACGACGGCGTCGTACTCGTCGGGCGTATCGACGTAATGGATCATTCCGACGTCGATGTAATCGGTTTTCATTCGGCGAAGCAGGTCTTCGAAAAAGAACTTGACCTTTTTCATGTCCCGGCTTTTTCCGTACTGTCCATTCTCCCAAACCGAACAGAGGTGTCCTTGCACAACCCATTTCTCGCGTCTCGGCGCGATTGCCGCACCGATACGGTCACGCACCTCTGGATTTGACATAAAACAGTCGAGAATGTTGATTCCAAACTCCGCCGCGCGGTCAATCATCGACTTGACTGACTCGGCGCTTTGCCGCTCCAACCATTCGCCGCCAAGTCCGATTTCGCTCACTTCAAGTCCGGTCCGTCCCAGAATACGGTATTTCATCTTTCGATTTTCCTTAAATGAATTACGCCGTCCTGTTCCTCCGTCCGAAAAGCATCCGGATCACCGAATAGAAGACGGGGGTCAGGAATATCCCAAAGAGGGTGACGCCGATCATTCCGCTGAAGACCGCCACGCCAAGGGTAAAACGCATTTCGTGCCCCGCACCGCTCGAAATCAGGAGCGGAACCACCCCCAAAATAAACGCCAGCGATGTCATAATGATCGGACGGAGCCGAATCCGGCAAGCCTCGGAGGCGGCTTCAAAGCGCGAAAGACCTTCGTCTTCTTTGACTTTGGCAAACTCGACGATCAAAATCGCGTTTTTACACGCCAATCCCATCAGGACCAAAAAACCGATCTGTGTAAAAATGTTCATATCGAGGTCGCAGAGGATCACGCCGATCAACGAACAGAGCAGGCACATCGGCACGACCATAATAATCGCAAGCGGCAGGGTCCACGACTCGTAGAGCGCCGCCAAAACGAGAAACACAAAGACGATCGCGAAGAAGAAGGTCAGAATCGCGCTGTTTCCCGCGTTCTTCTCCAAGTAGGCCAGCTCGCACCATTCGTAGTTCATCGTATTTGGAAGCATTTCCTTGGCAAGGTCTTCCATCACTTTCAGGCTTTCCCCCGAGCTGACTCCTTCGGCGGGGGCGCCGATAATCGCCGCCGAAGGATACATATTGAACCGGCTGACCGACTGCGGACCGTTAAAATCGCCGATCGTGATCAGACTCCCGAGAGGAACCATTCCTCCGCGTTCGCTCTTGATATGAATTCTGTTCAGATCGGTCTGATGGCTCCGGAACGGACCGTCGGCCTGGACTTTCACTTGGAAGTTACGCCCGACGTAGGTCAGATCGTTCACATAATTTGAACCGAGATAAGTCTGAAACGCGTCGAAGATATCTTCGACCGGAATTCCCATCGCGATCGCCTTTTTCCGATCGATCGTGATAAACTTCTGCGGTGAGTTCGCTCGATACTGCGTCAGAACGTTTCGAAGTTTCGGGTCGGCGTTTGCCGCCTCAATCATCTCGTCGGCCATCTGCTGAAGAACATAGACCCCCATATCCCCGCGATCCTGCAACTGAAACTTGAATCCGCTCGACGACCCCATCCCGTCGACCGGCGCCGGGCGGACCACACGGACGCTTGCCATCGTGATATTATCGTTCATTCGCCGCGTCAGTTCTTCCTGAACCATCACGTCGGTGATTCCCGACTTTTTCCGCTCCTCGAACGAATCGAGAATCACGGTCAGCGTCGCCATATTCGGCGAGGTGCTCGACGTCAAAAAAGACATCCCCACCGTCGAAATCACGGTGCGGATTCCCGGTACCGGCTCGATCCCCTTCTCCTCGTTCCCGTAACATTGATCCTGAATCTGCCGAATCACCGCTTTTGTTCGATCAAGGGATGAGGCGTCAGGGAGCTGGATAAACATCATCAGATATCCCCGATCCTGGATCGGAATGAATCCGGTCGGCACGTTGGTGAAAGTCTTGTAAGTCAGAAAGAGAAGCCCGCCGTATAGAAAAACCACAATCAGACTCAGACGGAGGAACCCTCTGACCAATTTCACGTAAGCCGCCGTCGTGGCGTTAAACGTAAAATTAAAAAGCCGGAAAAACGAACCGAATGTCAGATCCCCCAAACGAGCCAACACGCCCTTCGACTCGCCTTTCGGTTTGAGAAGGATGGCCGAAAGGGCCGGCGAAAGAGTAAGCGAATTGAACGCCGAGATCACCGTCGAAATGGCAATCGTCAGCGCGAACTGACGGAAGAACTGCCCCGTCACCCCCGAAAGGAACGCACACGGAACAAAGACACAGCAGAGAACCAGAGCGATCGCCACCAGGGCGCCCGAAACTTCGTCCATCGCCCGGCGCGCGGCCTCTTTGGCCGAAAGCCCTTCGCTCATGTGTCTCTCGACGTTTTCGACCACCACGATCGCGTCGTCGACGACGATGCCGATCGCCAAGACCAGACCGAAGAGAGAGAGATTGTTCAGACTGAACCCCAAAAGGGACATCACCGCGAAGGTTCCGATCAGCGAAACGGGAACCGCCAAAAGCGGAATCAGAGCGGCGCGCCACGACTGGAGGAAAAGAAGCACCACCAGCGCGACCAGAATCACCGCGTCGCGCAGCGTATGCTGCACCTCGGTTATCGACTCCTCGATAAACGGTGTGGTGTCGAAAACAATGGTGTATTTCACATCGGGGGGAAACTTCGCCCCAAGTTCAACCATCTTTTCCTTGACAACCCGAGCCGTGTCGAGAGCGTTGGCGTCTGGCAACTGCGAAACGGCGAGCGTACACCCCGGCAACGCTCGGTAGACCTTCTCGGCGCTTACGTTCGCCGCGGACTGATATCGGGAATCGATGGTCGAAAGATTCCCATCCAGAAAGTTGACCACGTCGACCGATTTGGCGCCGACCTCGACGCGCGCCACATCTTTCAACAGGGTGATTCTCCCCTCGTCGTCCGCCTTGACGATGATATTTTCGAACGACTCCACGTCGGGCAGGCGTCCCTGCGTTCGGAGAATATACTGGAACATGACCGGATCGTCGAGCGGCTGCTGTCCCAGCTGACCGGCGGCGACCTGAGTGTTCTGATTTTCAATGGCGTCGGCGATATCCTCGGCGGAAAGACGGCGTATCTGCATCTTATCCGGATCGAGCCAGATCCGCATGCTGTACTCCTTTTCCCCGTAGATCGACGTATCCCCCACCCCGGGCAGGCGCGCGATAACGTCGCGCACGTTCAGCCGGACATAGTTGCTCAGAAAGATCTGGTCGTAGACCTCCGAAAAAAAGTTCACGTAGAGGATCGTCGTCGGACTCCGTTTTCGGGTTGTCACCCCGAGCGAACGGGTTACGGCGGGAAGTTTCGGCGTGGCGACACCGACGCGGTTCTGCACCAGAACCTGGGCCATATTCAGATCGGTTCCCACCTTAAAGGTCACAATGATGCGGCACATCCCGTCGTTTGTGCAGACCGATTCCATATAGAGCATATCTTCCACGCCGTTGATCTGCTCTTCGAGCGGAATCGCCACCGTTTCGGAAAGGGTCTGAGCGTCGGCGCCGGGATACTGGGCGTTCACAAAAATCGTCGGCGGAGCGACGTTCGGATACTGAGCCTGGGGTAAACGATAGTAGGAGATCGCGCCGATAATGACGATAAGAATCGACAGCACGCTCGCGAAAATCGGTCGGTCAATAAAAAATCGGGCAAACATATGGTCTGAATCCTCTCCGGGCGAAAGACTAAAGGGAAAAAAGGACGGCTTGAAAATCTACATCCCTTGACGAAGTTTTTCGAGCGTCGTCTCCTTCGCTTCCACATCGGCGTCGGGACGCAGACGCAACAGACCGCTGACAATCACCTCGTCGGTCGGTTCAATTCCGCTGCGAACCACACGCATATTGTCTTCCTGCAAAGGTCCGAGTTCCGGACGGCGAACACGCGCTTTTCCCTCGGCATCTTTGACATAGAGGATTCGCGTTCCCTGTTCCGTTCCGAACGCTTCTTCCGGAACCAGGAGCGCCGAATAGCGGCCGGTCACCGGAATACGGATATGAACCATCATTCCCGGTATGATCTCGCTGATCCCGCCGTCGCTAATCGGAGGATTCGGACAAACGGCCCGAAGAAGAACGGTTCCCGACGATTCGTCCATCTGGGGATCCGCATACCGGACCGATCCGGCGTGAAGCGGGTTCCCCGCTTCGTCGGTCCATGATTTTTCGTTGGTCAGCCGAAACTCGATTTTCAATTCTTCCGGAGTTTCGCCGACGGCGACCTGGCTTTTCGCGTTTTCGATCAGCTTCAGAAATGTCGTCTCATCGACGTAGAAAAAGACGTAGATCGGATCGTGCGAGACGATCTGCGCCAGCTCGGTTTTGTGATCTTGGATCAGGTTCCCCTCGGTCACCAGTTTACGGGAAATATACCCGTCGATCGGGGAAAAGATTTTCGTATATTTCAAATTAATCGACGCTTGCTGCGCCTCGGCGGTCGCCTTGAGAATATCGGCTTCGGCCTTGGTGATCTTTGCCAAGCATTCGTCGTGCGCGGCTTTCGCTTCGTCGTAATCGGATTTCGAAACCGCGTTGGCCTGAACCAGTTTGGCGTTCCGGTCGAGTTCAATCCGAAGTTGCGGCTCGCGCGCTCTGAGAACCGTCAATTCCCCTTTCGCGCTTTCGAGGTTACCGATGGCTGTATCGAGCGCGGCCTGATAGACTTCCGGCTCAATTTCAAACAGGACTTCGTCTTTTTTGACAAACGCCCCCTCGGCAAAATCGCATTTCGTCAGAATCCCGGAAACCTGAGCTTGGAGTGTAACGTAATTCACCGCGTTCGTATTGCCGGTAAACTCCTCGTAATCGATAACGTCTCGGCGCAGGGGACGCATCGTCTCGACCGAAACGGGAGGCCGTCTCGCTTCGGCCCCCCCTTCTTTCTTCCCCATCATCTTGTCCCAGAGGTCGCACCCCGTAAAAAGGAGGACTCCGAGAGAAATCATCATGCCAAACAAACAACTGCGATTGAACATAACCGTACTCACCGGGATCGGGTAAAGGAATTCGCCTCCTAGCATTGTTCTCCGGATATATTATAGTCGGACACTCACTCCGAAACAACATTCGGATCGGGTACATTCCCCGCAACGACGTTTGCGGCTTCAATCGAAAACCGCCCCGTCGCGAAAATCCCGCCAGACGTTTTCAAACCATTCGTCGGTCTCGGGAAAGTCGGGAAGCGGCCGCCATCGGCTTTGAAAAGCATCGTTCTCTTCGGAAAGTCGAGTTATAAGGATCTGCTCGCGATACATGGGATTTTCAGGCTTGATCCGCCACGAATCGGGAAATTTCGAGTGGATCGTCTCCCCCTGCGGGTCGAGAACCAGAGCCGAACCGCGCGAACCTGCGTCGAAGGCGGCATTTAGAGCCGAAAGGTAGGCTTCTTGCGCGACAAGAAGCTGCCGGTTTCGAAAAATCTCCGCCGCCTCGGCTGAAGAAATGCCGACGACCGGGATTTCCGCATCGGAAGACAAAAGGGAACGCTCGGCGCGCCGACGTTCGGCGGTAATCCGGAAAGCCTCTTCAACGGACTCCTTCCGACGCAGATGGCCGGCCGACCGAGTCATCTGTCGCTGAAACGACGCGCGCTCCTGCCGCCAATCGTACCCGATCCGCCCGGTCAAACGCGCCAAATATCCCATGAGCTGGACGGCATCCTCTTTCAAAGCTTTTTCGGCGGCGGTTTCGTCAAGGCTCCATCCGCCGTACCGCCGCGCGATCCGCTGCGCCGCGCGTTGCGCGCCGACCTGTCCCGCGTTGAGTGCCGAACCGCCGGGGCGTGTCACGCCGTGCGAACCGTTCACCTCGCCGACCGGAAAAAGATGAGGAATATTCTCCGACTCGTACCACACGGTCCCTTTCAGTCCCCCGTTGTTGTGTTGGGCGCAAAGGGCAATTTCAAGCGGTTCGGCAGCAAGATCGATTCCGTGATCCCGATACAACGCGACCGCGCCCGGGTTCATTTTCGCCGGACGCGCCAAGGGAGTTTTCAGAAGCGCGCCCGACTTTCGGAGATATTCCCGCGCTTCCGGTTCCAGTTCTCCGAACGAAAAGTCCGCCGGATCGGTTCGATAGTCGAGAAAGACGCGCCGCCCCAAAACAGCCGTCTCGTAAAAAACCGCCATGTCGATAAGCGACGATCCCCTGGGGAGTTTCCGCGAATCAAACGGCCATTGATACCCCTTCAGAAAAACCAAGCTGTTGATCGCGCCAAGCGAATTAATATAATCTCGCAGGAATTCCCGTGCGTCGCTTTTGCCGTCCGACTCCGTTGAAACGAACCGGGGGAGAACCTGCATATAGGTGCCGGAGACGTTCCACCGGAAGGAACTCGGCCGGTCGCAGATCGGATCGATCTCGACCTTGCGCGCCGAAATATCGGTAACCGAAGCGAGTCCGAACTGACTTTCGGGGAGCGATGCAGCCGCCGCTCCGATCTCCAATGCCAGACCGATCGCGCCGTACTGCGACGCGGGAAAGACACTCGCTTCGTAGAGACCGCCCGGTCCGCCAACCGCAAAAACGAGGTTTTCGCAACAATACGGTTCCAACCCGTCTTCGGTCGTATTGACCGCGATCAGACCGCAGAGACGGCGCGAATCATCGGTCGCCGCGTATGTCGTAAGTTTCACCGCCGACCGGTTTTCAAAAATCGGGATCCCGTCTGTTTTGGCCCGGCGCAAAAGAGCGCGGCACATTTCGCGCGACGTGTACGGCCCGCAACTGGTCGCTCGGCGCAACGGATCGTGATCAGTCTTATACCCGACATACTCCCCGAAACGGTTGTGCGGAAAAGGAACCCCCAGGTTGACCAAATGGAAAAACGCACGCGTCGAACCGGCCGCCTCGGTCAACGCGACGAGCGGATCCGCGCTCCCCCCCTTGAGGTATGTTAAAGCAAGATCGCGGGGAGAATCCGCCTCACGACCGCAGAGCCCGAGTTTATAGTAGGTCTGTTTGTCACTGCCGGCATTGACAGAAGTCCCGAACCGGACCCCTTCGGTTAAAATCGCAACATCCTCTACCCCTTCGGCCCGAAGCCGAACCGCCGCCGCCAATCCGGCCGCCCCGCTACCGAGAACGATCGTATGAAACTTTTTCGTCGGAAGAATTTTCATCGCTTTTATCCTGAACGACCGCGTTAACTCCTTTAAACATTATGCGGGAGGATTCTCCGCACATCTTGCTGTTTACAGCGCGTCGCACGCCTCCGCGCGTTGGCGGAACGCGCACGATTCAGCGGAATTTCAGGGTCCCGACCAGCTCGGCAGGAGTCGAAACTCCCGCCTCGTCCAGGAGCCGGGGCAGGTCTTCCAAAATCCGTTTCGGCGCGTCGGGCTGATAGAAATTCGCCGTCCCGACTTCCACTGCCGAAGCGCCGGCAACAATGAATTCCATCACGTCTTCGGCCGATTCGATCCCGCCGATCCCGATCACGGGAATTTTCACCGCGCGAAAAATCTGACTGACGCAACGCAAAGCGACCGGTTTAACCGCCGGTCCGCTGTACCCGGCATATCCGTTCGCGATTCTCGGAACCCGACGGCGCCAATCGACCGCCAACCCATAGAGAGTATTGATTGCCGAGATCATGTCGGCCCCCCCCGCCTCGGCCGCTTTCGCCACGTCGGTGATCGAGGTCACGTTCGGGGAAAGTTTTACGCACAGGGGAATCGAGCAGCGAGTTTTCATCCGAGAGACGATCTTTTCACAGAGAGCCGGATTCGTTCCGAAATCGACCCCGCCCGAAACATTCGGACAACTGACATTCATCTCAAGCGCCGCAATCCCATCGGCCGCGGCGAACTTTTCGGAAAACAGATCGCACTCTTCGATTTTCTTCGCGGCGAAACTGACGATAATCGGCGCGCCGAGACTCCGAAGCCAAGGAAGTTTCGTTGCTAAAAACTCGTCCACGCCGTCGTTATCGAGCCCGATCGCGTTCAAAAGCCCGGCTGTCACCTCTACGGTGCGGGGCGGCCGATTCCCCGGCCGGGGAGCGAGAGTAATTGTCTTGGGAATGATCCCGCCGAGACAGGAGAGATCGTAAAGTCCCGCGATCTCTTTGGCGTACCCGAAAGTGCCCGAAGCGGTCAAAATCGGGTTCGGAAGAGTCAGGGGACCGAGTTTCACCGACAAAGTCTTTTTTGGCATCGTTGTTATTTTTCTTTCAATCGGCATCGGAAAGTACGCCCAGCCCGTTTCGGTGATCCAATTTCAAAACGGAAGGGGCGGCGCCTATTCCCCTCGAGTTTACCCCTTTCCCTTCGAATTTTAAAGAGGGGACGGCCATAACGGCCGCGCGAACCGCATTTGCGGTATGATCCCGATTCTGATATAATACGCCCGTTCCGTAAGATCGGGGAACAACAAATCGGTCGAATGCCGTTCAAAGTCCATAAGGGGGCCCCATGCAAAGACATTTACTGCTTTATCTTCTCGGATTTTTTTTCCTCGGCACCGTATGTGCCGTCCGGCTCGTTTCAGCCGACGAAACGCGCAAACCCTCCCCGATGCGGCCGAGTGAGCTGACTTGTGAAAATCTCACCGACCCGGTCGGCATCGACGCTGCCGTTCCGCTTTTGAGCTGGAAGTTCACCACTGACGGCGCGAAACTTCAAAACTGGAACCAAACAGCCTATCGGATCCTGGTCAGCACTTCCGACTCCGCACTGATCGACGAAATCGCCTCGGGAATCGTCTGGGATTCCGGTTGGGTCGAATCCGACCAAACGCGCAACATTGAGTACGGCGGCGCTCCTCTCAAGTCGGACAGCACCTACTACTGGAACGTCCGTGTTCGAGACAACAAAGGGGGAGAATCGACCGCCAGCTCGATCGGCAAATGGACGACCGCTCTCCTCGATCCGGCCGAATGGACCGCCGAATGGATCGGCACGGGGCTCGACTACATCGCCGACGGAGACGGTTCGGCACGGCCGTTCGACCCTTGGTTCCGAAAATCGATTGACCTCGAATCGCGTCCCGACAAGGCCCTCTTTCACCTCGCCTCGGTCGGCTATCACGAACTCTATATCAACGGATTCAAAGTTGATGACGCCGTTCTTTCCCCCTGCGCGACCGATCACAAGCATCGGGCGCGGTACATCACCTACAACATTGCCCCGTACCTTGTTCCCGGCAAAAATGTGATCGGCGTCTGGCTCGGTGCCGGCTGGAGTATCTTTGAGGACTACCAGGTCGAAGGGCGCCCGAACGCCCCGATCTTCAAAGCGCAGTGCGACATCGTCACCAGCCGCGGGGTCGAACGGCTCGTCACCGACGCGACGTGGAAATGCGCCATGAGCGGAAACAAGCTCCTGGGTCAGTGGAAATTCGCCCAATTCGGCGGCGAGTACCAGGACGGCGATATCAGCACCACCGACTGGGCGCAAATTTCATTCGACGACTCCGCCTGGCTCGACTCCGTCGTCTACACGCCCAACCTGACCGTCTCGGCCCAGCAAGTCGAAGTGAACCGCCCGATGACGCTCCTTTCGCCCGTCGAGATCGCCAAAGTCGGCGAAGACACGTGGCGAATCGACATGGGAAAGATCTTCACCGGCTCGATGGAAATTGACGTCACGGGAAATCCGGGCGATGTGATCGAATTCCGTTTTTCGGAATATCCCGATATGGAAATGACGTTCAATCTTTTCAGCCGAATCAAGATCGGCCGGTCGGGACATAGCGTTTTTAAAAATCGGTTCAATTACAGTGCCGGCCGCTGGATCACCGTCCGCGGCTTGAAAAAAGAGCCGACCCGCGACCAGTTCCGGGGCTGGATGATCCGAACCGATTTCAAAACGGCCTCCTCGTTCCAATGTTCCGACGATCTGCAAAACTGGATCTATGACACCGCCCTCTGGACCTACGAAAATCTCTCGTTGGGTGGGTACATCGTCGACTGTTCCCAGCGTGAACGAATGGGATACGGCGGGGACGCCCACGCCACGTGCGAGACCGGTATGCTCAACTACCGACTCGCGGCGTTTTACAAGAAATGGATGGAAGACTGGCGAGACGTTCAGGGGGAATTCCGGGGTTGGCTCAACGACATCGAAAACATCAATCCGGGCCAGGTCGAAGACGCGCTACGAGGCGTTCTGCCAAACACCGCCCCGACCTATTGGGGCGGCGGCGGGCCGGCCTGGGGCGGCATTGTCGTCACGCTTCCCTGGTTCTACTACAACTACTACGGCGATAAGGAAATCCTTTCGGACAACTTCGAGCTGATCACCCGCTGGCTCGCTTTCTTTAACAGCTTCGTAAGTGACGGTCTCCTTCGTTGTTACGGCGATCAGTGGGCGTTCCTCGGCGACTGGCTCTGGCCGGGCGCTCCCGACGGCCCCGATCCGGACACAGAAGAATCGGTCTGTCTGAACAACATGTACCGCATTTTCAATCTCCGAACCGCCGCTAAAATCGCCCGCGTTCTGGACGAGACGGAAAAGGAACAGCTCTGGACCCGTCTGGCCGACGAGGGACAACGCGCGGTACACGAAAAGTATTTCCATCCGGAAGACGCATCGTACGGGAGCGGCCGACCGGCCATTTTAGCGGCAGCGCTTCTTGCGGAAGTTCCCCCCGTCGAAGAACTTCCGCGGGTCAAAAAACGGTTGGAAGAGCGGATATTGAACGAGGACGGCGGGCACGTCGGGGTCGGGATCACCGGCGGGGCGATGCTCTTTCGCTGGCTCCGCCAGGAAGGCCGCGACGACCTCATCTACACCATGGCGTCGCAAACCGAATACCCCGGCTGGGGATTTATGCGCGCGAACGACGCGACGACCATTTGGGAAGCGTGGGAACTCCGACGCCCGGGCCACTCCCTCTGCCACAGTTCGTTCCTATACATCGGCTCGTGGTATATCGACTCGGTGCTCGGAATCCAATCCGATCCCGCAGCGCCCGGCTTTAAAAAGATCACGATTCACCCGCCAAAATACGACGACACGCCGCTCCGTTGGGCGCGCGGACATTTTGACGCTCCGACCGGAAAGATCAGCGTCGACTGGCACAAGCAGACGGCCAACAAGACGTTTTATATGAACGTCACGACCCCGGTCAACACCACAGCGACCGTCTACGTTCCTTCCGACGGCGCCGTCGGCGCGACGGGGGGCGCCGTCTCGATCGGCACGATTCCGGGTTACACAATTTTCCAAATCGGTTCCGGACATTACGAATTCAAAAGCCGGATGAAATAACCGCCGTTTTTTCCAAGACAAAGGGGCAAATAATGGCCGAGTTCCGCAAAATCGCATCCTTTCACGACATCGATGAGTTTCGCGCTTACGCCCGCGGTATCGGAGCGGATCTTCCCGTTCCCGACGCGGCGAACGCGCTCGACCCCGCGCCGTTCAAGACTCCGTTTGAATACACCAGCGGTATCACCGGCAAAACGACCGTCCTGACCAACCGCTGGGCGATTCTTCCGATGGAAGGATGGGACTGTCTGCCCAACGGAGCCCCAAGCGCCACCGCTCGCCGCCGTTGGCTCCGGTTTGCCGAAAGCGGCGCCAGTCTTATTTTCGGTTGCGAAGCCGCCGCGGTGATGAAAGAAGGAAAAGCGAACACTCGCCAGATGACAATCACCCGCGAGTCGGCCGAAGCGATCGGCGCGTTGCGGGAAGAGATGACCGCCCGTCACGTCTCTCTTTACGGCGACCGACCGATGGTCGGTCTCCAGCTGACCCACTCGGGCCGATTCAGCAAACCGAACGACGACGCCCGTTTGGAATCGCGTACTGCTTACGAGCATCCCTACCTCGATCTGAAATTTCACTGTACAGCCAAGAACGTTCTTTCCGACGGCGAGGTCGAAGCGATCGTTGAAAAGTTCCGCGAAGCGGCCTGTCTGGCCTACGACGCGGGGTTTGACTTCGTCGATATCAAGTGCGCCCACGGTTACCTGGGGCACGAATTCCTTTCAGCCCGCTCCCGTCCGGGAAAATACGGCGGTTCCTTTGAGAACCGCACGCGTTTCTTTCGCGAAATCGTCGAAGGGATCAAAAAAGACGCTCCGGGACTCGATATCGCCGTGCGTCTGAGTCTGGGCGATATGATCCCGTTCGTCAAGGGACCCGACGGCGTCGGAGAACCCGTGGCGCGATGCGGCCGCGAGAATTCCTACCTCTACGCCTTCGGCGGGGACGGCACCGGAATCGGTTTCGACTTTACCGAGCCGGCGGCGTTCGTCAAATTGGCCTATTCGCTCGGAATACGAATGATCTGCGCCACACTCGGCTCTCCGTATTACGTTCCGCACATTCAGCGTCCGGCCGCCTATGCGGTCAGCGACGGATACCGGCCGCCGGAAGACCCGCTTCTGGGCGCGGCGCGTCAGATCCGCGCGGTACAGACGATGAAATCCCTCTGTCCCGAATCCGTCTTCGTCGCCTCCGGAATGACCTACCTTCAGGAATTTCTCCCGGCGGTCGGCGGCGAACTTCTCCGCGGCGGCGGCGCCGATTTTGTCGGGATCGGGCGAATGACGCTCTCCTACCCGGAAATCTGCGCCGACAGCATGGCGGGCAAGCCGCTCAATCGGCAGAAGATATGCCGCACGTTCGGCGACTGTACCAACGCGCCGCGCGCCGGTTTGATTTCGGGTTGCTTTCCCCTCGACCCGTTCTACAAAGTTCATCGGGACGGATTGAAGCTCAAAGAGATCAAGAAGCGGGGTTAGTCGTTCTTTTTAAAGACGACGCGCACGGCCTTCCCCTCCTGTCGCGGAAGTGTCCCCGGCTTAAAAACGTCTCCTTTCGGCGAGAAGCCGAGCCGTTCCTTCAAGTGTTTGGCGACGGTGTAGCCTGTCACGCCCTCTTCGGCCTCGACGTTTACGCGAATATCCTTCACCCCTCCGGTCTCTTCGATCACGATCTGATAGTGGGGATGGACGCCCGGAATTTCGAGGAGCGCCTGCTCGACCTGGGCCGGAAAGAAATTCACCCCTTTGATAATCAGCATATCGTCGGTCCGACCGGCGATATTGTCGATCTTGATATGGGTTCGTCCGCAAGCGCACTTTTCGCGCGAAACGATGCGGGTCAGGTCGCCGGTCTTATACCGGAGCACCGGAATCGCCTCGCGCGTGAGCGAGGTAACCAGCAGTTCGCCGAGTTCGCCGTCGGGGAGCGGCTCCTTCGTAACCGGATCGACCACTTCCAGGTAATACTGGTCTTCCCAGACGTGAATCCCCGAATGATCTCCGCAGTCGCATCCCAGGGTACCGACGCCGCCGGTTTCGGTCATCCCGTAAATGTTGAACGCTTCGATATTCAGTTCCGACGAAATCCGCTTGGTCATCGGCCGGGTCAGAGACTCGGCGCCGAAAATCCCGATTTTCAGATCGGGCAGTTCGATTCCAAGCCGATTCATCACCTCGGCGATCCGAATCGAATAGGAAACGACCGCAGTAATGATCTTCGTTTTGAAATCGCGAGCCAGCTTAACCTGACGCTCGGTGTTCCCCGAACCGGTCGGAATAACGAACAGATCGGCCAGTCGTGCGCCGTGATACATTCCGAATCCGCCGTTAAACAGACCGAACGACGGCGTGATCTGGACCACGTCGCTCGGATATCCGCCGGCCATACGATAACAGCGCGCCATACAGTCGGCCCACTGACGCAGGTCGTTTTGCGTGTACGCCATCACCACCGGAGTTCCGGTCGACCCGCTCGACATATGCATTTCCCGAAGTTCTTCCTTCGGCCGACAACAGAGTCCCAGAGGATAGGTGGTTCGAAACGTCTCTTTGGTAATGATCGGCAGCTTCGGAACATCCTCGATCCCCCGAAAATCGCCCGGAACCACGCCGGCCTCGTCGAGCAGACCGCGCATGATCGCGTTTTTTTCGTAGATGTAAGCGACAAGCTCTTTGAGCTTTCGGTTCTGGAGATCGCGAATCTCGTCCTGCGACATGGTTTCGGCGGCAGGATCAAAGTAGGGGGAACAGGTCGTCATGGTTACGAACCCTTATCGTGGAAAGATGGAAAACACTCCGGCAATTCCGGGAGACGGGCAAAAGCCGGAACTTAATGAACAACAGAGCGGATTATATTTTCTAGAACAGTTATTGTCCAGTAGCCCGTCCTCAAAAAAATCGCCGGAACTTCCGCTTTCCCCGCGAGGGGGCTGGAACACTCCCCTCCGACAGTCTAAAATGGAGGGGTAATAGCCGAGAACCGATAAACCGGAAAATCGAGAGCGAGGATAAAATGAACCGAAAAATTGTTGTGCTTGACGGATGGACACTCAACCCCGGCGATCTTTCCTGGTCAGATCTTGAAGAATTGGGTGAGGTCACCGTCTACGACCGAACCCCTGCCGATGAAATTCTCTCGCGGGCCGAAGGCGCCGCGGTAGCGCTGACGAACAAAGTCCCCTTCACCGCCGAAACAATCGCCTCTCTCCCCGAACTGCGTCTGATCAGCGTCCTGGCGACCGGAGTAAATCCGATCGACGTTGAAGCCGCGCGGCGGCGCGGTATCCCCGTCTCGAATGTCCCCGGATACAGTACCGAATCGGTCGTACAATCGACCTTCGCCCATCTTCTGAACCTTGCCTCGGCACTGAGTTACTTTACGTCAAAAACCCGCGAAGGGACCTGGACCGCCGCGCCCGACTTCACTTTCTACGGACTCCCCCTGGTCGAACTGGCGGGAAAGACGTTCGGTATCGTCGGTTACGGCGCGATCGGCAAACGGGTCGCGCAGGTTGCCGAGGCGTTCAGGATGAACGTGATCGCTTACAGCAGGAGTTTGACGCCGGGTGAAAAAATCGGTTCGGTAACCGCCGTAACGCTCGATGAACTTTTCGCCAATTCCGACGTCGTCTCGCTCCACTGCCCGCTGACCGCCGAAAACCGGCATATGGTCAATCGCGACCGGCTCGCGTCTATGAAAAAATCTGCTTTTCTGATCAACACCGCTCGCGGTCCCCTCGTCGACCCGCAGGCACTGGCCGACGCCCTCAACGAAGAACGTCTTGCGGGCGCGGGAATGGACGTTCTCACCGCCGAACCTCCGGCCGAAACCGAGCCCCTCCTTTCGGCCCGAAACTGCTTTATCACTCCGCACAACGCCTGGGCCACCCGTGAAGCACGGCTTCGTCTGATGGCCGAAACCGTCGCCAACGTCCGTGCCTTCTTTGAAGGAACGCCTCGGAACGTTGTCAACGGGCTCGGATAACTCTCGTATCCGGGATATCCGTCGGATTCACCCTCTCCGGGGATTGACAGTCCTCAGATAAAGGCTAAAATAAAACTGTCGTATTGTTTTTTAACTTTAACGGAAGGAATAAACCAGACATTCCAAACAGATCGATGATTCAGACGCGCTTTGCGCGGACTGCAATCGTAGCAGAAAGAGGTTATCAGATGACGATCATGACCAAAGAAGAAAAACAGGCGATCATTACCGAATTTCAGCGCAGCGCCGGCGACACCGGTAGTCCCGAAGTTCAGATTGCCCTTCTTACCAAAAAGATCAACGCCCTGACCGAACACATGAAAGCCAACAAAAAAGATTTCGCCACTCGGCGCGGTCTTCTCCAGATGGTTTCCGATCGGCGGAGCCTTCTCGATTACCTCAAACGGCTCGATCTTGAACGTTATGCCGCCGTCATCAAGAAGCTAGGCATTCGTAAGTAGTTCATCTCCAACTCCCGCCGACACTTTTCCGAAGCGTCGGCGGGATCCGGTTCCGGACTCGTCGAGTCGTCCCCGGATAAGTTCCGTCGCCATCGATATTCCTTATCACAACGTCGGCTCGATTCTCCGGTCTTTCCGGATAATCGCTGAGGGTGTCTTTTGGTTTTTCTCCCCATCAGTTGAAAAATGTCGTTTTCGCGACCGGCGCGGGCCGGTCGGAAGCAGATTCGGCGGAAGGCGCCGTCGTCCGGCGCGTACCGGTTTTCGTCCGTTTCGGAATCGAGTTGGGCCGAACAATCGGTTTTCGGAACGTATTCTTTGAAGGCTCCCCGGGCGGAGCGGGACGTTTCTCGAATCGACCGTTTGGATTCTGCGTTGTGTCGGTTAAATTATTATTTTTATGTTGGCAGAAGAAAGAAAGAGTAGTCAAAAAATGAAACAACGAGTTGAAAAAGTCATCGGCGGAAAGAACTTCTGGATTGAAACTGGTGAATTGGCAAAACAGGCCCACGGCAGCTGTCTTATCGGATGCGATGACACCGTTCTTCTTTGTACCGTAACCACGGCGCCCAGCAAACCGGGCGCTGATTTCTTTCCCCTGACTTGTGATTACCGTGAACGAATGTCCGCCTCCGGCAAGTTTCCGGGCGGTTTTCTCAAACGAGAAGGGCGTCCCGGTCTGAAAGAGGTCCTGACCTCCCGCCTGATCGACCGGCCGATGCGCCCCCTCTTTCCGGAAGGGTTCTTTAACGAGGTTCAGGTTCTGGCTCAGGTCTTCGCCTGCGATCAAACGATCGATCCTGACATTATCGCGATGAACGGTTGCGCCACGGCGGTTCAGCTGAGCCCCGTCCCGTTCAACGGTCCGCTCGCCTCGGTTCGTCTCGGCCTGATCGATGGCGAATTCATCCCCTTCCCGAACTTTGAACAGCTCGAATCGAGCGAACTCGACATGGTTGTTTCGGGAAACCTCGACTCGGTTCTCATGATCGAAGGGTTCTCGCGCGAACTTCCCGAACCCAAAGTCTACGCCGCCATTTTAAAGGCGCACGAATACGTCAAAGAACTTTGTAAGCTTCAGCTGGAACTGGTCAGTCTGGTCGCTCCCGAAAAGGTCGAGTTTACGCCTCCCCCGACGGAAACGCTCTATAAGGCGATTCACAAGAAGTTCTACAAAGATTACACCAAAGCCAAAAAAACCGAAGGAAAAATCGCTCGGGCCGACGCTTGTGCTCAGGTCAAAGAGGCCGCCAAGGAAGCGCTCGTCGCCACCCCCGAACAGATCGAGCAAGACGCCCTGGCCGGAAAAGAAAATCTCTACACCCCCGAACTGTTTGAAGTCGCCTTCCACGACTTCGAACGTCGTGTTGTCCGCGACATCATCTTGGGAGGGGAACGTCTCGACGGCCGCGGCCGGAAAGAAGTCCGTCCGATCGAATGTCGGATCAACGTCCTTCCTCGCGTTCACGGTTCGGCGGTTTTCCAGCGGGGCGAAACGCAGGCTCTGATCACCGTCACGCTCGGCACGGCAAAAGATGAACAGCGGGTAGACGGTCTTTTCGACGAATACTCGAAACGTTTTATGCTCGATTACAACTTCCCGCCCTACTCGGTGGGTGAATGCAAGCCGATCCGCGGGACGGGCCGTCGGGAATACGGTCACGGTGCGCTGGCCGAGCGGAGCGTCAAACCGGTTCTTCCCGAAGCCGAAGAGTTCCCCTATACGATCCGCGTCATCAGCGACATTCTCGAATCGAACGGATCCAGTTCGATGGCGTCCGTCTGCGGCGCCACGCTCGGCCTGATGTCGGCAGGCGTTCCGATCGCCAACCCCGTAGCCGGTATCTCGATCGGCCTGGTCAAAGAATCCGACGAAGACTGGATCACGATCACCGACATTATGGGCGATGAAGACCATTTCGGCGATATGGATTTCAAAGTCGCCGGAACGCAAAACGGGATCACCGGTATCCAGCTCGACCTCAAAATCGGCGGAATCACCAAAGAGATCATTCAGCAGACCTTAAAGCAGGCGCGTGAAGCGCGGATCGGAATCCTCCGCAAGATGCTCTCGGTCATCCCCTGCCCGGCCGATGACATCTCTCCTTACGCTCCGCGCCTCTACCGAACGGTCATCGACCAAGATAAGATCGGTCTTCTGATCGGCCCCGGCGGCAAGACGATCCGCGCCATTCAGGACGCGACCGGCGCGTCGATCGAAATTGAAAACGACGGCACCGTCTCAATCGCTTCGAACGACGAAGCGAGCGCGCAGGCCGCCCTTGACGAAGTCAACCGTCTGACGGCCAATGTCGAAGTCGGCAAGATCTACCACGGCCGCGTCGCCAGCATTCAAAATTTCGGCGCCTTCATCGAAATCCTTCCCGGTCGAGATGGGCTCTGTCATATCAGCGAGCTTTCCGACGAATATGTCGGCGACATTCACTCGGTCTGCAAGGTCGGGGACGAGATGGACGTCAAGGTCATCTCGATCGACGACCAGAACCGTGTCAAGTTGAGCCGCAAAGCGGTAATTCTTGAAGAAAAAGAAGGAAAACAACGGTAAGATGTCCAAAGACAGGTCGGTAAACCGATCCGAAACCGAAGAGTCGCTCCGGCGGCAGCTCGACGAGATCACCCGCCTGGCCGAAGGCCTGGTACATCGGGTGAAAAACTCGTTGTCGACGATTCAGATGAGGATGGGTTTACTGACCGAGGAAATCGAAAAGGATTCCGAGCCGATTTTCCAGAACCGGATTCTCAAAAAGATCCACACCGTTCAGCGTGACTCGAAACATCTCCAGCAGCTCCTCGACGACTTTCTCTGTCTAACGGAAACCCAGCATCTGGAACTGACCAACGCCGATATCAACGAAGAGATTGAACGCACCCTGCGGCTCTTTAAACCGGAAGCCGACGAGAAGCACGTGGAAATCCACAAGTTGATCACATCCAATCTGCCGACTGTCCGCCTAAATCGGGACGCGTTTCACCAGGCGGTGATTAACATCCTCCGAAACGCAATCCAGGCGATGAAAGAAGACGGCGGCAGGCTGGTCGTCCGTACGCGCGATCTGAGCAAATGGGTCGCCCTCGATGTCATCGACTACGGTTCGGGGATGGACAGCAAAACGCTTTCACGAATTTTTGAGCCATTCTACTCGACAAAAAAGGACGGTTCCGGTCTCGGACTTCCGATCGTCCGGCAAATCATTTTCGGACACGGCGGACATATCGCCATCAGCAGTGAAGTCGGTTCCCGAACTCAGTTTACCGTCACGCTCCCCATCGCAACGCAGATTCCCGACTTCCCGCCCCCCTCGGTCGTCATCCTTCCGAAAGACTAAGCGGCATTTCGGCGGCGCGTGTCGGCGTGACTCCGCGGATGCGCACGATCATACGCCTCGCGCATCGCTTCAAGACTGACGTGGGTGTAGATCTGGGTTGTCACAAGATTCTTATGCCCCAGGAGTTCCTGGATCGAACGGATATCCGCGCCGGCGTTCAGCAGGTGGGTGGCAAAAGAGTGCCGGAGGGTGTGGGGCGAGACCTTTCGGTTCAGGCCTGTCTCTTTGATGTACTTTTCGACCATTCGTTCGACGCTTCTGGCCGTAATCCGCACCCCGGTCGATCCCAGAAAGACCGGATTCCCTTTCACCTTATCGGGACGCCGTTTTAGAATCTCCGGCCGTTGGTTCAGCCACGCCATCAACGACTCGACGGCATAATGTCCCAGAAAAGCGTACCGTTCTTTCATCCCTTTTCCCCGAACGCGAATCATCCCTTCGTCGAGGATCAGGTCGTCCAGATTGAGGTCAACCAGCTCCCCGACACGGATACCGGTAGAATAAACCACTTCCAAAATCGCTCGGTTTCGAAGCCCCTGCCAACGCGTAGTATCGGGAGCGGCCAGGAGCCGGTTGATTTCGTCGGTCGATAAAAAGAGAGGAAGGCGGCGACCGATTTTCGGGTTCCTCACCGAGGCCGCCGGATTCTCGCTACACCAGCCCTGACGTTGGGCGAATCGAAAAAAACTCCGTAAAGACGCCATTCGCCTCGCGGCGGTCGACTTGGCGTAATCGACCTCGTTCATCGCCGCCAGATAACCGCGAATCTCAGGCGAATTAATATTCTCCAAAAGGGGAAGTCGGCCGTCGTGAAGTTCATAGGTATACTCAAGCCACCCTTCCATGTCTTCGGCATAACTTTTCAACGTCATCGGCGTAGCGTTCTTTTCAACCCTAAGGTATTGAATGAACTCCGCGATTTGTGATTTCAATCCGCTCATTTACCGCGATTTCCGGTTCCTTTCAATGTCGATCGAGGAAAACAAACCTCATAAGATTATAGCCGACAAATCGAATAGAAATAAAAAAAAGCACCGGAACCCCGGTGCTCTCAGCGAAACTCAGAAAATGAAAAATACTCAAAAATGATTTTGGCGGTTCAATTTATTGAAATGATCCGAAACCGGAGTCTGATCGTAGCGGGCCGACAGGGATTCTCGGTGAGATTCACGGCGCATCTTTTGGCTCAAAACTGCGGCGTCATACCAAGAGAAATTCAACTCGGGATTCGAAGCGTAACGTCCTAAAGTCCGCATCGTCTCTGAACGGGTTTCTTCACTGTAGACAAAAACATAACGCTCATCACCTTTAACCAGAGCCAAAACATTGATTTCGCGGTTCACTGAAAATTCCCTACCTATTGTCTGTCGATTTTTCCGAGCGCCTCGACGCCCACATTTTCTTCTATCGGCCTAACTCCGATAACAATTTGACGAAAAGACCGGTTCTCGAAAAAAGGAATTGAACGTCCGTTCCGCTGATCATTCATCAACGCGCTTTTCTTCCGACCTTTTGCCGTTGAAGCTTTCGCCTCTGTTATTATTATCGGTAAAATCCAACTCTCTTCTCCAGTTTAAACCGCGTTATTTTCCAGAATTCGGTGAATCTTCGAAGACCGGGACGCAACAATAAGCGAAATACGCTGACTTTAACGGCAAACAAGGTTTAAAATAAGAATAATAGATAATTTAAATAAAGAGATATTACGCCTTACTCTTTTGCTTCCGGCGGAGAGTTGTCCACGCGCGATGATCCGCAAAACTCGGTCATCGTCGCCTCCCCTTCCGACGATATTCCTTCTCGAGCAAAGACTGTGACGAATGTCATCAGGACGATTTTCAGATCGACGAAAAAGGAGTAGTTTTCGACATACCATACGTCGTAGATAAACTTCTCTTCCCATGAAATCGCGTTTCGTCCGTTCACTTGAGCCCACCCGGTGATCCCGGGTCGTACCAGATGCCGGCGCGTCTGTTCGGCGGAATAGAGGGGTAGATATTTGACCAGAAGGGGACGGGGTCCGACCAGACTCATATCCCCTTTCAGGACGTTGAGAAGTTCGGGAAGTTCATCAAGACTCGTCCGGCGAAGAAAATTCCCGAACCGCGTCATCCGCTCCGCGTCGGGAAGAAGAATTCCGTCCGCTCCGCGCGCGTCGGTCATCGTTCGGAACTTGTACATTCGAAAGATTTTCTCATTCAACCCCGGGCGTTCCTGTCGGAAAAAAATTGGACGTCCTAAGAAAAGACGAACCCCCAATGCCAGAAAAACGAGGGGAATCGCCAATAGAAACAAGAGAATCGAAGACGCGAGAATATCGATCAACCGCTTTCCGAAAACGTGATAGATCATGGCCGATTTCCTCCGTCCGGCGTCAGAAGCCGTGAAAATAGGGCGATGATCCGCCGATACCCGATCTCAAACGCCATTTCGTTCTCGTAGAACCGTTGACCGGCCCGCCCCATTTCGGCAAGTTTCTCCTTTGGCATTTCCGTTATCCGCTGAACCGTGTCGGCGAGCGATTGGGGATTCTCCGGCTCGAAAGTCAATCCGGCCGACGCCTTTTCGATCAGGCGCGCGGTCTCCCCTTCAATCCCGCAGAGGATCGGTCTGCCGGAACGCAGATAGGTCTGCGTCTTCCCGGGAATGGTAATTTTAAAGAGATCCATCTTTTTCAGATGCAGAAGAAGAACGTCGGCTCCCGCCAGTTCCGCTCCGATTCGGTCAGACGGCATCCAGGGGACGAACGAAAGATTCGACAGTCTCTTTTCGGTGGCGAGCATTTTGAGCCGTTCCAATTCAATCCCGCCGCCGATCAGGCGGAAAACGGCGGGAACATTCCGTTGTGCCAAGATTTCCGCCGCGGCGATCAGGGTATCGATTCCCTGATAGACCCCCATATTTCCCGCATAGACGGCGGTAAAGCGGGGATTCGGCGCCGTCGCAACCGGCGGAACCGGCTCCGACTCGTTGGTCCAGTTATAGACAACCTCAATTCGGTCTGGGTCGACCCCGCGTCCGACAAGCGCCTCTTTAAAACCGGGAGAAAGTCCGGTCAAGGCGTCGGCGCTTCGATAGAACCGTCGGCACCATCGGTCGAGGCATCGACCGAGAATACGGCTGTTCATCATTCCCGAACCGACTACCGATTCGGGCCAGAGATCCTGCACCATAAGAACGAATTTCGCTCCGCGGAAAAGCCGAAAGAGGCGCGCGGCCCATCCCAGGGTCGGCAGGTTATAGACGAAGACAATATCGGGACGTTTGAGTCCGAACTGTCCGAGGGTCGCCGCCGAAAGGCCGAACGATGTATAGCAGCAGATTCGTCCCGCCCCGCTCCGGCTCTGGCTGATAAAAAGAGGGAGTCGAACCACCTTCACGCCGTCGAGCATCTCGGTCTGTCGAATTCGAAGACGGTAACCCGGCACAATTTTCCCATCGACCAGCGAATAGGGAACGGCCGAGAGGACCTCAACGCCGAAACCGTCGGCCGACAGACGGCGCGCCAGATCGCGCAGCTGCATCCACGTATCGGGAAAATACCATTGGGAAAGGATTAAGATGTTCGGCATCCCCGAATGACCTTTACAACGCGTTCCAAGTCCTCGTCGCTCATATCCGAACAGCTCGGGAGACAGAGACCATCCCGAAATATTCCGTCCGCAACGCCGGAAATCGCTCGGTCACACCCTGCAAAGAAAGGCTGGAGATGCATCGGTTTCCAGATCGGCCGCGCCTCGATGTTGTCGGCGGCCAATGCCAGACGGATCGCTTCGCGATCGGCGCCGAACTTTTCCGGATCGACCAGGATACAGGTAAGCCACTTGGTCGAAAACCACTCGTTCCGATCGGGCTCTTCCATCAGCGAAACACCGGGCATGTCGTCAAGCGCCTTTTTATAAAACCCAAAGATCTCGCGGCGCCGCGCAATTCGTTCGTCGATCCATTCAAGTTGACCGCGACCGACCGCCGCCGAGAGATTGCTCATCCGGTAGTTGTACCCCAGTTCGCTGTGCTGGTAGTAGGGAGCCGGATCCCGCGACTGAGTCGCCCAGAAACGAACCTTCCGCGCGGCGCTCTCATCGTCGGTCAGAAGCATCCCTCCGCCGCTTGTCGTGACGATTTTATTACCGTTAAACGAGAGAATCGAAACGCGGCCGAACTGTCCGGCACGGCGTCCCTTGTACGACGCCCCTTGAGCCTCCGCCGAATCCTCCAGAATCGGAACGTCGTACCTGGCGCAAATGTCGGCAATCTCATCCCACCTGCAACACTGTCCGTAGAGGTCGACCGGAACTATCGCTTTCGGCAAAGATCCTTTCGCCGCGCGTTCTTTGAGAGCCGACTCGAGAAGATTCGGATCCATATTCCACGTTTCCGATTCCGAATCGATCAGCACCGGCCGCGCCCCCAGATAGCAGATCGGGTTGACCGATCCGGAAAAAGTCAGGGTCGAGACGAAAACCTCGTCCCCTTCCCCGACCCCCAGGAGTTTCAGTCCCAGGTGAATCGCGGCGGTCCCACTCGAAAGAGCGCAGCCGTATCCTCGTCCGATATAAGCGGCTGTTTCCGCCTCGAACGCGTCGACGTGAGGCCCCAGGGGGGCGACCCAGTTCGAATCGAACGCGTCCAGCAGAAGTTCACGTTCGCGAAGACTGACGTGAGGGCGGGAAAGATAGATGCGAGAAGTGGTCATGACGGGTTCCCCGGTGTCGTTGGGTGGTATTCCGGAACCAGCTCTTTAAACATTCGTCGCAGCGCCGTCTCGTCGGCGGTCTTCGCCAGATTCAGCAGATCGTTGATCTGCCGCTGAACCAGGTCGCGACGAAATTCACGGTGTCGCGCGGCATAAATTTTTTGATGTGGAGTATTGATTTTCTGTTCCGACTCGAAGTAAAGCTCTTCGAAGAGCTTCTCTCCCCGGCGCAACCCGATCTGCCGAATTTCGATGGCATTGTCGGGCAAACCGGCCAGACGGATCATATCGCGAGCCAAATCCAAAATACGAACCGGATTCCCCATATCGAGGACAAAAATCTCACCGCCGTTCCCCATCATCGAAGCTTCCAATACCAATTGTGAAGCTTCCGGAATCGTCATAAAGTAACGGGTCATCCGAAAATCGGTGACGGTAATCGGCCCCCCTTTTTCGATTTGTTCTTTGAAAATCGGCACCACACTTCCGGTCGAACCAAGAACATTTCCGAACCGAGTGACGATGAACTTCGTCTGCGAAGTTTCGGCGGCGGCGTTGACATAACGTTCGGCCAGATGCTTGGTCAGCCCCATCACGCTGGTCGGGTTAACCGCTTTATCCGTTGATATCAGAACGAACCTCTCCGCGCCGAATCGGTCGGCGGCGTCGACCACGTTTTTGGTCCCCCCCACGTTGTTCCGAACGGCCTCCGAGACGTTCGCCTCCATCAACGGAACATGTTTGTGCGCGGCGGCATGGTAAATGTAGTTTGGCCGCGCCATCTCAAAAATACGGTTAATCCGGAGCGTATCGGTCACGTCGGCAATCAGCGGAACGATCTTTGTTCGCTTTCCGAGTTCCCGCAATTCCCGATCGAGGAAGAAAATTCGGTTTTCTCCGCGGCCGAGAACCAACAGTTCCTCCGGCTCGAACTCGATGATCTGGCGGCATATTTCCGACCCGATACTCCCCCCGGCGCCGGTAACTAAGACCTTTTTTCCGCGGAACCGCTGTCGGAGCTCGTCGATATTCAGATAAACCGGATCGCGTTTGAGAAGGTCGTTGATTTCAATTCTACGAATCGGAATTGTCTGACTCAGGGAAATTTGAGCCGCCGGAATGACATGCAGTTCGATCCCCGCCTTATGGCACTCTTCGAACAAAGCGCGAAACTGAGGGCCGGGAAGATAGCCCGCCACGACCAGGAGATCACGAACGCCGGCCGATTCACATTGACTCACCAGGGTATCGATCGTACAGACGACGGGAATAAAATCAAGTTCCGACTCGACCCGGTAGTCGCTCCCCTCCGAAACCACATAGCCGACGACCCGATATCCGACCGACTGGCGCGAATTGATCATATTGACAATCCGCGCCGTTTCGGCCGACGCACCGATCATATAGGCCGATTTCGTATCGGGGGCGGCTCTCATCGCCAGGAACTCTTCCCGGAAAAGACGGGCGATAAACTGCACTCCCCCCAAAAAAAGGATCGTCAGAGTAAAATCGATCAGAATGATCCCGGTCGACGAACTGACAATCGGAAACGCCAAACCGTAGCGGGAATTCAAAATCTGAGCGAGTTGTTTCAGAAGGAGAAAAGTGACTCCCGCACAGATGGTACTTTCCATCAATTTCCGCAAGCTTTTGAGCGATGCGAAAAACATATCGTTTCGAAAATGGTGGTGAACATAAAAATAGGCAATTTTGATAAGAATTACCACCCCGACCGTCTGGAGAAACTCCCCGCGAAACTTTTCGCCCGGATCGAAATCGAATCGGATCTGGTAAGCGACCCAATAGGCGATGAAAAAAACCGTCGTATAGGCAAACAGACAGAACCCGCGCAAAATCAGTTGCGAACGCAACCAAACGCGTTTGAACGGAAGCCAAGCGAGAAGTTTACCGGCAAAGGAAGTCATTTTCCCTTTATCGGCTTATTTCGCTGGTCTGTTGACTATCCATTTTTCGATACCGATTTTACCGGTTTTCGAGCGAACCGTCAGCTTGTGATGGCCGTTGACGCAGTTCTGAACGATCACCGTTCGTTCACCCGCGACGCCTGGGGTGTAGGCGGAGGTAAACATCGGGCGGGTCGACCAGGTCACCTGAAAATCTTTCGGAAGTTGTTGTTTAAAATAGGGAAATTGCCAAAGCGCGCCAATGTCGCTCGGATCGATCGCCGCGCGACCCGAGTTCGAAACAAACATTTCGCTTGAATTCCCCGAACCGTCTTCACCGGTCACGCTCCCGGCAACCTTATAGGCGATGTAAGTGCCGTCCTCTTTCGATCCGTCGACCGCGGTCAGAGTCCAGTCTTCAGCCACCGGTGCCTTTTCAAACCCGACATAGTTAATCGCGGGCATCCAGCACGGGCCGTTACTCGGGCGGGTCGAAGTCCAAAGGTCAATGTTCCCCTCCATCGGTTCTCCATCGAGGAGAAAAGAGACCTCTCCGTCGGCCGTCCCGTCCGAAACGGCCGTCACCCGATTCCCGTCGAACGAAAAGGTCACATCGCCGTTCGCTTCCCGCGTCAAGCTGGAAGAGTCGGCAAGATATTCGGTGATCGTTCCGGAAATTTCAGGTTCGCCGTTCGAATCGGGTATTCGGACAATATCCTCCCAGATCATTCGGGCGTAAATGCTGCACCCTTCATCGTTTAAATGGATCCCGTCGTTCAGCAGTCTGTCCGGTTCCCAGGCGTTATCAATCAGCATCCGGCACCACTTTTTGTTCAAGTCGATCACCATACAGTTATTCCGCTCGGCAATTTCGAGAATATCTTTCGACCGCTGATCCCGTTCCAGGAGCATCCCTTCCGGGTTCTCCTTTCCGTTGAGATGACTCGTCCAAAGGATGATTTCGGCAGATGTCCGACGCCGGGTCTTTTTCACGATCTCCTCATACTTATCCATC
>CADBQY010000078.1 GCA_902796885.1 uncultured Planctomycetota bacterium
AAGGTCGTCCTTTCCGCCCCGGCGAAAGACGATATCGACCTGACCTGCGTTCTGGGCGTCAACGACTCCGAACTGAAGCCGGAACACAAGTGCGTTTCGAACGCGTCCTGCACGACCAACTGCCTCGCCCCGATCGTGAAGGTTCTCGTCGACGAATTCGGAATTGACAAAGGCCTCATGACCACCGTCCATTCCTACACGAACGACCAGGTCGTTCTCGACATCCCCTACAAAAACATCTACCGCGGCCGCGCCGCCGGTCTGAACATCATCCCGACCACCACCGGCGCCGCCAAAGCCGTCGGCAAGGTCATCCCCGAAGTCAACGGCAAACTGACCGGTATTTCGCTCCGCGTCCCGACCCCGACCGGCTCGATCGTCGACCTGACCTGCAACACCAGTAAACCGGTCACCAAAGACGCCGTCAACGCCGCGATGAAGCGTGCCGCCGAAGGCCCGATGAAGGGGATCCTCGACTACAACGAAGACCCGATCGTCCTTTCGGACATCAAAGGCGATTCGCACAGCTCGATCTTCGTTCCGGAATGGACCGACGTGATCGGCGACAACCTGATCAAGGTCCTCAGCTGGTATGACAACGAATGGGGTTACAGCTGCCGCGCCGTCGACCTGATCGAAAAGATGGCCAATATGTAATCATCCCCGCCCGCTGCGGTAAAGTTTAAGAGGCGCGCCGAAATGCTTTCGGCGCGCCTCTTGATTTTGACGCGGGACTTTTCGGTGTCACTCTTCGATCAGGCGGAACGCCTCGGCCTTTTCGCTCGGACGGACGGCGACGACTTCGCGCTCGCCGGGCGCGCGGAAAAGGTTCGCTTCGGCCGGAGCGCCGATCTTGGCGACCTTTTCGGGGTTAGTAAAGCGGAGCATCAGGCTTCCGGCCAGGGCGTAGTCGTCGTCGGTGAACGGCTCGCTTTCGGGGGAAGCGACGATCAGAACGCTCGGGCCCATAAAGTTTTCGGGGGTCATGAGAAACGAGGGGGAGCGGTCGGGCCGCGCGAAGTGGGCGACCGTCTTTTGACCGTCCGACTCGCGGCGCGAGACGATCGCCTTGATCCGCTCGTCGAGCCGGAGATGCCGCCCGAAAAGGAGCGCTTCGGCATCCCAGAGCGACGGTTCGGGGTTCCGTTTTAGCAGGTCGCGGATCCGGGGGGCGAACGATTTCTCGGCGAGGAGGCACCCCGTCGACGGCTGGGGGATCGGATGAATGTCGAACTGGGTCTTCGCGCGGCGGATCAGCTGACTGCGGCTTCGGCCGGTATACGAGAAGAGTTTTTCGCGATCGACCAGACCCGATTCTTCCATCTCGGTCGGGGGGAGCGTCTTTGCCGAAAGGGGGCGGAGAAGCTTTCCGTTCAATCCGGATTTGCGCGAGATCAGTTCCAGTTGGTGAAGTTTCTGGCTGTTCGGCCGCTGCCCGGCGACTTCGCCGGTGGCGACGAAATCGGCACCCCGTTCCCGCATCAGTTCGGCGGCGGCCTGAAGCATCATGATTCGGCAGTCGATACAGGGGTTGATCGCTTTCCCGTATCCCCAATTCGGATTGGCCAGCATTTTGATGTATTCCGCCCCGAAACGCCGGGTGACCATTTCGATGCCGAATTTTTCGGCCCAGACGGCCGCCATGGGAGAGACGTCCTGAAACGGGGTTCCCAGATGCAGACCGATCACCTCGATCCCCTGAGACTGTAAAATGCGGGTCGTCAGGAGTGAGTCGAGCCCGCCGGAAAAAAGAACGATCGCTTTGGTCATGTTCGAAACCTTGTCTGTCTACGGGAGGCGCGGCGGCGCAGTTCCGTCGCCGTCGGGCCAAGGGGGGGGATTTCCGGCGAGCTGCGCGACCGCGTTTTCCGCGGCTTTCTGTTCGGCGGCCTTTTTGGTATTTCCCCACGCCGCCTGAAAAAACTGTTCGCCGATCTGAGCTTGGACTTTAAAGCATTTTCGGTGTTCCGGTCCCTGTTCGTCGAGGAGATGATAGATTGGTTTCAGCGCGCCCCCTTCGTGCTGCGTGAGGTTCTGGAGTTCCGACTTGTGATTGTCGCTGTCCATCGCGCGGCTCGCCGCCTCGAACTCGTCGTGAAAGAGCGCCTCGACAAGCCGCCGGGCCGGGTCGTATCCCCCGTCGAGATAGACGGCGGCGATGATCGATTCGATCGCGTTGGCGAGGATCGATTCGGGGATCGTATGGATTCCTTTTCCGAGGAAGAGGAATTCGGGCAGTCCGAGCTCGTGGGCGATTCGCGCGCAGGCGCGGCGGCTGACGACGCTTCCTTTAATGATCGAAAGGGGGCCTTCGCGCAGGTCGGGGAACGTGAGATAGAGTTTTTCTGTAATGACCAGCCCCAGAACCGCGTCGCCGAGAAATTCCATCCGTTCGTTCGATTCGGACGGAGTGGGCGCGCCGGACGTGTGCGTGAGCGCGGTTTCGAGAAGTTTTTTCTCTCGAAAACGGTAGCCGATCGCGTCTTGGGCGCGCGCGATTTTTTCACTGCGTGTTAATCCGGACATATTTCCATTTTAATCTTTTTTACCGTTTTAAAAAGGGCGGAAAACCGGATCTTCGGCGGGAGCGTCAGCGGAAAAGGAGAACCGTAAAGAGCGCCAGAAGGAGCGCGGCGATAAACCAAAGCAGAGGAGCGAGCGCGGCGGCAAGGTCGGGCCCGGCCGGTTCGTCTTCAAGGGAGCCGCTTTCGGCGTCGTCCGGTACCGGGCCGTCAATCACCGGAGGGAGAATCTTGTCGATCGCCTCCTCGTCGGCGGAAAGATTGAGCGATGAGAGAGATTCGGTGATTTCGTTCGAGAGGGCTTCGAGCAGAATGCTTTCCGAACCGTCGTCGATTTCGGGCGCGGCGGGCGCCGGTACGTAATGCGGTTTCGGGCCGGGCGCAAGCGACTCCTTTAAAAGACGTTTCAGCTCTTCCCGGCCCCCGGCGGCATAAGGGGCGAGCGACTTGATCACCTCTTCGGCCGACGCGGGGCGGCCGGCCGGGTCTTTGTCCATCATCGCCGAGATGAGCCGCGCCACGTCCCAGGGGAGCTCGGGGGAGTACATCTTCGGGTCGGGCGCTTCGGCCAGAAGATGGGCGTGAAGTTTCTGATGGGAGTTGCCGGAAGGGAAAGGAACGAAACCGGCGACCAGAAAGAAGAAGGTGCAGCCCAGGGAATAGATGTCCCACAGCACGTTCGGCGTACCGGGAGAGCGGATCTGGTCGGGAGAGAGATAGTCGCTCGTTCCGGCCAGACGCGACGTGCCGCCTTCGCCGCGGTAATCGTCCAAATGACTCCCCAGAAGGGGACGGAACTTTTCGGTATCCATCGGAACCGCCAGACCCAGGTCGCCGAGTTTGACCTCGCCGCGCCGCGAAAAGAGAATGTTTCCCGGCTTGATATCGCGATGGATGAACCCGTGCTGGTGCAGGTGAAAGAGTCCCTTGGCCGTTTCGCTGACGATATACGCCGCCGTGCGTCCGGGCAGACGCTCCGTTTTGGCGACCAGCTGGAATGCCGATTTCCCGTCCATATACTCGTAGACGGCGTAATCGACTTTGGCGTCTTCCCCCGAGTCGAGGAGACGCACGAGATTCGGGTGGAGAAAAAGACGGTTGATTTCGTTTTCGCGGCGGAATCGTTCGACCGCCCGCGGGCCGTGCCGTTCGGAGTGGATCAGCGTTTTGATCGCGCGGTCGTACGGCCGATGTCCGTCTGACTCGGCGACGCCGAAATTGGACGGATCGGCGTCGGTCCGCGCCAGAAAAACGTAGCCGTATCCGCCGGAACCGAGCGAGTCGATCACGCGGTAGCCGCCGAGCCGGAACCGGCTCCGGCCCTTTTTCAGCTGCGAGATCTGCCAGCGGTTTAAAAGAGCGTCCCGTTCGAGAAACGCCAGGAACGCGTCGTCGAATCCTTCCGGCGACGCGTGGTTTTCAAGCGCGTCGGCCGTCAGGAACTCGCCAAGCGCCGTTTGCAGGTCGCCCGCGGGGATCAGGCGGCTCTTCCGAACCGTCTCGTAGACGGGAGGGGGTGAATTCATTGAACGCCGAGCTCTTTCCAGAATGCGGGCGGGTTTGCCGTAAAGGTGAGCCGCTCTTTGGTGGTCGGATGGTTGAGCGAAAGACTCCGCGCATGAAGGGCGATCCCCGCGTCGAGGAACGTGCGGCTGCCGTATTTGCGGTCCCCTTTGATCGGGTATCCCATGTGGGAAAGCTGTACCCGGATCTGATGTTTGCGTCCCGTTTCGAGCCGAACTTCAAGAAGGGCGCCTTTCGCCGTGTGCGAAAGACGCCGGAAGTGAAGAATCGCCTCTTTCGCCGCGCCGCTCTGGTTGGTTTTTTCGTCCCCCCGGCGGGTCACGTAGCATTTGCGGTGCCGCTCGTCTTCTTTGATCCAATCGCGGCAGGTTCCTTCGGGGGGGGGCGTGCCGTCGACCGCCGCGAGGTAGACCTTTTCGACCGTGTGCGCGCGAAACTGCTCGTTGAGCCGGTCGGCCGCCTTTGAGGTGCGGGCGAAGACGACAACTCCCGAGACCGGTACGTCGAGACGGCTCACCACCCCCAGGTAGACGTTTCCCGGTTTGTGGTATTTGGCGGCGATATAGGCTTTGGCGCGGGAGAGGAGCGTCTCTTCCCCGGCCGGGAGTCCCATCGTCGCCAAGCGGATCGGCTTGTTGACGACCAGGAGATGGTTGTCTTCGTAGAGAATGTCGAGCATCGAACCTATCGAACGGCGAAATCGGCGCGGGAGCCGGGGGTGGGACGAACGGACCGCCCTCCGCGCGCCCGCGATCAAAATACCAGTATACACCAAAACCGATTTGGAGTAAAATAGAGGCGTGCCCCGCGCGCGGGGCAAACGCCAAAACAGGACAAAGGGGTTATGTTGGAAAAAGAAGAAGTCTGGTTCAAAGAGGGACTCCGTTTCGGCTGCCGCCAGTGCGGTCGATGCTGCACGGGGGAGCCCGGATACGTCTGGGTGACCGAGGAGGAAATCGCCCGAATCGCCAAAGCGGTCGGTCTGCCGAAAATCATCTTTGAAAATCAGTTCGTCCGGCGCGTACGCGGTCAGAAGAGCCTGACCGAGTACGCCAACGGCGACTGCGTTCTCTACGACCCCGAAACGCGCGGATGCCGCGTCTACGAGACGCGCCCGGTTCAGTGCCGTACCTGGCCCTTCTGGGATAATAATATCGATCTTCCGAACTCGTGGAAGAAGACCGCCAAGTTCTGCAAAGGGTGCGACAACCCGAAAGGTCGTCTTTATACGGTCGACGAGATTCTGGCCCAGCGGGACGAAAAGTTCGGCCCCCACGTTTGAGTCGCCGCGCGTTCGGCGATTGTGATTGAACCACGTTTGATGATATTGTGTTGCAGAAGGACTGAGATGGAATACGTCGCGAAACGTTACGACACCGGCCGACCGGTGAAAATTACCGTAAAGGGAACGAAAGTGCAGTCGGTGACTCCCGTCGCTGCGGGGGACGACCTGCCGACGGTCGCGCCGGGACTTTTCGATATTCAGATCAACGGCGGGCTCGGAAACGATTTCTCGTCGGAGACGATCACCGTCGACCAGGCGGCGGAAGTCTTTCGTCAGGTGATCGGCACCGGCGTTTTCCGCTTCTGCCCGACGATGATCACCAACTCGGCGGAGGCGTATCGTCACGGCGTGCTGACCTTGACGGAGCTTCTCGAAAAGTATCCGGAGTTCCGGCCGGCGATGGCGGGGATTCACCTGGAAGGTCCGTTTATCGCCAACGAGACGGGGCCGCGCGGTTCGCATCCGCCGAAGTACTGCGTCCCCTACAACGCCGAACTGATCGAAGAACTCCAACGGATTTCGTGCGGACAGATTCGGATCGTTACCCTTTCGCCGACCTACGACGGCGCCGCCGAGTTTATCGAGCGGCTCGGCGCCTTGGGGATTCTGGTCGCGACGGGGCATACCAACGCGACGCCGAACCAAATTTCCGAAGCGGCGGCCGCCGGCGCACGCCTGGCGACTCATCTGGGGAACGCTACGCACCACTTGATTCCGAAATGGGGGGACTACTTCTTCTCGCAACTGACCGACGATCGTCTGACGGCGAGTATGATCGCCGACGGGTTTCATCTTTCGCCGATGATGATGCGGACGATTCTCCGCACCAAAGGACTGGACCGAATGGTGCTGATCAGCGATCAGGCGGACGTGGCGGGGCTTCCGCCGGGGAAATACAAGTCGGGGCCGTGCGCGCTGGAAGTCCTCGAAAACGGTAAAATCGCTCTGGCGGCGGACACGCATCTTCTGGCCGGCGCGTCGTATCCGCTCCATCGCGGGTTGTGCAACGTAATGGCGGCCGCCGGTCTGAGTTTGGCCGAAGTCTACCCGCTGGCGACCGCGCATCCCGCCGCCCTCTTAGGGGAGTCGGCGTTTTCGAACGGCGACGACGCCGACTTTCTGGCGGTCGGCAAACCGGCCGACTTCCTCGTCTTCCGGCACGAGCCGTCCCGCCTCGGGCCGATGGGGATCAGCGATTCCGAAAATCTCTCGGTCGGCCGATTCCACTTCGAGGCGATCGTCCGCCAGGGCGTCGAAGAGCCGATCTTTAAACAAAAGGTTTAGCGGGCGGAACGCGGATAAAAAAGGAATTTCCGTAAAAAATGCCGGGCAGACGCGCCCGGCATTTTTTACGGAATGACGGTTTTTTCCGCCCTATTCTTTGTACCGATAGGCAAACCGGCCGTCGGGGGCGGCGTCGCCGTTTTCGTAGAAGTCGAGAACGTCCCCTTCGGCCTGCATGTTGTCGGACCACTTGAAGCGCAGATCGACTTTGTTCGCCAGACCGCGGATCTTTTCGCGAGGGACGGCGACGGCCAGACGCGCGCCGCGGGCGCGGCGGGGAACCTCGCCGATTTCGGACCAGGCCCATTCTCCGTCTTTCCCCGCGTATTCTTTGAGAATCGCTTTCTCTTTGGTTTGCTCGACCATATACGAGAATCCGTTCCAGGAGTCGTTTTTGGTCTTTCCCGCGGGAGCGAAGAAGAGACGCATCCAGTTCGGCGATGAATAGCCCGAGAGTTTTTCCGCCGTTTCGACGTAGAAGTAGAGCGAATCGTCGTCGCGCGCGACGCGGCAAGAGACGATGTCGTTCCGCCCCGTCTGATTGACGTAATGCGACGTGCCGTAACCGGCGAAATCGCGGTGCGTCACGTCGCCGGGATAATCGCGGTATTCGGGGCGGACGTCGCTCCATTGCGACCACTCGCCTTCAAGGTCGATCGTCTTCGGCGCCGAGGAAGCGGGAAGGGGACGCGTCCCCTTGAACTTGCGGACATTGGCGACGAGCTGCATGTAGAACGTGTCTTTCAGTTTTCCCCGTTCCGGTTCGCAGTCGCGGCTGAACTCTTCGTTGTATTGGTCGGGAAACGCGTTGGGAAGCCCCTGCCAGTTGTCGTGCCGTCCGGCGACCCATTCGTTCCATCCTGTGACAAAGACGAAATCCGGGTCGATCTCGAAGGCGCGGCTCCACTGTTGCGAGAAATTTCCGCCCCGCAGAAACGCGTCGGGCTCGGCCGACGGTTCTTCACCGACGCGGTGCGCGCGGCCGAACGCGTCGCGGTCGTTCATTGCGTGCAGACCGGGCTTTCCGTCGACGGGATTGAGCGAATGGTTTTGCGCCACGCCGACGGTGACCATTTCGTAGGAACCGTCGGTTCGACGGACGTATCCGTTTTGCGGGTAGACTTCGAGCCACCCCCAATCGTCGGGGCGTCTGGGACCGCCGACATAGGCGGGCTGACCCGATCGGAACGTGAAGAAGCCGAGAATTTCCTTAACTTCTTGAAGGTCGTCGCCGGCGGCGGTGGTCAGACGGCGGCTGATCGCGTCGGGATTGGCGTAGATGAGCGGTTTGCCGTTCCAGTAGAACCAGAGTTCCGGGTGGAGACCCGGTTTATAGATATCGCGATAGAGCTGCCGCAGCGACGTTTCGACGTAATCGAGGTTGAAAAAAGGGAGCATAAACGCGGTTTTCGGCGTTCGGACGCCGTCGGCGCGGGCTTGAGCCCACGTTTCGAAAAGGGGGATGACCGAGTCCATCCAGGTCATCGTACCGTTGGTGGCGTCGAAGACGGCGACGTCGATATTCGCGTCGGCCAGGAGTTCGGCGTGTTTGCGCAAAATCCACGGGTCGCAGGTCGTGTAGTAACCGTAAAGCGGTTCCCCCCAATGGTGCGGCGCAAAGAGAGGGCCCCAGGCGGGATGGTCGATGTTGCCGACCGCGTCGGGATGTTCGGTAATGATCTTGGTCACGTCGAAAGGACCGAACTTCGGATCTTGCGTCCGCGCCATCTCGTGCCAAGTCCAGTAGAAAATACCGACCTGTTTTCCGGGGCGAACCGGTCCGGTCTCGGAACGATTCGGGAGGACGCGCCCCAGGTCGTCGACGGCGTCCCACGTGTCGGGCATGACGTCCAGTCTGGCGAGCGCCGGATCGTCGTCCGGTTCGGGCGGAGAAGTCGTTTTGAGGGAAGCGATCCGGTCGTACTCTTCCGCCGTGCCGGCGAACGGGAAATCGGAGGGGGCCAGCATGTCAAATTCCCAGCAGCCGTCTTCGAGCATCTCGCCGTTAAAGAACGCGCGGGCGACGTCGGGCGTTTCGGCCGATTTCCAGAGCCCGACCTTTTCGCGCGCGCCGTCGGCCAGCCAGACGTAACGTCCCGGCTTGAGACTAACATAAAGGATGAGCTGGGTGTTGTCGGCGAAATCGGCGAACGTTTCGGTTGCCAGCGGCTTTTCGCCGAACGTCGACTCTAAGTCTCCTTTCCAACGGAAGATCGAAAGGGTCAGGTCGCCGATATTGTTCGAGTAACTGGGCGCCTGGACCGAGATCCCGGACAGAGGCTCGTCGGTCTTGAAGAGGCAGGCGGCTTCGTCCCCTTCGCGGATCTGTTTCGGGGAATGTTTGGCGCGGTCTTTAAAGACCGTAATCGTCCGCGTATATCTACTCCCTTGGGAACCGGCTTTCGCTCCCGCCGCCGCGGGCGCGAAAAGAAGGAGCGGCGCCAGAATGAAAATCGGGAAAAGGTGAAGGGAACGAAAGAAAAAGGATGCTTTTTGCGTCATACCTGAACCACCCGAATCTTTTCGCTGACCTTGTTTTTGAGCATATCTTCGACGACGAACCGGATCGTTTGGGTCGCCGACGAGCAGTCGGCGCACGCCCCTCGCAACGAGACGAGGACCAGGTCGCCCTTGATATCGACGATTTCGATATCGCCGCCGTCGCTTTTCAGAAGAGGTCGAATCGTCTCTTCGATGATTTTTTCGATCTCTTTGGCTTGCCGATAGGGGGAAAGCTCTTCACTGGCCGCCTTTGGAGCCGACTCCGGAGCCTTCCGCGCGTTTGCCGGTTCGGTGAGCGACGCGAGCGGGACGAACGATTTCGGGGAAGCGGCACTTGGCACGTCGGCGGTCTCTTTTCCCCAGATGTCGTCGAGAATGTCCTGCAGACCTCCGGGGGCGTAACGGCAGGCGCCGCATGCGCCTCCGGCTTTGATCGCGCCGGTCAGGTCTTCGACCGTGTGAAGGTCAAGCTCTTTGATTTTTCGTCGGATGTACGGTTCGGTCAGTCCGAAGCATTTGCAGACGATCCGCCCTTCGTCTTCGTTTTGGATATTGACGGCGATACCGAGCGCCGCCAGGTCAACGCCGCGCTTCTTGGCCCAATCGACCACCGCGGCTTCAAGCGCTTCGGCCCCCATGACCGAACAGTGAATCTTCTGCTGCGGGAGTCCGTCCAGGAATTCGACAATGTCGGCGTTGGTGATTTTGAGAGCTTCGATCGGGGTGACTTTGCGGTCTTCAATGATGCAGCAGAGCGCTTCGGACGCGGCGATGGCCGACGTGCATCCGAAAGTCAGATAGCGCGCTTCCACGATTCGGTCTTTGAGCGGGTCGTCGTTCTTTTCGACCCGGAACGAGAATTTGAGCGCGTCGCCGCAGGAAATTGACCCGTGTTCGCCAATCCCGTCGGGATTTTCAATCTCACCCAGATGGGTTCCCGGTTTTCCGTGAACCGCGTCGAGAAAGAGCTGTTTCGTTTTTTCGCTATAATCCCAGCCCATCGCCGATGAACTCCTTTTAATCCGTGAAATCCCGTTTGGTGCGGGTTCGTCAGTCTTGATGTACTTCGTTTGTTAAAAAACGACATAGACCACCCATATATTATACTCTTATTCCCGTTTTTTCCAATATCCGCGGGTCCGTTCGACCGTATGGCTTGAACGCCGCCGCGGGCGTTTTGCGGCGGCGTTTCTCCTAACTCGGTTTTCTTGCCGAAACCGCGATCCAGGGATTCTTCGGGTGATGGGCGGCCGACGTCTCCGAAAAACCGGCGGCGCGGAGCGCGTTTTCCAATTCTCCGGCGGTGTAGACCGTCATCGAGTCGATGATTTTTTCGAACTTGCGTCCTTTCGGATCGAGTCCGTCCGTCTCGTGGACGATCAGAAAGACCCCTTCCGGCTTCACGACGCGCGCCACCTGCTTAAAGCAGTGGATGAGATCCGGCCAGAAATAGACCGTTTCAAAGGCGGTGACCAGATCGAATTTTTCGCTCGGCAAGGTAAGTCGGGAGACGTCGCCCTGCTGCGCCGCGCAGCGGCCGGCCTTGATAAACTCTCGGTTGAACCGTTTCGTCATTTCGACGGCCAGCGGCATATAGTCAATCCCGGTACCGTTGGCTTCGGGGTATTTCGTCAGCAGCGCGTAAAGGTGCCGTCCGCCGCCGCATCCGATGTCGAGTATCTCTTTCGGACGTTCCGCCCGAAGGTGCGACATTCCCCAGTCGGCCAACTCGGCGTGGCTAACGTTCATTCTTCGGAGAATACGCCGTCCGAAAAAACCTTTCGGTTTCGCGCACAGGTTAAGGAGTTTTTCACGAAATCCCATAGTTTACTTCTTTCCCGTTAAGAGCATCGAGCCGTAAAGTCCCAAAAGGAGACTTTCCCATCTGTTCATAAACATGCCGTGTGAAGTTCTGATCAGTTTGACCTCCTGGTATCCCATTCCGCGCAGCGTGTCGGCGAATTGATCGATCTTTCCGTAGGGACCTGGCGACATAATATCGTGAATGGCGAAATTCCCCCCTTTTTTCAGTGTTCGAAGTGTTTCCAGGAGAAGAGCCTGCCGGTTCGAAAAGTGAATGTTGTGATAGACGTAGTTACTTGTCACCGCGTCGAAGGTTTCATCCGGAAAATCAAGTTTTAGGGCGTTTCCCGGTTGGAATTCGACATTTTTAACACCTTCGGCTTCCGCATTTCGACGACAGAGTTCTTGAGAGAACAGCGCATAGCTCTTTTCCCAAGGATCGACACCGAGCATCGCCGCCTTCGGGTTCAATTTTGCACACGCAATGGTGAGCGCGCCGCTTCCGCATCCCACATCGAGTCCAGTTCCTCCTTCCGGTAGACGGACAAATCCGGCGACCCCTTCGACAATCCGGCGTGCTATCTGGCGTTTCCCATTGTAGGAGAATGCCCGATAAAGCGCCGAAACCCAGAGGGTGACGGCGACAAGAACGGATCCCGCGACTGAAAGTGTTGCGGTCAACGCAGTCCTGAGAGTTCCTTTCGGCAGAAGCGGCAGAAGAAGGAATAGGAACGCACAAAGGAGGCAGGCTCCGAAGAGTGTTCCAAGGAGTTTAGGCGGTATCCAGTTTTTGTAATTCGGTTTTTGCGGCATTGATTAATCCTTTTACCCCAGCGCGACGTCGAGCGCCATCATAAGGGTGAATCCGACGGCGAACATTAAAACGCCGACGTTCGAATGTTCTCCCTGCGACATTTCGGGAATCAGCTCCTCCACGACGACGTAGAGCATGGCGCCGGCGGCGAACGAAAGAAAATAGGGAAGCGCCGGGCCGATGACGTTCGCGGCGGCGACGGTCAGAAGCGCCGCCGCGGGTTCGACCGCCCCCGAAAGGACGCCGATCCAGAAGGCGCGGGATCGGCTTTTTCCCGCCGCGCGGAGCGGCATCGAGATGATCGCTCCTTCCGGAAAGTTCTGAATGGCAATCCCCATCGCGAGCGCCATTGCCGCGCCGGCGGTGATTTCGCCGCAGCCGGAAAGGAGGGCCGCGTAGACGACGCCGACCGCCATCCCCTCGGGGATGTTGTGGATGGTGACCGCCAGGACCATCTTGGTGGTTCTGGCAAGGCGGCTTTGCGGTCCCTCCGACTTTTCGGTTTCCTGATGAAGGTGAGGGGTGACCGAGTCGAGAAAAAGGAGAAACGCGACGCCGAGCCAGAAGCCGATAAACGCCGGGAGGAATGAAAATTTGCCGAGAGAGACCGAACGGTCGATCGCGGGAACGAGTAGACTCCAGAAGGAGGCGGCGACCATCACGCCGGCGGCGAATCCCGTCAGGCTGCGGCGGACCGACTGACGAAACTGGCGGTTCATCAGAAAGACGCACGCCGAGCCTAGCGTGGTTCCGACGAAGGGGATCGTGATCCCCAAGAGAACGTTGATCGTATCGCCTTTGAACACCTTTTGATTTCCCCTTTCCTAGTCCCGGAACGATTCTCTACGTTCAGCCCTGATCCTTATTATATCCGGGATTTTTCTTTTCGAATAGGGTTCTTGGCGCTTTTCATGTCCTTGGCATAAGAATATAAGAGGTATAGAAAGAAAAACACTTGAACCTTTCCGAGAAAAATTTCGGAAAAGCCCAAGTGTTTTTGTTATGTTGCTAGGCGCGGAGATCAGATGCTGGTCGATTCGCCGCTCGAACGGGTTCCGAGAGCGCCCCAGACTCCGTAGGGAGATCTTCCGGTCTGGTTCTCGTAGCAGTTCACTTTGGCGTCGGTATCGCCGCAGTCGACACTGTCGGTGATGAACCGAACCGAACCGTCCATCATTCCGCAGTTGACGCCGCCCGAATGGTTCGACATCGCGCCGCCGGCAATGCTACCGCCGCGCCAACCGATACGATTGTCTTCCCATTCCATGGTGCAGCTGACGGAGTTCGGGGGAAGACAGGTCGTCATGCCGTTGTTCATTGGCCGCCCTTCGAACCAGATCAGACCGCGCGTCGCGTAAAGGTTCGCTTTACCTGCGGTGATCATTGTGCGGTCGGTCGGATCGACGTAGCTAAGACATTCCGACGGTCTGGATGTGAAACCCGGACAGACTACGCCGCGTTTGACCGACGCGCGATCCGTTTCAACGATATCGTCGGTCAGAAGTTCGCAGCAACCGAGCGTGTTGCTCAGACCGTCGCGGATATCGGACTCGGAATTGAACCGCCCCGGGCCGAAAGAACCGCGGTAGATCCACGGCGTGAATCCATAAGAATCTGGAATCAAATTGGGATGGTAATAACGGCCAGTATTGTCACTTGCGAAGACGCTCCCGTCGTCCATCGCGTTTTCGGCTTGTGAGTCTCCCAGGCAGAGCGCGATGTTCGTCCGGGCGAACGTGTAGGTCGAGGCGTCGTAGTTTTCAGGATCACGGAAGTCGACATAAGCGCCGCTGCTGAACGAAAGGTCTCGACCGGTAAGGAGACGGGGGGTCTGGATGGTATTCGACTGACCGTCCGAAGGGCAAATCAGACCGGTCATCGTGGCGCCGCCGGCCCAGTGGGTCGTGTTGGACCCCTTGTAGTAGTCAGACGGATTGTAGTAATCGGTATTAAAGTTGACCGGTTCCCAAACGTGCAAACGGTCGTTGTCTTTGGCGATTTGCGTGAATTGCTCGAAAATCTGCTGCTGTTCCATATAGGGACAGAGAAGGATCAGACCCGAGCAGGTAAGGGTCGACCCGCACGAGTTTTCGAAATAGGGCGCCGACGCAAACGAAGTATAACCGCCGTAGCCGAAAGAGAACGGGGGGAACGATTGGTTGGCGTCAAGGTAATTGTGACACGCCAGCATGACCTGCTTCATGTTGTTTGAGCATTTCATGCGGCGGGCGGCTTCCCGCGCGGCCTGGACGGCAGGGAGAAGCAGACCGATCAGGATCCCGATAATCGCGATCACGACCAGGAGCTCAACAAGCGTGAACCCCTTCTTTCGCTCAAAATTGACCATCATAAACTCCTTAGTAACTTGGGTATGAAATATGGATATAAAACTTGCAACGGCCGCCGTAACGAAATCCGAAAGCCGCGGCGCATAAATCAACCGTTATTGGGGATCTCCGACATCGAACTGAACCGGTTCGAGCATTTTCTTGACAACTTCGAGCTTAAGCGGGGAAGTCGCCTTATCGGTGAACTGTTCCTCAACATGTTCGATCGAGATGGGGGGGAGGACGTGCGGTTCTTCAACCTTGGAAACCGTCACGGTATAGGACCCCAAAGGGGCGCCAAGGAAGGTTTGCGTCATCAGAACGACCTGCCCGTTGGCGTCGGTCCGGCCGACGATCGGCCACTTGGCCAGTTCCGGATCGTCGGCAAAGATCTTGACCGTCGCCCCTTCGAGCGCCTCGCCCCCCTGAATGATTTTCAGAGTGCAGGGGTAGAGTTTGGGGCATCCTTTCGGCCGATTCGGTTTGCAGGCCGTAACGGAGACCACTAGAAGAAGTGTCACGGACAGGATCAACATTTTTCGGAACATCGCTCGTATCCTTGCAAAGGCTAAAGTGGTTGGGAACTTTAAATTTCGGCTCGGCGGCACTATGCCGGGGCGCCGGTCGAAACGACTTTTGCGGCCGTTTGGGGTAAGGGCCGCGGAGTATAAAATACCGAAATTTCTTTGCGAAATTGCGTTAAAACGACGCTCGAAACTTCGGGCGGGTTATCCCGTACCCTATAAGGTACCATAATCGGAATATGTTTGCAAGGGAAAGAAGGGGGGGATATTCTCTTTTTTCCCAAATTCTCTCGATTTTTTTCGTTTCTTCGCTTTGGAGGGTATGGAGGGGACCGTAGGCGGCTCGGGAAGTCCCGTTTCGGGTTCCTCGCTGATGTGAGGAGAGCGGTAGGAGACTCTCTTTGGTTTCTTCGACGTTCAGAAGGGGGGCCGGTCGAGTTGAGCTCGGCCGGGATGTTCCATTTGGCGCGCCGCGGTTTTTAAATTTTGCCGGGGCCGATTCCTTGATTTTCTTTCGGCTCCCCCCTATAATATCCTGAATCGGTACATCAGGGATTCGGAATTTTCCGAGATCGGGGGATTCCGTTCGGGGGAAGAACGGTTCGACGTCTTTCCCTTTCGGCAAAGCTTTGAGGAGTTTTTTATGAAAAAATTTTACGTGACGTTTCTCTGGGCGGCAGCGCTCCTTCTTGGTCTTTCGACGGCCATCGCCGCGGAAAAACCAAAATATGTGTTCCTTTTCATCGGGGACGGGATGTCGATCCCGCAGCGGATGATGTCCGAGGAATTCAACATGCGTCTGAACGGGGAGGGGCTGACGATCAACTCGTTCCCGTACCAAGTGATGACGACCACGCGATCGGCGAATTCGTTCATTACCGACTCGGCGGCCAGCGGAACGGCGATCGCCTGCGGTGAAAAGACCGAAAACGGGACGATCGGGATGGACGCTTCGCGAACGCGCAACCTGGTTTCGACGGCCGAGGTGGCGCGCGACGCCGGGAAGAAGGTCGGGATCATTACCAGCGTAACGATCAATCACGCCACGCCCGCTTCGTTCTACGGGCATAATCCGAGCCGCGGGAACGGCTATGAACTCGGCCTGGATCTGATTAAGTCGAACTTTGACTTCTTCGGCGGCGGCGGAGTCGACGGACATGGCGACGGCGACACCGACATCTACGACCTGGCGGCTCAGGCGGGGTATACCGTCCTTCACGACCCGCAGGAGCTTCTGAAACTTGAACCGGGCTGCGGAAAAGTTCTGGCGGTCCAAAAAGACGGCGCCCTCCCTTACGCGATCGACGATCCCGACGGGTTCCGGATTGCCGACTATCTGCGCAAAGCGATCGAGCTTCTTGACGGCGACGAAGGTTTCTTCATCATGACCGAAGGGGGAAAGATCGACTGGATGTGTCACGCCAACGACGCGGGAACGACGATGCGCGAGGTGATCGACATGGACAAAGCCGTTAAGGTGGCGTGCGAGTTTGCCGAAAAACACCCGGACGAAACGCTGATCGTCGTGACCGGAGACCACGAAACGGGGGGGCTGACCCTGGGGTTCGCCGGGACGGGGTACAATTCCTACATCGAACGGCTTCAGTATCAGAAGTGTTCGCAGGACGTCTTTTCGGGGAAACTCCGCGACGTGGCCGACGACTACGAAGGTGTGAAAGCGGCGATCACCGAATGGTTCGGTCTGAAATTTGACTCGGACGGCGACGATCCGATGAAACTGACCGATTCCGAGAAGGAAGAAATCCGCGCCGCCTACGACCGAAGTGGAGAAAATCATAAGGAAATTTCCCGCGTGACGCATACCGTCGTCAAGATTTTCGACAACAAGGCGGGGCTCGGCTGGACGAGCGGCGCGCATACCGCGTTGCCGGTCAATACTTCGGCGACAGGGGTTGGCGCCGACAACTTCAAGGGGATGATTGACAATACCGACATCGCCAAGAAGTTGAAAGCGCTTGTGGCGAAGTGACCTTTCCCCCGCACGGAAGATCCCCGAAGCGCTTTTTCGGGCGTTTCGGGGATCTTCCGTCGTTTGATCCCCCGTTCAAATCGGTAGAGGATACGTTTTGAGGGAGATGCCATGACTCTTCTGCAAGTTTTTTTCCGCCGTAAGACGATCCCGGTGTGGATTACGCTCGGGGCCTGTCTCCTAACCCTCTTTTGCCGCTTCGAACCGCCGCGCAACCCGCCGCAGGGAAAAAAGGTTCCCGCGCGCGTTCTGGAAGTCGACGATGGGGGATTGATGCAGCTTGGGCTCCTGACCACCGGTCCGCAGCGGCTGAAAGTCAAAATCCTTTCTGGAGAACATAAGGGGGAAATTTTTGCCGCGACGAACCAGCTTCGCGCGCAGATCGATCTGGATAAGGTCTTCAAGCCGGGGGACACCGTTCTGGTCGGTCTCTATCACGGGGCGGTGCCGGGAGAGGCGACTCTGAACGCTCAGGATCACTATCGGATCGGATGGACGATTCTCCTCTTCGCCCTCTTTGCGCTTTTGCTGATCTGGTTCGGGGGGGTGACCGGGCTTCAGGCGCTCCTTTCGTTCATGTTCAGCTGCCTGGTGATCTGGAAGATTCTGGTCCCCGTCTGCCTAAAAGGTTTTAATCCGCTCCTTGTGTCGTTTATGGTGGTGGTGATCCTTTCGGCGGTGATCATCTTCCTGGTCGCGGGAGTGAACCGAAAAGGGGTGACCGCTTTCACCGGCGCGATCGTCGGGGTTCTGGCCAGCTGCCTGATGGCGTGGCTCTTTACCTGGCTCTTTAAGATCAACGGCGCGGTGATGCCCTATTCGCAGGCCCTCCTCTATTCCGGGTACGAGTCGCTCAATATCGCCGATATCTATATCGGCGGAATCTTTATCGGTTCGTCGGGGGCGGTCATGGATCTGGGAATGGACGTGGCGGCGGGTATGAGCGAAGTTTTCGCTCAGAACCGAAATATTTCCCGCCGCGATTTGACGCGCGCGGGGATGCGTATCGGCCAGAGCGTGGTCGGTACGATGACGACCACGCTCCTTTTGGCCTATTCCGGCGGGTACCTGACGCTGATGATGACCTTCTGCGCCCAGGGGACCGAGCCGATCGACTTTATCAACAATCCGTACGTGGCTTCGGAAGTGGTCAAGACGATCGTCGGTTCGTTCGGGCTGGTTCTGGTCGCGCCGCTGACGGCGTTTTGCGGCGGGTTCATCCTTCGCGGAGGCCGGCGGAAAGAGGAAGCGGAGAACGCGTGACCGCCGTCCGAACCGGCGGCGGAAACTTTCAGTGTATTACAAACGAGGTGATCGATGATCAGTCGGAGAAGTTTTTTGCGGTCGGGCGCCGCGATACTGACGGCGGGCGCGTGGCAGATTTTGCCGCGCCGATGTCGGGCGAACGCCCCGGCGCTCAGGCTTTCGTGGTATCCCTACGAGCTAAAACTTCGGCACATGTTCGGCGTAGCCGGCAGTTCGCGCACGACGACCCAGGGGGTTCAGGTGACGCTCGAATACGAAGGGGTGACCGGCTACGGCGAGGCGTCGATGCCCCCCTATCTGGGGGAATCGGCGGCGTCGGTGCAGGAGTTCCTCGGCCGGATCGACCTCGCCCCTTTCCGCGACCCGTTCGAAACGGAAGAGATTCTTGACTACGTCGATCGGATCGCCGAAAATAACGCCGCCGCCAAAGCCGCTGTCGATATCGCGCTTCACGATCTGGTCGGGAAACTGATCGGCCGCCCGTGGTACAAGATTTGGGGATATTCCGCCGAAAAGACGCCGACGACTTTCTATACCATTGGGATCGACGCTCCCGAAAAGGTCGCCGAGAAGACGAAAGAGGCGCCGGCGTTTCCGATCCTGAAAGTGAAACTGGGGCGAACGCCGAAAGAGGACAGGGAAATGATCGAGGCGGTCCGTTCGGTGACCGACCGCGCGATCGCCGTCGACGCGAACCAGGGATGGACCGAAAAGACGGCGGCGCTCGATATGATCGAGTGGCTTGCCGAAAAAGGGTGCGTCCTGGTCGAACAGCCGATGTCGAAACATCGGCCCGACGATATCGCTTGGATTACCGCCCGCAGTCCCCTGCCGGTGATGGCCGACGAGTCGCTCCAGCGTCTCTGGGATATTCCGGCCCTTTCGGGGGTCTTTTCGGGGATCAACATCAAACTGATGAAGTGTACCGGAATGCGCGAGGCGAAAAAGATGATCGACGCCGCGAGGACCCTGGGGATGAAGGTGATGATCGGTTGTATGACCGAGACTTCCTGCGCCATTTCGGCGGCGGCGCAGCTTTCCCCCGCGGTCGATTGGGCCGACCTGGACGGAAATCTTCTGATTGCCAACGATCTTTTCGACGGGGTCGGGGTTTCGGAAACGGGGAAAATTCTTCTTTCGGATCGGCCGGGGATCGGCGTGATTCCGAAAACGGACGGCCGTGAATGACGCGCGCTCAACGGATTCCGTGTGTTCGGAGGATTTGGCGGAGCGGGGGAATCGGAAAAAATTTTTTTAGGGGAGACTAAATCCCCTCTTGACAGGTATTAAGTTTGGAAGTATATTTTAGCCGAACCTAAAGTTTGGCCGGGAGTTTTCTATGGGTCAATCTCAGACAAACCGCCTTTCCGACAGTCTTGAAGATTATTTGGAGGCGATTTATCGGATTATTCTTGAACGGGGACAGGTCAAGCCGAAGGACATTACGAAGGCGATGCGTGTGGCGGGGGCTTCCGTGACGGGAGCGCTTCGGACGCTGGCCGAAAAAGGCTTGATTCGTTACGCTCCCTACGACGAAATCTCGCTGACGCCGTCGGGGCTTTCGATCGCTCAAGACGTTTTCAGCCGCCATAAACGCCTTAAAGCTTTCCTGAAAAACATGCTTGATGTACCCGAGCAGGAAGCCGACGAGACGGCCTGCAAAATGGAGCATGTCATTTCGTCCGAAACGCTCGGTAAGTTGGTTCGTTTTGCCGAGTTTATCGAGTCGTGTCCTCGCGGCGGCCGTCTTTGGATCTCCGGGTTCGAACACCAGTGCGATCCGAAACATGCCCTTGACCGGTGCCGGGATTGCGTTTCGCTGGCGCTCCGTCGGATCGACCAAGAGCTGGAGGGTGCGTCGGAAGGCGCGAAATCACGAAGGAAAAACGAATCATGACGCCGCCTGTCGGCCGCGCGTCCGATTGAGCCGGCGGTTTACCCGTAATTTAGTGGAGAAGACGATGCTTTTGTCAAACGTTCCAAACGGAAAATTTGTGGTCATTGACAACATCAAGCTGGGCGAGGAATCGACGACGCGTCTTTCCTCCCTTGGTCTGGTTCCCGGGGCGCGGATTCGCGTTATCTACAACTCGACGCCGAAGACCTCGGTGGTCGAATGTCTCGGCGCGCGTCTGGCTCTCGGCCGCGGGATCCCCAATTTTGTGGAAGTGCACTGAATTCTTCAAAAAGAAGGCTATTTTAACAGCCTTTTTTTTGAGCCTAAATTTTAGGCTTGCCTAAACTTTGTCTTGCCGTGCGTAAAGGCGAGTGCGTTTATCTGCAGAGGGTTTTGATTTAGATTCGAGGTCATTAGTGTCTGAACCGGTAAAAAAAATTAAGGTGGCGCTGGCGGGAAACCCGAACAGCGGGAAGTCGACGATTTTCAACTATTTGACCGGCGCGAAACAGTCGATCGGTAACTTTCCCGGCGTGACCGTCGAACGCTATGAAGGTCAGACCCAATGCGACGGGGTCAAGGTGGACGTCATTGACCTGCCGGGTCTTTACAGTATCACATCGAAGACGGACGAGGAGAAAGTCGCGGGAGACTATCTTCGGAACGAGCCGTACGACGTGATCGTCGATATCGTCGACGCGTCGAATCTGGAACGGAACCTCTATCTAACCTACCAGCTCAAAGAGCTGAACCGCCCGACGCTGGTCGTACTGAACATGGTTGACGTGGCGCGCCGACGCGGCATCGAGATCGATACCGAAAAGTTGAGCGAGGCGCTCGGTATGCCGATCATCGAGACCGTCGGAAGCAAGGCGGTCGGCATCAAGGAAGTTTTAAAAAAGATGACGGAACTCGGCGTCGAAGGACGCCGCCGACCGCAGCCCGCGCCCGCCGCTTCCCAGGAGGGGGCGCAGGAAGAACTTGTTTCGAACGAAGATGTCGACTGCGCCGCCTGTGCCTGTCCCGGTTGTTCGAAGGGGTGCGCCAGGGTCGTCGCGCTCGATATGGCCCGCTATAAGGAAATCAGCCAGGTCTGTAGCCGCGCGGTGCGGAACGTTTCCCCGTCGGGACAGACCTTCTCGGACCGCGTCGACGCGATTCTGACAAACCGTTTCATCGGAATTCCGATCTTTCTTGCGGCGATGTATTTCGTCTTCTGGCTGACGTTTACCGTCGGCGCCTATCCGATGGACTGGATCGACGCCGGTTTCGGCTGGCTTGGCGACAAGATCGCCGGATTCTGGCCGGAGGGTTCCGAATCGTTCCTGAAATCGCTCATTCTCGACGGGATCATCGGAGGGGTCGGCGGCGTGATCGTCTTCCTGCCGAACATCGTCATCCTCTTTTTGGCGATCTCTTTCCTTGAAGATTCCGGTTATCTGGCGCGCGCCGCCCTTTTATGCGACCGGTGGATGAGCAAGCTCGGTCTTCCGGGACGGAGCATCGTTCCGTTCCTCGTCGGGTTCGGCTGCACGATTCCCGCGCTGATGGCGACGCGTATGCTGAACAACCGCAAAGAACGTCTGGTGACGCTGATGGTTTTGCCGCTTTTTAGCTGCGGCGCGCGTTTTCCGATTTACGCGCTTTTGATTCCCGCGTTCTTCGCCGAAAAGTGGCGGGCTCCCGTCCTTTGGATCGTCTATCTGGTCGGCATCGTTCTGGCGGTTGTGCTGGCTCGGATTTTGAGTCTTCTTTTGTGGAAGAAGGGGGAAGAAAACCCGTTTATCATCGAACTTCCTCCGTATCACCTTCCGACGTTCCGCACGGTCGGGATGAAAACTTGGGAACGTTCGCTCGGCTACCTGAAAAAGGCCGGAACGGTGATCCTGGGCGCTTCGGTTTTGATTTGGTTCCTGACCACCTATCCGAAAGCGACTTCGGACGTCCACGACGAAATCAACGCTCGCCGCGACAGCGTCGCCGCCGCGCTTGAAGAGTTCCCCGAAGGGGATAACGCTCAGGTGGTCGGCGCGCTGAAGGCAAAAATCGGGGAGCTGGAACTGACCGATCTTGAAAAAGAGGAGCTGAACGAAGCGCTCGACGCGGCGGCGGAAAAAGTCGTCAACGTCGACGAACTGAAAGAAAAAATCGCCGCGCTCGCCATGGCCGAAAGTGAGCGGGCCGCTGTCGTCGGCGCGCTCGACGGCGCTCTTGCCGAGGCTGAGGCCGAAGAGCCTGAACTCGCCGCCGGAGACGTCGCGGGACTTATCGAAGAACTTGAAGTCGCCGACGAGAGCGTCAAAGAAAAACTGGGGGGCTTGGTTGAAGAAACCGCCGCCGACCCGACCCTTGCGGCTGATGGGCTGGAAGAACAGCTTGGGGTGGTGTTTGATCGCGAGGAAAGTCAAGCAGACCTTGAAGCGAGTTTTGCCGGTCATATCGGCCGAGGGCTTGAACCGATCCTCAAACCCATGGGGTTTGACTGGAAAATCGGGACATCCCTGGTCGGGGCGGTGGCGGCCAAAGAGGTTTTCGTCGCGTCGATGGGGATCGTTTACTCGGTCGGCGGCGAAGAAGGCGACGAGGAGAGGCTTGGCGAAGTCCTTCAAAGTCAGTATACTTGGCTCACGGCGTTCTGTATCATGATCTTCGCGCTGATCGCGACTCCGTGCGCGGCGTCGCTGGCGGTGATGGCCAAAGAATCCGGGTCTTGGAAATTGGCCTGGACCCAGTGGATCGGTCTGACTGTGATCGCGTGGATTGTCACGACCCTGATTTACCAGATCGGGAAATATTGGCTGTAAGAGCCGGTTTCTTCCGGTTCGTACACCGGAATTCGCATAACGTTGTTGGCGCTTCCCTTTCGGTCGGAAAGGGGAGCGTCAACAATTTTTTAGGGAGTGTCGCGTCACTTTTTTCGGAGGCTTAAAATGAAACGATTTTTTAGCGTCTTCTTCCTGGCGGTGATTTTGGGCGTTTCGGCGGTCTCGACGGCCGAGGAACTAAAGGTTCTGATGATCGGCAACAGCTTTACGAAGTCGCTCGTCGGGATGCTGGAACCGGTCGTCGCGTCGGTTCCGGATTGCGGGATCGTTCTCGAAAGCGTGTATATCGGCGGCTGTTCGATGGAACGGCACTGGAATAACATCGTCGCCGAAGAGGCGAATCGGGACGATCGTTATTTTCCCGACTTCACGTATCGCGAAAAGCTGGAGAGCCGCGATTGGGACTACGTTTCGATTCATCAGCAGAGCGGCCTGAGTCGAATCCCCGAATCTTTCTGGCCGTGGGCCGAGAATCTGACGGACTACATTCACCGATACGCGCCGAGCGCCGAGGTGATTTTGCAGCAGACCTGGTCGTACCGGCCCGACGATACTCGGCTGGCGGAATGGAATCTGACCCAGGACGAAATGGACGAGAAGCTTTTTGAAGCTTACCGTCAGGCGTCCGAAAAACTCAATCTGCGCGTCATTCCGGTCGGACTGGCGGTGAAACTCGCCCGCGCCGAGCAGCCGGGCGGATACAAAGCGTTCGATCCGGCCGACTATACCTATCCCGATCTTCCGTCGCTCGACAAATTCTTCATCGGGAAAGTGAAATGGTCCGACGACCGTACCAGAATTGAAGGGGACTCGTACCATCTGAACCTGCGCGGGCGCTATCTGCAGGCGTGCGTCTGGTTCGCGTTCCTCTACGGCCGGAGCGCCGAAGAGATTCGCTACGTGCCGGACGGAATCAGCGAAGAGGACGCCGTTTTTATGCGGAAAATCGCCGATAAGGCGCTGCGCGAGTACCGCTAAACCCCCTTGCCGAAATTTGAAACGGGGGTATAATGATCGAAATCTTTGTTTTGTAAGAGATTTACCGTAAACAGTACCCAAGAGATTTCGGAGAGTTATACCATGTCGAAACCCGGACGTACGCTCAAAAAAGCGAATCACGGTAAACGGCCCGCCAACGCCAAAGCCCGCAAAGCGAAGCGGCACGCGGTCAAGACCTGAGTTTCGCCCTTCCTTTGAGGAAGGTCGTCCTGTCATAAAAGAGGAGTGATCGTTTCCTTTCTTTTCAGGGAAAGAAAACGATGACTCTTTTTTTATGCTGTCGGAAGTTAAGTGATTTTTCTTTCACCCTTTACCCGAGACCGCCGTATGGTTAAAAAAGAACTTCTGGTTTCACCCGAGTTGTACGACTTAGAAAAGCCGATCGCCCGGCTGGAAGAGATCGAAAAGTATAATCCCCAGCGTTTCGAGATGGAGCAGCTCACGGCCATCGTCTACGAGAACGCCGAAGATTTTACCTGCGTCGGCTACAAAGATATGACCGACGGGGAGTTTTGGGTTCGCGGCCATATTCCGGGAAACCCAATTCTGCCCGGTGTCATCATCTGCGAGGCGGCGGCGCAGCTGGCGAGTTATCTTTCGGGGAAACTCGAGCTTGCCGAGGGGGCGATGATGGGGTTCGCCGGGCTCGACGAGGTAAAATTCCGCGGTTTGATCCGTCCGGGGGACCGCCTGGTGATTCAGGCGAAGATGATCAAAATGCGCAAGTTCCTGATCACGGCGCGGTTTATGGCGCTGGTCGGCGACGATATCGTGGCCGAAGGGATCATCAAGGGATTCCCCCTTTCGAAAGAACTTCTCGAAGGCCAGGCGTAGAAGGGGAACGATCGGCGATGGGGCGGCGCAGTTTTGCCAAGATTATCGGTCATTTAGATCTCTCGGATCGGATCAGGAAAGGGGACGAGATTCCCCGCCCGTGGAATCCCGCGCTTCTTTTCGGGCGGGATGCGCCGATCGAGTTCGAGATCGGGTCGGGGAAAGGGATGTTTCTGGCCAACGCCGCCGCCGCTCAGCCGCGTCACGATTTCATCGGCGTCGAGGTCGCCTATCGTTACGCGCTGATGGCCGCCGCCGGCCTGGCCAAGGCGAACATTTCCAATGCGGTCATGCTTTGCGCCGACGCCGCGGCGCTTCTGGCCGACTGGATTCCTTCCGCGTCGCTTGCCGCCGTCCATATCTATTTTCCCGACCCCTGGTGGAAGAAGTCGCACCGGAAACGGCGGATTGTCCGCGCCGACGTCGTGAAGATGATCGAAGACCGTCTGATTCCGGGGGGAAAACTCTGGCTGCGGACCGACGTCGAAGAATATTTCCACGAATCGCTCCGCGTGATCGCTTCCGAAACGAGTCTTCTGGGACCGGAAGCCGATCCGCGTCTTCCCGCCGATCCAAAAGCTGTCGCCGAAGGGGATCATTTTCGTTCGGGGGAAAAAGAGAATCTTCCCTATTACGGCGAGAACGGAAATCAGAACCCGCCGGTACCCCGCGCGGGACGGGGGGATTTCCTTTCGCACTTCGAGCGGCGAACCCGGCTCAACGGTTTGCCGGTCTGGGGCGCCGTTTTCGAAAAACGTCCGTCGAACGAGTGAGACGGAATCGTCAAATTGAAAAATGAAAAAGGGGTGCGAAAGATCGCACCCCTTTTTTGTAGGCGTCCGGCAAAGCGTTTCGCTATTCGCCCTTTTTGGTGGTCATCGGGACGTCGGGGGCGTTCCCCAGCTGTGCTAAGACCTGCAGGAGCGAATTGAGATGAATGACGCGCGGACCGAACTTATCGACGAATTCGCCCAGGGCGAAATCGCCGTCTTGCAGAACGTCGTAGTTGACGTCGATTTCGTCGGAAAGGGAATCGATGAAATCGGTTTGAATCTGCGCGAGTTTTTCGGCGGCGTCTTTGCAGGCGCGCGCCAGACGCGGATTCGACTTTTTCCATTGCGCCAGTTCCATCGCCTTCTGTCGGCCGGCGGCGGTGAACTGATTGATCAATTCGGTTAAAAGCTCGTTCTGTCGGTTCTGCGCCGCCAGGGTACGATCCTGCAGCTGAACCGACTTGCGGGTGAGGGCGATCAGTTCGGCCAGGTCGTTTGTTCGGGGGATTGAAGAAGCAGACGTGTCAACCTGAGCATTGACCGGACGGACCGGAGTGCTGTCATTGAGAATGTATCTGGTCATTGTTTTCCCTGCGCGCTTAAAGCCGCTTTATAGGATCGGAGAAGCGTTTATCGGAGCCTCTCCCACATACGTTCATTACGATCTTAAAAGAAGGGCGCAAACGGATCCGAACCGAGCCGCGCCCCGAACGCTTCCCTTTCATTATAACCAAAACGGAGATTTTTACCCCCCTACTTATCGAGAATTTGGATAATTTTCATAGAATTTTTTAGAGGAAACCGCCGGTTTTCGGCGGAAGGGAACATTTCAAAACGCGGGGCTTCTCCATAAGGAAGCCCCGCGGGCGGTTCGTCCGGCGCGTAAGGGATTACTTGCCGCTGCCGACGATATTGACCTTAAATCCCAGGGCGTGGGCCATGGAGGCCTTGACCGCCAGGGCGCGGTCGGCTTGGGCGGCGGTGCCGGGATAGGATATCTGGATATGGTTGGCGCGATGGCGCCCCATAAACTGGTCGCGGCTGACGCCGTAGAGGACGGCGTTGACGATCGGCCAGGTGGGGGCGCATTCGTTCAGACGGCGTTGGACTTCGGCCTGGGGAAGATCGAGCGCGCGGCCGCGGCCGATGTCGATACCGAGTTTTCCCTTTTCGACGAAGGTACGGGACCAGAGAATTTCACCCTCTTTGCAGACGCCGCCGAGCGTTCCTCCGCCGGAGGGGAAGTACATCGGCGCCTGACGCCAGCTCTGCGCTCCTTGCCAGCCACCCTTGAAATGGGCCGGCGGGGCGGCGCCGCTGATCTGGAAGACCCAGACGAATTGATCGCTCGTGCCGCTCTTGTCGGCGTCGCCCCAACGGACGTCGTGCAGGGTCGTCTCGCACGGGTAGCCCAGACGCGAAAGGACGCGGTTGTCGAGGAGGGCGTCCAGCGCGGCGCATTCGTCGACTTCGTTAAAGTGGAGGTAAGGTTTCCCCTCCTTGATGACGCGGCCGTCGGCGGCGGTGACCGCGGGCCGGTCGGCATTGTTCAGAATTCCCTCGACCAGGTCGCTCGCCGGCAGGAGGTCTTTCAGCCCCTGCTGATACTGGATACCGAAGAGCTCGACGCCGAACCGGTCGGCGATCCGCGCGGCGGCCAGGTACATCTTACACTGGAGAAGCACCTGGTTTTTGGTCAAGTCGGTCTTTTCGTTTTTCCCGAAGTGGAATTTTACGCCCTTGTCGACCAGCCACTTGAAGACCTTTTCGGCCTCCGCGTTCGGCGTGTTGACCGTCTCGTAATAGAGAGCCGACTGGTTGAGACGCTCTTTGTAGATCCCCAGCGGGAAGAGGAGCTCGTCCGGGACGATGGCGTTATACATCCCCATACAGCCTTCGTCGAAGATTCCCATGATGACCTTCTGTTTGACGAGATCGGCGGCAAGTTTTTCGCCGATCGCCCGATCGGTTCCTTTCACCGAAGCCGGGTCGAAGGGGTGGACGTGCGAGGTGTCGTGTTTGATGACCTTTCCCGTTTCGAGCCACTTCTTCAAACGGGTCAGGAACCAAGAGTCGGTGAAGTCGACGCTCCAGAGAGTCGAGAACTGCCGGCCGGCTTTCGTCAGACAGGCGTTGATGTTGAGCATTCCGACCAGCCCCGGCCAGGTGCCGGACCAGTTGGCGATGTTCAGGATCGGGCCGCGGTGGGTCAAAAGACCGGGATAGATGTGATGCGAGTATTCCCAGACCGATTCGGCGACGATGATCGGCGCGTCGGGATCGAGACGCGAGAAGATTTCGATTCCCTCTTTCTGTGAGCCGATAAAGCCGTGTTTCTCGTCGGGTTTGTAGGGGTGGGCGCGGACGATTTGATACCCCATCTTGCCGACCGCCTTTTTGAGCGCCTCTTCCATTTTGGCCTGTTCGGCCCAGCAGGTTTGGTTCGTCGGCAGACGCAGGTCGCCGCTCGCCGCCAGGTAGACTTTTTTCGCACCGAGTTTCGCCATCTTTGAGAATCTCCTTCTTCACAACGCGTTTTACAAAATGATACGAACGGGTTCGTTCGGCCGGGAACAGACGGAAGCGTGAATCGGAAATCTCCGGCGCTCTTGACCGAACGGTTGGGATTAACAGTTCGAAAACGAAATCACCACGTCCTTCATTATCGAAATTCCACGGGGAAAAACAAGAGGAGACGCGTTGCTTTTGAAAAAGAGAAGCGGCGCGCCGCGCGTTGTGTGACGAATGCTCAGCGCCCGCCTCGAAGCCATCCCTGCTGAATGCCGATCGGAGCGGCCGCCGGGCGATCGGTCTCGGTCGGCGTCGGTGTGCCAGCGGGGGCCGCGACCATCCCCGCGGCTCCGGTGCCGGCCGCCGGATCGAATCCGCTCAGGAGAGAGTCGACGCGACCGAACGGGGAAGGGGACGCGGTCTGCCCGGGAACGAGGAGACTGCCGAACGTCTCTTCGTCGCCCGGAAACGTTCCGATTGCAGGGAAAAGGTCGCCGCTGCCGGTGACGTTTCGTCCGCCGATCAGACCGCCTGAGGGGACCGCGCGGGACGCCGACCCGGCGCCGGTTTGCGCGCCGACCTCCCCTTTGACCGCGGGGAGCGGCTTGCGCCGTGCGGGGGAACGATGCGCGGCCAGCGGGGTGATCGGTATTTGCGCGATCACGCGGCGTGTCATGACGGGCGAAAGTTTCAGAGTTTCGGCCGCCGATTCAAGGGTGAGCGCCCCGCCGGGCGGGGTCTGGTTTACGTAGTCGTCGAACCGGTTCGGCGGGTAGACCAGGCGGGTCAGAAGGGGGGAGGCGCGAAGTTCTTCGACATCGTCCAGCGGAAGGAGTTTGATGTCCGCTTCGATCGCGGTCGGCAGAGCGTTTCTCTTGATACTGTCCCACGACGAATACCACCGCGTCCCGTCGTAGTAGCGGAGCCGGAAATCGACCACCTCGGGAATCCAGACGGCACGGTCGTCGTCGATCAGGAGCGCAAGTTGAGCGGCGGTCAGCGGCTCTTCGATTTGCGGGGGAGGCGTCGGCGAGCCGTTCCCGACCGTACCGTTCGACGTATTCGGGCCGCTCGGGTCGGAACCGGGGGAATCGGTTTCGGGAGCTTCGTAGCTTAACTCTTTGCGCGAAAGACCGTATTTCCGTACCGGGGTCAGAACGGCGTTTCCCGTCCCGCCGGGCGCGGCGAGTTTTTCGGAGGCCCCCGGCGAGACGAACCGGTAAAAGACGGTTTTCAGTTCGGGAACCTGCGGTCGGGCCGGTTTCGACGATGAAGGCGCCGCGGCGCGGTTTTCGGCCAGGGTCGCCGTTTCGACCAGAAGGTTCGGCTGAACCACGTCGATCTGAAGAGATGTGGCGTCTCCCCGCAGACCGAACCGGCGGACATAAAAAGTTTCTTTCGTCGAACGGTCGATCGGATGGACCGGGTCTTGGACCGCCGCGCTTAGATCGTCTCCGAGCATTTGCGAGACCGAACGGACAAGCTGCGCGCGATTGCCCCTCTTTTCCCCCGCCAGGTAATCGGTTGAAAAGAGGGTGACCATTCCCCAGACGAACCCCAGGAGAACGACCATCAGGCTCAGAGCGATCAGGATTTCAAGGAGGGTCATTCCTCCGGGGCGGGAAGAGCGTTTCATGGCGACGGAATCCCTCCGTTCTGTTCGGGCGGGGTTTCGAAGCCGCTGGCGGCGAACGGGTCAAACGGAGCCGTGAGGGAACCGAATCCCCGCTGATCCCCTTCGATTGCGGCGAACGGATCCGGCGCGGGGGGGGCGGACAGGGAGCCGATCAGTCCCCCGTCGTACCCGTCCGATCGACGCCGGCGTGGGAGGGCGTCGTCTTGCGGCGCGGCAGGCGTTCGGCCGGCGATACGAATCCGGTCGGGGTCGGCCCATTGGGCGACGACGACCTCGGCCAGCGGTTTGCGAACCATATCGAAGACGCCGGGCCGGTCGGAGGGGACGCGGGTGTATTCCGATTTACGCGCGACGATCCGGATCACGATCAGTCCCGGCAGAGGGGCGGGACGGTACTGTGCCATGAAGGACCAGTCGTTAAATTCGGGAACGGGGTTTTCCTGATTGGGAACCAGTTCGGTCATTCCGGTCAGTATTTTTTCGAGTTCGTTCTGACAGAGGACCTGGATCGACGTTTTCTCTTCGGCTTCGGCCGATTCTTTGAGCGCCGAGGTTTGCAACTGAGCGAGCGCCGTGAACCCGGCGATCAGGATCGCCAGGACCACGAGAACTTCCATTAGGGTGAATCCGCCCGTTTGGGATCGCGTCATGGTTTCGCTCCCCGTCGATTCGGCGCCGCATTCGGTCCGCTCATGAGCCGGGCGAACGCCTGGGGAGAGAGGACGCTCGGAAACTCGGGCGATCCGGGCGGATAGACCGAAATTGACGAAACGCGCGCCGAACCGGTCATTCCCCGGAACGAGATTTCGGAATAGTAGGTCTGTTTTCCCTCTTCGGGGCGGCTCTGCAGAAAGATGACCGCGGTCGACGTCCGCCCGTTCGGAAAGAAGAGGATCGGTTCGGACCATTCCGCCGCCTTGTCGGCGGGCGAGAAGGCGTTTTCGACCGCGCCGAAAAGGTCGTCCTCGCGGGTCGGCGGCGAGGTGAGCGAGCCGACCGCGTCCCCTTCGCGTGGGGCGGAGCTCCGCTGCGGTGCGTTCTGGAACGACTGGCCGTCGAGCGTCGCGCCTCCCATAAAAAGGGTGTCTTCGGAAAGCGTTTGCGTCGCTGTTGGTACGGGAATCGCGTTCGGTGCGGACTCGGCGGGGATTCTTGGAAAAATTTGATATTCCCCCGTATTGGATCGGTAGCGGAAGACGAGAGCGGTTCCTTCTTTCATCGCGCGGGATCGGGTACGGACAAGTTCGGCCTGAAGGTTTAAAACGCCGTCGCGGAATCGGGAGCGATCGAGGAGCTGAACGACGGACGGAGTGCCGACCGCCGTCACCATAATGATCACGGCCAGGACGATCAGCAGTTCCATTAGTGTAAAACCGAGACGTTTCAAGGTGCCTGGCCCCCGGTTAAAAAGAGATGAAATTTCGCGGCTTCCCCGCCAAGGCGGCGCCGCCGCGAAATTTCAGGCGCGGCTGTCATGAATCGGCCGATGACCGGCCGCCGCGGATATCGGGTGCGAAAGGGGGAGATCAGCCGTTTCTCCCGCCGTTGTTCCCTCCGCCGCCGTTGTCGCCTCCGCCGAAGTTTCCGCCGCCGTTATTGAAATCGTTCCCCCCGCCGTTGAAACCGCCTCCGTTGGCTCCGCCGTTATCGCCGCCATTCCAACCGCCGTTGTTCCCGCCGCCGTTGAAACCGTTGTTGTTTCCCCAGTTGCCGTTGCCGCCGTTGAAATTGCCGTTGTTCCCGCCGCCGTTCCAGCCGTTGTTGTTTCCGTTGTTGAAATTGCCGTTGTTATTGTTTCCCCAACCGCCGTTGTTGCCGTTGTTGAAACCGTTGTTGTTCCAGTTCCCCCCTCCGTTATTGCCGCCGTTATTCCAGTTTCCGTTGTTCGACCGGTCGTTCGGATCCCAGCTGATGATGTCGTCGTCGGTGCCGTCGATGCCGTCGGGACCGGGAGACCAGATCGCCGGTTTGGTGCCGTCCCCCTTATTGGTTGGCCATTCGTAACGGTAGGAGTTTCCCCACTGATCAAGCGGGATTTCCTTGAACTTATCGAAGTAACTGGTCAGGTTCCGAGGACGCATATAAACGCGGTTATTCTGCTGATTCTGGTTGTTGTAGTTCTGGTTCGGTCCGTTGAAATTGTTGTTCGGGCCGTTGAAGTTCTGGTTCGGGCCGTTGAAGTTCTGGTTCGGTCCGTTGAAGTTGTTGTTCGGGCCGTTAAAGTTCTGATTCGGCCCGTTGAAGTTGTTGTTCGGGCCGTTGAAGTTCTGGTTCGGCCCGTTGAAGTTGTTGTTCGGGCCGTTGAAATTATTGTTGTTATTCGGCCCCTGACCGAATTCCTGATTTTGGTTCTGGCCGAAATCCTGATTCGGCGTATTGTTGTTTTCGGCGGGAGGATTGCCGCCTTCACCGCCGTTGTTTTCGGGATTGAATTCCTGCTGATAGGTTTGGTTCATATTGCTCTGCTGGAAGTTTCCCTGACCGAAATCGCCGCCGTTGTTTCCGCCGCCGTTATTTCCGCCGCCATTGAAATTGCCGTTGTTTCCGCCGGCGTTCCAGCCGTTGTTTCCGTCGCCGTTGAAATTACCGCCGCCGTTGAAGTTGCCGTTGTTGCCGTTCCAGCCGTTGTTGTTGAAATTATTGTTGTTCCCCCAGTTATTTCCGTTGTTGCCGCCGTAATTGCCCCCCTGCATTTGGTTCCCGTAGATGTTCGGGTTGTTGATCCGGCCCAGGAGGATATCGAGTCCCTCTTCCTGATAGGGGTACCGGCCGTTGTCGATCCGGAACCGTTCGAGTCCGTTCATCAGGTCGGCGATTTGGAGCTGGGTTGACTTGATCTTGGCGCTCTGCCAGGAGCTCATCACCGAGGTTCCAACGATGCCCAGGATTACGACCAAAATCGCCAGAACGATCAGCAGCTCCATCAGCGTAAAGCCTTTACGGGCTGAGGGGCGAGTGCGGAAACGGTTGAACGTCGTCATAGCAATATCTCCTATGCTGTGGGAGAAAGGGATTTTGCGGTTCCCCTTTCTCGGTTTCTTTTATGCGCTTCCCGCTATTTTAATCGCATTTACCCGAAATTCCAAGCTATGCCCGTCGTTTCCGGGCGGAAATTTCTTCGGAATTCGGGACGCGGCGTTTATTTTTCCGGGTTTCGGCGCGAGGATTCGCGCCGAAACGGCGGTTCAGATATTTTCGGTCATCTTAAAGACCGGAAGAAGGAGTCCGACGATGATAAAAAAGACCCCGCCGGCCAGAAGGAGAAGCATCATCGGTTCGAGGAGGCTGACCAACACGTCGAGTTTTTTGGCGATCTCCTTTTCGATACTGTCGGCGATATTGACCAGGACCGTTTCGAGCGAGTTCGACTCCTCGGCGATGGTGATCATCGCCATCACCTGCGGAGGGAGGAGTTCGGCGTTGGCCAGCGGCCGCGAAAGGGGTTCTCCCGACGAAACCGATTCGGCCGACTTTTCGACCGCCTCTTCCAAAAGGGAGTTTCCGGTCGAATGACTGCTGATTTCCAGGGCGCGGAGAATCGGTACGCCGTTTTCGAGGAGAGTTCCCAGCACGCGGCAAAATCGCGAGACCGCCGAGCGGAGAACGATCGGTCCGATGAGCGGGATTTTCAGTTTCCACTGATCGAAGAAACGGCGACCCTTTTTGGTCATCGTCAGGAAACGGAGATAGAGAACCAACCCGACCAGCCCGATCAAGACGTAGAACCCGTATCTTCCGATAAACCCCTTGAACGCCAAAAGAGCGGTCGTCGCGCCCGGAAGCTGTCCGCCGCTGTCGATGATCGAGTCGAAGATCGGCTGGAATTTCGGAACGAAGAAGACCATCAGAACCGTCAGAACGATAACCCCGACGACGCAGAGGATCGTCGGATAGATCATCGCGCCGATGATTTTTCCTTTCAGTTCCGCCTGCTGTTCCATAAACCGGGCGGTACGCTTTAACGAGTCTTCCAGGAAGGCCCCTTCCGTTCCCGCCTGGATGACGCTCAGCGTCAGGTCGTTGAATATTTTCGCGTGGGCGGCGAATGCCGAGTCGATGGCTTCCCCTTCGGAAACGCGTTCGTAGATATCGCCGATCACCTCCTTGAGAACCGGATTCTGTTCTTGTTTTTCGAGAACCTGGAACGCGGTCAGGACCGGTACGCCGTTGTCGAGAAGTTCGGCCAGCTGCCGGAGGAACGCGGCGACAACGCCGTCGGGGGGGCGGCGGGCGAACCATTTGCTGATGTCGATTTCCCCCTTGTTGGCGTCTTCGACCGAGATCGGAAAGAGATTCTGACGCGCGAGCATTTCGAGCGCGTCCTTTTTGGTGTTCGCGGCGATCTGCCCCGAAACCTCTTTTCCCCCTTTATTGCGAGCCTTGTATTTGAAATCGGGCATCGGTCTATTCCGCCGCTTTTTCTTTCGGGCGCGGTCCTTTGGCGAGATATTCGCGCACTTCGTCGGGAGTGATCAGTCCGTCGCCGTCGGCGTCGAGCCGGCCGAAAAACGCGGTCGATTCGAGAGAGAGGGAGGGTGAGAATTCGCGCAACGTCAGCTGGCCGTCCCCGTTGGCGTCGCGCGCCAGGAACCAGCGGGGGATTCCCGCGGTTTCGTTTGCCGAGGGGGCGAATTCCCGCACGGCGGCCGCCGAGGCGCCGTTTTCCTGCGTGAGAATTCCGAAAAGTTCCGGTTCCTCCTCCGTGCCGGCCCCTTGATCGGCGTCGGCGACAATTTGCGCGAACTCTTCGGGACTGATGTCGGCGGGCTTCTGCGCCGGATCGAGTTCTTCCTCGTCGGCGGCGGCTTTGCGGATCGGCGCCGAGATCGGACGGATCAGAATCGGTCCGTCGGTCTTAAGCGCGGTTTGCGCCGCGTTCAGACGCCGCGGCGGAACCGGATGGGTGACCGTTCGCCCCTTGGCATAGGCGGCCAGGTTATAGAGAAGTTCGTAATCTTCGAGGACGAAATCGCCGTTCAGGTCGAACGATTGCGGACGCCCGGGCATCGACGCCCATTCTTCGCGCTGAAGTTTACCGTCTCGGTTCGCATCATACTTTTTGAGGACGTGGTCAACGTAACGGCGGATGACCAGCGACGTGTTCGGAATCCCTTCGGCGTCGCGCCGGTTCAGAGTGATCGGGTCGAACGTGTCGCCGATCGCGTCTTCGTCGTAAGCGCCGGGGAGTTCCGGTACGCTATCCCTTGTTTGATTGGAAAGATAGGTGATCAGATCGGCCGGTTTCTGCGGGGTGTCGGGACCGGAAGGAACCGCGACCGTACCGTCCCCGTCCGGCGAGCCGGTCAGCGCGGCTTCATAAGCTTCGCGGATGGCCGCGGCCATGGTCGGATGAAGACCGTGTACACCTTGTAATTGTTCAAGGGCCAATTCGAGTTCCGCCCGATTGGTAATGACGACCGGATCGGGATCGGCTTTGTCCAATTCGGTCGTGATCACCAAATCTTCGGCCGGGTTGGGGTGCCCCGGGGCGGGAGGGGCGGCGCTGTGCGGCGTGGCGAGGAGCGCGGAATTTGTTTCGACGTCGTCCGAGACCTTCGGCAACGCGGGGGGCTGTGCCGACGCGCCCGCCGCCAGCAAAAGCGCCGCAAGGAGATAAACTGAGAATCGGATCGGTTTCGTCATGTTTTTCGCCTGATTCCCGCTTCGCGCGGTTCGTGCAAACAGTTTCTGTTCCTCAGCCGACGCCGGGAACCGTTTCTTCTCGTAGTATAGTATACTATATTTAACCGGATTCGGTTTTCTCTGTCAATTTGGGACAAAGAGAGAAAAAGGGGTAATTTCCGCTTGAGTTTTCTCTCTGACCCCTTAAAATCGAGATACCGCGTTATCCGACGTTCCGTTCGCCATTTCGTGCGGCCGGGCGGTCTGCGGTCAATCGAAAAGGAAAAGGTTTATGGCGATCCGTTATTTTGAAAAGGAGGAGGAACTCACTCCTCTGAATCCGGTTCAGATGAATATTGCGCGCGAGGCGCTCGAATCGGACGGGCGGCTGACCGCCGTTTTAAACCAACTCGGCGTGAAGACCGAAGAGGACGCTCTTTTTCTGATCGCCCGAAAGTTGGGGGTTCCGATGGCCGATTTGGCGAAATCGGAGGTTCCCGACGAGGTCTTGGACGGTTTTCCGGTGAAAGCGGTTCATCAGTACGGGATCTTTCCGATCGGCCGCGGCGAGGACGGTTCGCTTTTGATCGCGACCTGCAATCCGTTCCGGCCGGAACCGATCGACGCGTTGGCCGCCGCGCTCCATCAGCCGACCCTTCCGGTCGTCGTCCTTCCGGGGGAACTGGCTAAACTGATCAAAAACCGTTTGGGAGTCGGCGCCGAGACGGTCGACGGGCTCCTGGCGCAGGCCGACGACGAGGACGGGGTTCAGGTTCTGGAAGACATTGACGTCGATCAGTCTCCCGAAGCGACGATGGCTCAGGAAGCGACGGTCGTGCGTCTGGTCAACGAAATTCTGACCGAGGCGGTCGAGTCGGGCACGAGCGACATTCATATCGAAGCGCAGGAGTCCGGGATGAAGATCCGCTACCGGATCGACGGTGTTTTGCAGACGCAGCCGATGCCTCCCGAAATTAACCGCTTCCAGTCGGCGATCGTCAGCCGACTGAAAATCATGGCGCGTCTGAATATTGCCGAAAAGAGGATTCCGCAGGACGGGCGAATTAAAATCCGCGTCGCCGACCGCGCGGTCGATATTCGTCTTTCGATCATCCCGATGCTTCACGGCGAGGGGATCGTGATGCGTATTCTCGATAAGGACCGGATGAACTTTACCCTGCGCGGGATCGGGATGGACACCGATATTTACGAGATGTTCGGTCAGCTGATCAAACTGCCGCACGGGATCATTCTGGTGACCGGCCCGACCGGTAGCGGGAAGACGACGACTCTGTACAGCGCGTTGAACGAAATCAAAAGCGACGATACCAAGATCATCACCACCGAAGACCCGATCGAATACCAACTGGACGGTATCAACCAGATTCAGGTGAATACGAAAGTCGGGCTGACGTTCGCCGCCAGTCTGCGCGCGATTTTGCGTCACGACCCCGACGTGGTTCTGGTCGGCGAAATTCGTGACTTCGAAACCGCCGAAAACGCGATTCAGGCGTCTCTGACCGGGCACCTGGTTTTCAGCACCCTTCACACGAACGACGCCGCCGGCGCGTATACCCGTATGATCGATATGGGGATCGAGCCGTTTTTGGTTTCGACGACGGTCGAGGGGATCATGGCCCAGCGGCTGGTCCGCCGCCTCTGCCCCCACTGCAAAGAGCCGTATATCCCCGCCTCCGACGAGGTGCCGAGCGATTTTCCGTTGGATCGGCTTCTCGATTCGAAAGAGAAAATCTTCCGGCCGGTCGGATGCCGCCAGTGCCGCCAGACCGGATACGCCGGCCGGGCAGCTCTCTACGAGCTCCTGATACCGAACGACGATATCCGCCGACTCGCCGGTCAGAAGGCGCCGTCGAACGAGATCAAGAAGATCGCCCGCGCCGCCGGGATGGATACCCTGCGCGACAACGGTTGGAAAAAGGTTCTCAACGGGTTTACTTCGATCGACGAAGTGGTACGTACCGCGAAGATGGACTGACGGTTTCCCGTGCCGAACCGAAACGGTCCGTCTTCTCTTGACGGGGGACTACGGTATATTTAGAATACGAGAGGGGACGTGGTTTGAATTTCGGGATGAAAACGGTTTGAACTTGAACAGAATCGGCGCGTTGATTTTACTGGTGATTTTTCTGGCGCTTCCGGCGTTTCGGGGGGAGTCTGTTCAAAAGCCGAACGTTGTACGGCTCGGAACCGCCGAGGGGGACGCCGCGCTCCGTCGGCGTGCCGACGACTACCTGCGGCAGACCCGCCGCCTTCTGGGAGAACGATTTCAAGAGGAGTTTTACCGCTCGGCCGTCGAAACGCGCCTGGCCGGTTTTTCGGTTGCCGCGGAAGCGTCCCGATCGGCCGATCGGCATTGTTTCGATTTTTTAATCGCGGATTCCGATCCTTGCGCCGACGAGGTCTTCGCGTTTCTCGACCAGTTCGAACGCCAAATGTCGGCACCGTCGGACGACGTCCTTTACCAGGCGGGGAATCCGCTGAACGCCTATGCCGCGCGGCTGGCCCTTTCACCGGCGGCGCCCGCGACCCGCGGCGTTTTCCGGCACGGCCTTCAGACGCCTCCGATTTCGCTTTGGGCGGGGCTGGCCATTTCGCTGTTCACTCTTGTGGGATCGGTTTTTTCCGCCGTACCTCCGGTCGGCGGCGCGGCGGGACCGGCGGGACTGTCGTTCCGAGAATTATTTCGATTGATGGCGAGGCGTCTCTGTTTTCTGTTTCTGCTTTTGCGCGGGCGGGCCGTTCGATGCGGCATGTCGGCGATTCTTCCGCGCTCGATGGCGCTTGAGGAGAAAAAAAGCGTCTGTCTTCTCCGTTGATTCGCGGCGCGTTGCGCCATGACGGCGGAACGTATTCGATTTCACGCGAAGAAAACAACGAAGCGGAGAACGCAATGAATTGCACAAGAAAACAAACGGGGCGTCGGCGCGCCTTTACCCTGGTTGAACTTTTGGTGGTGATCGCCATCATCGGGATTCTGATCGGTCTTCTCCTGCCGGCGGTGCAGGCGGCTCGGGAAGCCGCCCGCCGGATGAAATGTTCGAACAACGTCAAGCAGATCGTGCTGGCGTTTCACGCCTTCCACGATACGCACGACGAGCTTCCGCCGGAATGCAAGCTCGACGCGTCCAAACGGACGAGCGAGGGGTACGGAATCCTGACCAAGGTGCTTCCTTATATCGAACAGGGTAGCATTTACAGTCAGATCGACTTTAAGAAGGATTACGAGGAAGACGAGGGGGACGAAGATTACGGCGGAACCGAAGGGTTGGCAAAAGTTCGCGTTCCCGCGTTTCTCTGTCCGAGCTGTTCAAACGAAGAGTCGAGTATGAAACAGTACGGCCAGGAGCTGGAATGTATTACGTCGCACTACTACGGAATTTCCGGCGCGGTCGGCAAGAGAAACGAAACGTCCGAGTATCACCTCGCGCGTTCGAAAGAAGAGAACAGTATCAATTTCTACGGACAGGAAATGAGCGGCGGTCCCTGCGCCGATAACGGCGTTTTTTTCGAGAACAAAGGGGTGCGTTTCGGCGATATCACCGACGGGCTTTCGAACACGATCGGAATCGGCGAGATCGCCCATAAGGATTACGAGGGGTATTTTGCCTGGATTCGGGGCGGCTACTACTTTATGGGCGGCCCGGTGATCTATGTCAGCTCGAAAAATGTCGAGTGGGACCTGAACGCGATCAAGGATCAAAAAGACGAGAATCACGACCAGTACAAGACGTTTTACAGCACCGGATCGTTCTCGAGCCATCATCCCGGAGGGGTGATGTTCGGAATGATGGACGGAAGCGTGAGGTTTGTAAACGACACGGTCAACAAGAAGGCGCTTCTGAGCGCCGCCAGCCGTAAAGGACATGAGCCGAACTCTCTGTGATCGAAGGAAAGGGACTTTTGTGAAACGCGGTTTTTTCATTCCGGCGCTGATTGCCGCGCTGTTATGCGCGATTTTGTCGGTCGGCGCGCCGCTTCTCGGCGGCGACGGAGGCGAAGTGGTCGTTTCGGGGGAACCGACTCCGGAGGCGCGCGCGGCGTGGGAGAACACCCGCCTTGAGATGACCGCGTTCGGCGCGGAATACCTCCGTCGGAACCAGGAGGAGAACGGCGGCTGGACGACCGAAAAGGGAATCGGCACGAGCGTGGTCGTTCTCCTGGGGCTTCTGCGCGCCGGTTACCCGATGGAGGACCCCGCGGTGGAACGCGGCCTGGATTACGTACTGCGCGCCGTGCAGGCCGACGGCGGGATCTATACGCCCGGAGGACATATCCCCGTCTACGAGTCGTGTCTGGCGCTCTCCTGCTTCGCCTACGCCAAGAGCCGGTTCGGCACCGATCGGTTCGACGCGATTTTAGAGAACGGCGAGGCGTTCGTGCGCGGGCAGCAGTATTCGGAAGAGAACGGAACCTCGCCCGACGACAAAGCTTACGGCGGACTCGGATACGGAAAGAAGTCGCGCCCTGACCTTTCGAACACGCAGTTCTTCGTCGACACCTTGCGCGACTTGGGCGCCGACTTTAACGACGAGGCGATTCAGCGCGCGGTGACTTTCGTCGAACGATGTCAGAACTATCCGTCCGGAGACGAAAACGAGACGGCGCCGATCGACGAAGACGACGCTGGCGGATTCTTTTATACGTGCATGGCAAATGAGAATCCCGCCGGACAGGAGACCGACGGAGGTCTGCGCAGTTACGGGAGCATCACCTACGCGGGTCTTAAAAGTCTGATTTACGCCGGACTGACCGAGTCGGACCCGCGCGTCGAGGCGGCGGTCGGCTGGATTCGGAAGAATTACTCGACCACGAAAAATCCGGGGCTGGGACTCCGCGGTTTATACTATTACTATCACACGATGTCGCGCACGATGGACGTGTTGGGCGGCGAATATTTCGCCGACGACGCGGGAGTTTCCCATTTTTGGAAAGGGGAGCTGATCGAGGTCTTTTCGCGACGGCAGCGGCCCGACGGTTCGTGGGCGAACAGTAATCCGATGTGGTTCGAGTCGGATCCGAATCTGGTGACCGGCTACGCGCTGATCGTTCTTTCGTACTGCGCGCTGTAGTCACCCGTTTAAATTCAGCGGTTCGGTTTTCCGCAGCGGAAGCCGAAATGACCAAGCCTTGGAGTTTCCGGGCTGAATTTAAATTTTCCTCAGACGGAAACTTCAAGCCGATTCGCCACGCCATGAAACGAAGAGATCTTTTACTCGGCGGCCCCGCCGTCGTCGGTGCGCTTCTGACCGGCGGCGCGGCCGCCGCCGACGCGGACGACGCCGCGCCCGTCTGGACCTACGAGCCGCTCGATGGCGCCGAAACGGCGCAGCGCGCCTACGACCTGTACAGCGACGGAAGTTGTATGTACGCCGCGTTCCGTTCGATCGTGGGGTTGGTCGGCGAAAGACGCGTGGCGAAACACGCGGGCGAGTCGGTGCAGTGGAACGGTTTCCCCTACTACATGATGAAATACGGAAAAGGGGGCGTCCACGACTACGGGTCGCTTTGCGGAATTCTGAACGGTTGCGCCGCGGCGATCGCGCTTTTCGTGACCGAAAAGAAAGACGCCGCCCGCATGACGCACGACCTGTTCAACTATTACGAATCGACGGAACTTCCGATTTTCGTTCCCGCGGAAACGAAGTTCGGCGAGATTCCGACGTCCCTTTCCGAGTCGGTTCTCTGCCACATTTCGGTAACGCGCTGGGCGGTCGAGGCGGACGAAACCGCCGAATCGCCGCGACGGAAGGAGCGTTGTAAGCGTCTGGTCGGCGATCTGACCGCCAAGACGGTCGAGATGCTCAATAGTTATTTTGCCGCGGGAAAGAAATGCCCCGCACGTGACGAGACGGCGTGGGCCGGACCGGCGTCCGGATGTGTCGAATGCCACAATCCGGAAGGGAGCCGTCCGCAGGTGAACGTCAAGATGAACTGCGCGCCGTGTCACGGCGATATGCCTCCCGGCCACGGAATGGAATAAGCCGGATCGAAGAAAGGATCGTCGTTTTTCGTTTTCCCCCGCGCCTTTCGGTTCGGGGGGATTTTTTTCAGAAGATCTTGCCGGGATTCATGATTCCGTTCGGGTCGAGCGCGTTTTTGATCGCGCGGAGCGTGTCGAGGAATTCGGGGCTGACGACCGACTCCATATACGGCTTACGCTTACACCCGATCCCGTGTTCGCCGGATATACGTCCGCCGAGCCTCGCCACTTCGGCGTAGAGTTCGCGCAGGAGGTTTGGAAGGGTCGCGTCCCATTTTTCATCGGACCAGTCGGCCGGCGCGCAGACGCGGCTGTGCACGTTTCCGTCTCCCGCGTGGCCGTAGCAGGGAATCGCCACGCCGTATTTGGCGGCCAGTTCGCCGCACTTGGCGACGACGTCGGGGATTGACGCGCACGGTACGACGATATCTTCCCCCGACTGCCGCGGGTAGAGCTGGCTGAACGCTTCGGGAATCGAACGGCGGATCTTCCAGATTCGTTCCGACTCGGCCTTCGTATCGGCGGCGTAGATTTCGTCGGCGCCCTCTCGTTTCAGATAGACGCCGAGCGCCTCGCACTGGTCGGCGAGCGTTTCGGGATCGTTCCCGTCGACCGAAACCAGGAGAATCGCTCCCGATCGGCCGAGCGGGAGCGGGTCGTTCAGCCAGTGACACCCCTGCCGAAACGCTTCGCCGTCCATGAACTCGATCGAGACGGGGGTGATTCCGGTACCGGTGATCATCGCCGGGACCGCCGCGACCGCCTGGCCGCGGGTCGGAAAGAGCGCCAGAAGATCGTGCTGATACCGGGGGCGGGGGATCACTTTGAGGATGATTTTCGTAAAGACGCCGAGCGTTCCCTCCGAGCCGACCAACAGCGGAATCAGATTGTAGCCCGTCACGTCTTTGAGGAGTTTTCCGCCCAGGTTCAGAACGCGTCCGTCCGGAAGAACCGTTTCGAGTCCCAGGACGTAACGGGAGGTCACGCCGTATTTCACCGCTTTTCCGCCGCCGGCGTTTTCGGCGACGTTGCCGCCGATCTGGCACATCTCGACGCTCATCGGATATCCGGCGTAGAAGAGACCGTGCGGTTTTAAATACTCGTTGATGTCGTTGGCGATCACTCCCGGCTCGACGGTGATCGTCATATTTGCCGTATCAAGCTCGACGATTTTATCGAACCGGTCCATCGCCATCACGATCCCGCCAAAAACGGGAACCGCGCCGCCGGAAAGTCCCGATCCCGCGCCGCGCGGCGTGACGGGGACGAGATTTTCGTTGGCCAGACGCATGATCGCGGCGACCTCGTCGGTTGACGACGGGCGAACGACCAGGTCGGGCATTCGGCGGTAATGCGTGCCGGGGATCTCGTCTCGGGAGTACGGTTCGAGACGTTCGGCGTCGCGGTAAATGACGTAGGGGGCGCCACAGATTTCGGCGAGCCTTCGTGCGATTTCGGGAGTGACCGGATTGTATTTTGTCATGGATGTCTTCGCCGCTTGTTTTTCGTCGGCTGAATTGCTGAATTATTTGGTTTTTGGGGAGAACTCGTCGATCAGGCGGGGAACGACTTCGAACAGATCGCCGACGATTCCGAGATCGGCAACCTGAAAGATCGGCGCGTCGGGATCGGTATTGACCGCGACGATCTTTCGGGCCGTCCGCATACCGGCCAGATGTTGTACCGCGCCGGAGATTCCCAGGGCGATATAGAGCTCCGGAACGACCGTCTTACCGGAAAGACCGATCTGAGCCGAGTAGGGGAGCCAGCCGCGGTCGACGACCTCGCGGGTCGCGCCCAACGCGGCGCCGAGACGGCTTGCCAGACGGCGCGCCAGGTCGATGTTCCCCTCGCGTTTGATTCCCTTGCCGACCGCGACGATCCGGCGCGCGTCGGCGATTTCTTCGCCATGCGTCAGCCGAATCGAAGCGGTGACGCGCGGCGCGCCGGGGAGAGACTGCGAGTCGGGAGCGGGAAATCGCGTGATCGACCCCGGTTCGCCGCCATAGGGGGGGAGTTCCGGCGCCGACCTTGGACGGACGGTCGCCATCTGCGGTTTATGCGACGGCGTTTTGATGACCGCCATGACGTTCCCGCCGATCGCCGGCCGGGTCTGAAGGAGGAGACCCGTCTGGCGATCCGTTTCAAGGCCGGTGCAGTCGGCGGTCAGCCCGGTTTTCATCCGCATGGCGGCGTAGGGAAAAAGAGCCCTGCCGAAAACCGAGGCGGCGCCCAACAGGACGTCCGGCCGGTACGTTTCGCAGAACGATTGGAGAATCGCCGCACAAGCGGGGATATCGGCGCGGTCGAGCGCGGGGGATTCGCAGAGGAAAACGTGTCGCGCGCCGGACGATACGAGCTTTTGAAGCTGCGCTTCTTCAATCGACGGGGTGACGATGACGGCGGCGGTCTTTTCCGGCGCGGCGAGCGTCCGGCTCCACGCAAGGAGTTCCCATGCGCCGCGGGTGATCTTTCCGTCCGCCGTTTCCGCGAAAAAGGCGACTTTCACGAGGGACCTCCTTCTTCGACGAGGGCGCGAAGACGCGCCGCGGCGCGGTCGAGCGCGTTCGGCTCGGTTAGGCTAATCCGTTCTCCTCCGCGTGCCAGACGGGGGTGGAGAATCTTCACCACGCGGGTCGGCGAGGCCTTTAAACCGACTTCGTCCGGCCGAAGACCGAGATCGGCGGCGGTGACCGCGGCGACCGGCTCGCGCCGAGCCCACGACTTACGCGTAAGGGTCGGAAGCGGCGCCGGGCCGATCCCCTTGGCGACGCAAACGACCGCCGGGAGGGAAAAGCGGATCGTCTCGGTTTCGGTCTCGGTCACGCGGTCAATTTCGAATTCCCCGGAATCGAGCCGCCGGAGCGCCTCGGCGCCGGTTACGACCGAAAGTCCGAGCCGGGCGGCGATTTCCGGCCCGACCTGGCCCGTCTCGCCGTCCGAGGCGCGCAGGCCGGTCAGGATAAGGTCAAAGGGCCCGAACTTCTCGAGCGCGGCGGCCAAAACGATCGCCGTGACGTAGGTGTCGCTCCCGGCACAGGCGCGGTCGCAGACGAGAATCCCCCGCGCCGCGCCGAGCGCCATGGCGTGGCGCAGCGTCTGTTCGGCGCCGGCCGGCCCCATCGAAACGGCGGTGATATCCGTTTCGGGGAACGATTCGGCCAGCCGTACGGCCGCGCCGAGCGCGCAGAGGTCGAGCGGATTGGTGACCGCGTCGGCGGGATCGCGAATCAGCGTTCCCGTATCCGGGTCGAGCCGAACCGACTGCGAGTCGGGAACCTGTTTTAAAAGGACGGCGATGTTCATGGGGTTTCGTTGTTTTCGCAGGGTTAAATGATTTCGGGTGTTTCGAAGGGCGCCCCCTCCGTCCTCTTATTTTATCGGCGAAAAGCGTTTTACCAAGACGCAGGGCCATTGGATCAAGGTGCTGCAAAGGGAACGGAAAGCTGCTATAATCTCGTAAGATACGCGGTCAACGCCAATCATGAATCTTTCAAAGGATTTAACCGATGCTTAAACCCGGTCTTTACGAAAAGGTTGTCAATAAGGATGTCTCCAATGAGATTGAAATCAGCCTGCAGGAGATGCTCGTTGAGAAAAAGGAGATCGATAGAGTCCAAGAGCCGCGTATTCTCTCCGAATACCTGGCTCATGTTATCGAAAAGGGGCTGGCGGCACTCCCCGAAAGCGAACAGGCGAGACGGCTCGAATTGGTCAACCGGATCGTTCAGGATGTCACTTCTCTGACCGGAGACGACGACTTCGACGGGATGCGCGTCAGCGATCCCGCGGAACTTCTTTTGGCCGCGGCGCTGAAAATGAACAATCCGGACGTCTTGAACGGAAAGATTTCAGTGCCGCGTCCGGAGACCTCGTTGGCGCAGAGTTCGCTTTTTACCGGCGCGGAACACGAACCGCAATTAATGACCGAACTGAAAAAGGAGATCGCCTCGGCAAACCGGATCGATATGCTCGTCTCGTTTATCCGTTGGAGCGGACTGAGACTGATCATCGACGAACTGAAGCAGTTTAACGACCACGGGGGGAAACTTCGAGTGATTACGACCTCGTATATGGGGGCGACGGAGTTCAAAGCGGTTGAAGAGCTTTGCAAGTTGTCAAACGCCGAGATAAAGATCTCTTACGACACCAAGCGAACACGGCTTCACGCCAAATCTTATGTCTTTAAGCGGGAGACCGGGTTTTCCACCGCGTATATCGGTTCGTCGAATATGTCAAATGCCGCGATGACAAGCGGACTGGAATGGAATTTAAAGATCACCGCCAACGATCAGCCTTACACCGTTGATAAAATTCAAGCGACCTTTGAGAGCTACTGGAACAGTCCCGATTTTGTTCGCTATACAGAAAATGAGCAGTCGCGGCTTCGCGAAGCATTGAAATCGGAACAGACTTCGTCCGGAGAGACACCTTATTTGTTCGATATCCGCCCGTTTGCCTATCAGCAGGAGATTCTCGACCACTTGGAAGCCGAGCGGACCATCCGAGGCTACAACAGGAACCTGGTCGTGGCGGCGACGGGAACGGGAAAAACGGTCGTTTCGGCATTTGACTATCGACGATTCCGGCAGGGAACCGAGAGGGCGAACCTTCTGTTTGTCGCTCATCGCAAAGAGATTCTTGATCAGAGCCAGCGTTGTTTTCGCGGCGTGCTTCGCGACACGAATTTCGGCGAACGTTTTTACGGCGGTCAAGAGCCGAGTTCGTGGAACCATCTGTTTATGTCGATCGACACGTTCAATTCTCAGAAGTTTTACGAGAAGACGACTCCGGACTTCTATGACTTTATTGTCGTCGACGAGTTCCATCACGCCGCGGCTCCCTCGTATCAGCGGCTTTTAGAGTATTACAAACCGAAAGTCCTTCTCGGTCTTACCGCGACTCCCGAACGAATGGACGGGAAAGACGTTACGCGTTATTTCGACAATCGAATCGCCGCCGAAATACGGCTTCCGGAGGCGATTGATCGAAAACTCCTCTGTCCGTTTCACTATTTCGGCGTCTCGGACAGCGTCGATTTGAGTCAAGTCAAATGGACCCGAGGCGGATACGATGCCGAAGCCCTTTCGAGTCTTTATACCGGAAACGATCAGCGTGTGGATCAGATCATCGCGCAGTTGAAAAAATACGCGTCCGACCTGGACGGCGTGAAAGGTTTGGGATTCTGCGTGTCCAAAGATCACGCGCGGTACATGGCGGACAGGTTCAACAAGGCGGATATTCCCTCCATGGCTCTGACGTCGGAGAGCCGGCGTGCCGATCGTGAATCGGCCCAGAAGAAATTGGGGGGCGGAGAGCTTCGGTTTATCTTTGCGGTTGACCTTTACAACGAAGGGGTCGATATTCCGGAAATCAATACCGTGATGTTTCTTCGGCCGACCGAAAGCCTGACGGTTTTCCTGCAGCAACTCGGCCGCGGCTTGCGTCTTGCCGAAGGAAAAGAGTGTTTGACGGTACTCGACTTTATCGGTCAGGCGCACGCCAAATATGATTTTGCATCCAAATTCGCCGCGCTGTTGGGCAACGGACGTCGAAGCGTGAAGAAAGAGATCAAAAAGGACTTTCCTCTTTTGCCGAAAGGGTGCTATATCAAGCTCGAAAAACAGGCGCGAAGCTATATTCTCGAGAATATCGAAAAAGCTTTGCGCGGCCAGAAAGGGATCGTTGAAAATCTCAAAACGTTTAAAGAGGACAGCGGTAAGGATCCGACGTTCGCCCGGTTCCTGAAATATCATAATCTGAATCCACATTCGATTTACAAAACGAAGTGCAGTTTCGCTCGGCTCTGCGCCAATGCCGGAATTGTCGACGATTTCGAGGAAGAGGTCGAAGACGACGTGACCAAGGCGCTCCCGCGGCTGGCGAACATCGACTCGCGCCGTCTGATCGAGTTTGTCCGCCGGTATCTGCCGACCGCCGCCGATCAATCGGCCACATACGACGAACTTCAGCGGAAAATGTGGAATATGCTCCAGTTCACGATCTGGCAGAAATCGTATGAAGAATGCGGATTTCACGACCGGATGGAGGGGTTCCGCAAGATTGCCCGCTCTCCGATGATGCTCAAAGAAATCATCGATTTACTGAACTACCAATATGACGAAATCGATTTTATCGACGAAACGGCGGATGTCGGCTACGCGTGTCCGCTCGACGTGCATTGTCGTTATTCCCGAGACCAGATTTTGGTCGCGCTCGATTTTATGAAACCGAGTTCGATTCGCGAAGGAGTGAAATACATCGAGGAGAAGAAGACCGATCTTCTCTTTGTCACGCTGAACAAATCGGACGCCGACTATTCTCCGACGACGATGTACAACGATTATTCGATCAACAGCGAATTGTTCCATTGGCAGAGCCAGAGCACGACTGCCGAAAAGAGTAAGGCGGGGCAACGGTATATTAATCAGCCGCGGGATAAAACGCACGTGATGATCTTCGTTCGCGAGAACAAAAAGGATCAATACGGGAACGTCGCGCCTTACACCTTTCTGGGGCTCGCCGATTATGTCGAACATAAAGGTTCCAAACCTATGGACGTGATCTGGAAACTCCGAACTCCGATTCCGGCCAAATACCTGAAACAGACGAATCAACTCGCGTCCGGATGACAAAAAACCCGCGAAAAGGGAAACATCCCTTTTCGCGGGTTTTTCATCGGGGCAACTGGATTCGAACCAGCGACCTTTTGACCCCCAGTCAAACGCGCTAAACCAGACTGCGCCATGCCCCGTCGGCGGGCGTTCCCGCCGGTGTGCCGACCGTTTAAAACGAAAAGGGTGCGAAACCGCACCCCGCCGGACACGTGGTCTATTATAGCGAATTCTTCGCGAAAGGGAAGGGGGATTCTTAAAGGGTCACGACCGCCTTCATTCCGGGATACTCTTCGAGGGTGAGAGTCAGAAGCGGCCTTTGCGCATCGGCGGGAATCAGACCCGCCGACGTCAGCTTCTTGTCGAGGCGGCTCGCGATGTGAAGCGCGATCAGCTCGGCGCTGGCGTTGTTTTCCGGGAGAAGCACGGCTTGTTCGGCGGGGACGGTCAGGCGTTTGGCGGATTCTTTTCTCGTATGAAGGTCGGTGGCGGTGAATTCGACGCGAATACGGTTCGAATCCGTCGTTATTTCGACGCCTTTTTGGTTTTCCGCCAGGAATGTCTTGCGATGGCAGGCGTTTAGAATCTCTTTCAGTATCGCGTGCACCGCATGGAAGTCGATCAGAAGCCCTTCGTCGTTTAAGACCCCGCGTATCTGCGCGGTGACGCGGAACCGATGCGCGTGAAACGGCTCGACGACGAGCCCTTTTTCGGGGAGGGAGAGTGTGATAGAATGTCGAGCGGTAAAGGCCAGGTCTTTACCGTCTAAAAGAATCGAAAAAATGGGGGCTGGCATAGAAGGCTCTTTCCCGTTCGTAAGAAACGTCAAACGCGCCCGGTGCGCTTCGGCCCCCATTATAGTGGGCCGGCGCGAAATTTCAAGCGTTTTCTTCCGTGAACCATTCTTAGGAAACGTCGATGCCGACCGAACTTGATATTCTGTTTATGCGCGAGGCGATCGCCGAGGCGCGCCGTGCCGCCGACGAGGGGGAAGTCCCGATCGGCGCGGTGATCGTTCGCGGCGACGAGGTGATCGCCCGGGCCCATAATCGGAAAGAGTCGGACCGCGATCCGACCGCCCACGCCGAGATTCTGGCGATTCGGCGGGCGGCGGAGCATTTTCCTTCATGGCGGATCGAGGATTCGACGCTTTATGTCACGATGGAGCCTTGCCCCATGTGCGCCGGCGCGATCCTTTCGGCACGGATCGGGCGGGTGGTTTACGGTACAGCCGATTATAAAGCGGGGGCGGTTCGGACCCTCTATCGTCTTCTGGAAGACGAACGGCTGAACCATCGGTGCGAGGTGGTTCCCGATCTTCTGGCCGAAGAATGTCGCGCCCTGTTGCGCGACTTCTTCCGCGAGCAACGCGAGCTCGGAAAAAAATAACTGTTTTGTAAAGAGGTTTCATCAGTTTTGACCGGTGTTCCGGCTACCATAAGCAAAAAACGCCTGTTTCCGCCCGTTTTTCAACTTCCCTAAGGTGACTTTCGAGGGACGGTCTCCTGGTTTTTCACGGTGAAAAAAGCCGAAAAAAGCTTTCCTGTTTTTCGGCGGTTTTTTAGTTTTGGCCGCATAATCGGCATTTTTTTCTCAAATTCACCCGTCGAGATTGAAAATTTTAAAAAATTTTTTCGGCGTCAGACCCTTGTTTTTAAGGGATTTAACGGGGAGGATAAAAAATTTTTTCTAAAACCGCCTCTTCGAACCCTTGACCTCTATTTGTCGTGACCTATAATAACCAGATGTCGGTAGATCTCATCCTTTCCCCAGTATGCCTTATGGTCGCGCCGCGAATTTTCCGGCGTCCGTCGGCGGGGGAGAGGGGAGAATTAAAACTACTGAAGACGTTATAAGTATTTGTAATGTTTTGGCCTTAGCGCTCTAAGAAAGGAGAGTGCAACGATGATCCGTAACGTTTTTGATGCGATTCTGGAAACCGGTCACGACGAAAATTTCGAACCCACCATTACCGATGAGTTCTGCCCGACCGACGCTCCCGCCGGCTCTTCCGCCAAGGTTGAAGTCCTTTCCGAACGTATTCGCAAAGGTCTCCCCCTCTGGCATCCGGAAGATCGTGTTTCGTTCAACACCGCCGCGTCGAGTATTCTTCGTGTAAGAAACTGACCGTTTCCCACATTCGCTGTATTCTTCCCCTAGTGACATAGGAGACAGTTGAATGGGAAGTTCTAAAGAGTAAAGGGGTAATTGGGGCGTAGTTGCCGCGATTACCTCTTTTTTTTCGCCTAAACCCGCTTTTCCCGCCGGACCTGAAACGGATTTGTTCGATGAATCACCGATCTCTTGATTTTTCTCCCACGACTTCGATCGAGACGCTGAAAGCGCGCGCTTCTCTTTTGAGGGAACTCCGCGCATTTTTCGATACTCGCGGTTTTTTTGAGGTGCAGACGCCCGTTCTTTCGCACGACGTGTTGGTCGACCGATATATCGATCCGATTTCGGTTTCCATCGGGCGGGAGACGCTCTATCTGCAGACCTCGCCGGAATTTGCGCTCAAACGGCTTCTGGCGGCGGGATGTCGGCGCATCTATGAAATCACTCCCGCGTTTCGGCAGGGGGATCGCGGGCCGCTGCATAACGTGGAGTTCACGATTCTGGAATGGTACCGCGCCGGGGACGGGTATCGGGAGGGAATCGGTCTTTTACTCGAACTGGCCGACGCGTTTCTCTCTCCGGCCGAAGGACCGAAGGCGGTTTGCCGTTCGTTCGGGGCGCTTTTTAACGAAAAGACCGGGGTGAACCCGCACGGGGCGAGCTGTGAGGAGCTCCGCGCCGCCGCCGATCGGCTCGCCCCGAACTATCCGGAAAGCTACGTCGCCGGCGACGCCCCGGCGACCGCCGACGACTGGATCGATTACCTCTTTGAAGAAACCGTTCAGCCGACTCTGGGGCTCGACGCGCCGGTCGTCGTCTGCGATTATCCGGTCGGTCAGGCGCAGCTGGCCAAGGTCGGAGAGCCTCTCGACCCCGACGGCGGGGCGCGGGAAGTGACCCGCCGGTTCGAGCTGTTCGGCGCGGGCGTCGAATTGGCCAACGGATACGACGAGTTGACCGATCCGGCGGTTCTGCGAGCGCGGTTCGCCGAGAACGCCGCCGCGCGGCGCGTGCGCCGCGCGGCGGCGCTTCCGACCGAAAGCCGTCTTCTGGCGGCGATGGATGCCGGACTCCCGAAATCGAGCGGGTGCGCGTTGGGGGTTGACCGCCTTTTGATGCTCCGGCTCGGTCTGAAAAGAATCGACGACGCGATTCCGTTCCCGACCGAGATCGCGTAGGTTTTGACGCGGGTTTCGATTGCCGTGAAACCTGTTTCTTCACCAACGTTTCCTCCGCGTCTTTCCGCTGACGGTCGCCCGAGAAGAGTCTTCGAAAATTCCCGTTGATTCAAAATGCGAAAAAGACGATGATCTCCCGTCAATCAAGGGCGTTTCACGGACCGACGGCGGAACTGTCGTTCGCCGAATCGTTTTGCGGTTCACGAGAAACGCGTCTCGGGGCGGTTTCGCCGCCTTTTTCCGTATCGTTCGGGTTTGGAAAGTCGATGGGGTTTCTGTTTCACAAAGGGCTGGCTCTGGCGGGGTGCCGCGATAATCCGCAGCGGCGCCGGAAGCTCTTTGAGCATTTCGGGGGGGGTGACGACCTGCGCCGTCTTTGTACCGAAATGGACGCGGCGGCCGATATGTCGGAATTAAACGCGGCCGACCCGTTCGACACCTCGTTCCCCGATCCGAATCTTATCGCCGGTTATTTCGACGAGCCTTCGGCGCGGAGCGATTATCAGCGCCGTTACGAAGAGGCGTGTCAGGATTCGAAACAGCTTTTAAACGAGGCGGCGTCGACGGCGCAGATTTTGCGCCTTTTTGAGGAAGAACCGACCAGCGCGCCGAAATCATGTCGGCAGCGCGCCTATCAGGTCGGGGAATCGGTTCGGGAAAAAACGGCGCCTCCGTCTCGAAAACCGGGGATGTTCTCGTCGATCTTCCGATCGCGACGCGGATTCCGGACGGGGGACGAAAGTGCTTCCGACGAGCTGTCGCGGTTCGAAGCGTCTCGCGCCGCCGCGTCCGCCGCGCGGCCGAAAGAGACGCCGCGTCCGGCAGAAACCGCCGCGCCGCCGGAGCCCGCTTCCGCGCAAACCGAGCCGGACGAAAAGAGACGCGGAATTTTTCTGCCGTTTATCTGCGCCGCGATCGCCGCCGCGCTTCTGTTTCACTTCTATCCGGTTCTTCATCCGACGCCGACCCGCCGCACGCCGCAAACGATGGAAAACGGTTTTCCTCCCGCGGAAAACGTTTTCGTTCCTTCGGAAAACGAACTTCTTCCCGAGGCGGCCGAATCGGACGCCGATCCGGGCGCCGTCGGGCCGAGCGAGTTTGAAGAGGCGCCGATGTACGACAAGATCGCCACCCCGCCGCAACCGGGGTTTGAACCGGCCGAGTCTTATTTCCCGTCGGAGGAGGCGTTTGCCTGGCGCGATCTTTCGCTCCTGTCCGATCCGGAAAAGGCCGAAATGAACGGCGCGCGCCCGGCGTTGCGTCCGATGCGACGCGGGATGAAGACGGACGTGGTGACCGCGATCCCCGTCGGTGAGTAACGCGACTTTTCGCTTACGGTTTTTCTTTAGCGACTTTGAACGCCGAGTCTCTTCGCGGCGATTTCGGAGAGTTTTTCACGATTGATCTTCGCGTTGTGCCGCACGTCGACCGGCAGCGGCGCCAGAATGAGAAAATGTTCGATCCGCTCGGTGACCGGCGACGCCGCCGCCATGGCGCGGACCGAGTCGAGAAGCGCTTTTTTTTCGGTTTCGGTGCGGGGATATTTTTCCGGTTTCGGTTCCAGGAAGATAACCGGCACTCGACATCCCGCCTCGGCGGCGGGAACGCCCGCCAAAGCCGTGCGAGCCAGGTCGGGGTGCCGGTTCAGGATCGTTTCGCACGGCACGGAAAAAAGAGGGCCTTCGGGCGTTTCGACCCGGTGCGCCTTCCGGCCGCAGAACCAGAACCTGTTTTTGTCGTCGAGCCAGCCGACGTCGCCGATCCGATGCCAGACGCGGCCTTGCGCGTCCCGGATTTTGGCGTAACGGTTCGCCTCGACTCGCGTGACGTATTCGCGCGTAACTTGCGGTCCGGTCAGAGCCAGTTCGCCGATTTCGCCCGGAGGAAGCGGAGCGACCGATTCCATCGCGTCGATCGGCTCGTCGGTGATCGGAATGACCCGCCAGTCGATCTGTCCGAACGGCCGGCCGACGCAGGTGCCTTTTCCCTGCAGCGAAAGAGGGGCGGTTTCGGCGAGGATTTCGCGCGCGCCGATCGACGCGGCGGGAAGCGATTCGGTCGCGCCGTACGGCGTAAAGACGTCTCCTTCCGGATGGAGAATTTTCAGAAAATCGGGGAGAAGGTCGGCGGGGAACGGCGCGCCCGCCGAAATGGCGCGGCGCAGCGTGGGAATTGCTGTTCCCGTCTCGCGGCAGTGGCGAACCACGCGCCGCCAGACCGCCGGAGAGGCGAACGACTGGGTGATCCGCCATTGATTCGCCACTTCGACGAACGCCGCAGGGTCGACCGTGCCGGGATGCGTGGTGTCCATGTCGGGAATGACGGTGAGCGATCCCATCGCCGCGTTAAAGAGTCCGAAGAAGGGGAACGCCGCCAGATCGACGGTTCCCGGCTCGATGTTATACATCTTTCGGATCTCTTCGACCTGGGTGTTGATCACGCGGTGTGTGTAGAGAACCCCTTTCGCCGGGCCGGTCGAGCCGCTCGTGAAGACGATCGCCGCCGGGTCGTCGGGGGCGACCGCCGCGCACGTCGGCGCGCTTCCCTGGAATCGTTTGAGAAGTTTGTTCAGCGTCAGGCGTCGGGGAAAGAAGGTCTCGCCGACGGTCAGGTTCAGTTTGGCGCGGGGGAACGAGCGGCGCATCAAGGCGCGGGCGGTCTGTACCGCGGGGATTGCGGCGAACCCGTCCGGTTCGACGGCGCGCAGACAGCCGACCACCTGTTTCATTCCTCCGCCCGGATCGATCAGAACCAGCGTCGCGCCCGCTTTAAAAAGGGCGTAGACGAGCGTGATGAAGTCGATCCCGTGCCGAACCATCAGGACGATTTTCATCCCCGGCGTCAGGCCCGCGGCGCGGAGTCCCGCGGCGGCGGCGGAGCTTCGCCGATCGAGTTCGGCGAAGGTGATCGTTTCGAAAAGGCGGTTTCCCCGCCGGTCGCGGAGGGTTTTCTTCCCGCGTTTCACCGGCTGGGCGACGGCGATCGCGTCGGGGTACTTCTCGGCGATTCGGGTCAGACAGGACCCGGCGTTATTCGAAGGGTTCTTTTCGTCCATGGGTCACGACGGTTGATCGCCGGACTCCGTGTTCTCTTGCGACGGAGAGACGGCGTTTTCGGTCCGTTTGGTTTTGAGGTAATCGGTAAAACGGAACGATTGCGCGACGAGGATGCCGGTAAACATGCATCCGAACGTGTAGAGGGCGCAACAGAGAGCCGCTCCCGGCTTGTCTTCGAAATAGTTGCGGGCGATCGTCGCGCCCAGTCCGGCGTTCTGCATTCCGATTTCCAGAAGGAGGGCCCGGCACATCCGGGAGTCGAGCCCGATCGCTTTGCCGCCGAGCATTCCCGCGGAATAACCGCCAAGGTTCAGGAAAACGAGCGGCGGAATCAGGAAAAGGATGTTCGAGCCAAACCCGCCGCGATTGACAGCCACGACAGCCGAAATGATCCAAATGATCACGATGTTCCCCACCACTTCGCCGATCGCCTGAGCGCACTTGTTCCAGAACGCGAAAATCCGCGAGAGGGTGAACCCGACGACGACCGGCATGACGACGGTCAAGAGAAGATCGAGCATCATCGGAGCCACTTCGGGCGCGACGTCGGCGCCCAGAAGGAGTCGGAGCAGAAGCGGGATCGTGAACGGGGAAAAGAGGGTCGCCGACGTGGTCAGCCCCACCGAGTAACTGGTGTTTCCCCCCGCCAGCATGGTGAGCAGGTTGCTGGCCATCGCGCCCGGCACCGCGCCGGCCAGGATCAAACCCGTGTAATACGGGTCTTCGATATGAAAAATCCTGGCCGCGGCGAACGCCAAAAGGGGCATCGCGGTGAACTGAATCGCGGTGCCGGCGATGATCAGGTGCCAGCGTTTGGCGACCATCTTGACCTCGTCCAGCGGCAGGAGCGATCCGATCACCAGCATCGCCAGAGAGATCAGGATTTTCATTTCGTCGCCGTTCAGATCGAACGGATCGGGAAAACGGTCGATCCCGGGAATACGGGGCCAGAAGAAGGAAAGGATGCAGGTCAGCGTCAGCCAGACCAACAGGTACTTCGTTAAAATTTTACGCATGGTTTGATCTTTTCCGTAACCTAAAATCTAACGTTGCCAGACCGGTTTGCCGTCGAGCCAGGTTTCGAGGACCGCGGTCTGTGCGATTGACTCGGCCGGGCAGGCTAAAATGTCGCGGTCGAGAAGAATGAAATCGGCGTATTTTCCCGGCTCGAGACTTCCGAGGACGTTTTCGCGGTTCAGGAGCCAGGCGTTCCAATTTGTATAGAAGCGTATCGTCTCTTCGCGCGTGACCCGTTGTTCGGGATGGATCGCTTCGTCGGTCCATCGGGCGCGGCGGGTCAGCATCGTTTCGATCGCCAGGAAGGGGGAGTAAAGATTCGAGGAACGTTCCGGTTCCATTTTGAGCATGTGGTCGCTTCCCCCGCCGATGCGGACGCCCGCGTCGATCAGCGTGCGGTACGGTTGGAAGTGGGCGAGCCGATCCTGACCGAAATGGGCCAGGAGCGTGGCACCGTCCATAAAGAGCCAGGCCGGCTGCATGTCGAGCGCGATCCCGGTTTCGGCGATTTTCGGGATCAGGTCAAACGGAACGAAGTTCGCGTGCGAGAGGCAGGGGCGGAACTCGGCGATCGGCCGCTCCTTGGCAACGGCGATATAGGCTTCGGCGAGCGTCTTGACGGCCTCGTCCCCCACGGCGTGGGCGGTCGGCTGAAGTCCGCGGTCGAAGACGGCGCGGACCAGATCGGCGGTCTTTTCGGCGTCGATGAAAAGGATTCCCCGGTATTTCGGATCGGTGATCCCGTAGACGGAGCTGATGCCGTACGGTTCGAGAAAACGTGCCGAACCGGTCAGCATACCGCCGTCCATGTAGAATTTGATCCCCTGGAGCCAGAATTCGTCGCTTGTGCGGGAGAGCCCCCGGGCGACGATTTCGTCGAGCCGCGCGTTGATCCCTTCGATCGGGAGTCCCTGATCGAGGTTCATCATGACCGGGCATCGGCAGGTGAGGCTCCCCGTTCCGAGCAGACCTGTATAAAGCGACTTCCAGAGTTCGATATCGCCGTCGTATTCGTCGCGGGGCGAAACGGTCGTGAACCCGACCGAGTTGTAGCAGGCAAGCTGCCGAGCGAGCCGGGCTTTGCGGTCGGCGGGCGCGGCGATTTTCAGGGAAGGGGAAACAAACGGTTCTTTTTCCGGCGGAACGGAACCGTTTTTTTGGTATTCCGCAGTAGCTTCGGTGATCAGAACCGACATGGCGGGGACTTTTCGAAGAAGGCCGGTTGGCGTGCCGTCCGGCGCGGTTTCGACGCGGCCGACGTCGATTCTCGGTATGCCGCCGAGGAATCCGAGCCGTTTCAGCGCCGCAGTGTTCAGCACCATATCGGGCCCGGTATTGAAGTAGATCGGATGGGCTTGCGAGACGGCGTCCAGTTCGACGCGGGTCGGATACCGCCTGTCGCGCAGGCGGGTGACGAACATGTAGTCGATTCCGATCCAGTCCCCTTCGGGAACTTCGGCGGCGCGCTTTCGGAAGAAAGCCAACAGGTCGCCGATCGTTTCGATTTCGGGGACGGAGTGGTCGAACTCGTAGTCGGCCGCCATGATGGGGTGCAGGTGCGAGTCGATCAGGCCGGGCAGTACCGTTTTTCCCTCCAAGTCAACGACGCGGGCGCTTTTTCCCGCCGCGGCGGAAACGGCGTCGGCCGCGCCGACCGCCAGGATTCGGTTGCCGCGGATCGCCATCGCCGGAGCGACCGTGAAGGCGGGATCGGACGTGATGATTTTGCCGCCGGTCAACAGGAGCGTTTCGTCGGAATCGTCGCCGGCCCACGCCGCCGCGCCGGCGGCGGCAAATCCCAGAGAAGCCGCTTTTAAGAATTCACGTCGTTTCATTCCATAAGTTTACTTCCAAAACGCTAAAAAGGAACCCCTTGAAATTCCGCGGATTCCGATTTATAAGAAATGGGACGGGATAAAGCGGCCGACAGGCGCGGAACGAAGTTTACTCGAACAAGGGAGAAAACGATGACAGAAAAAATGACCAGACGAGGCTTTTTCAAAGGGACCGCGGCGCTCGGAGCCGCTCTTTCGACGGCGGGAATGGCGAAAGCCGAATCTGCCGCGCCGAAATCGTACAAGACCGAACTTCATAAAGCTTTCATTTCTTTTCAGCCGAACGACGAGAGCTTTAAAGCTCACGCCGACGCCGGATTCGAAGGAGTCGAACTGACCAATCGCGGGCAGAGCGACGCGGAGGTTGAGGCGGATATCCGTCTGGCCGAAAAGTATGGGTTGCGGATTCATTCGATGATCGGAGGGGGCGCGGATTTCAACAGCGAGGATCCCGCCGTACGCGCCGCCGGACAGGAGAAGCTCCGCCGCGCGATTCAAGTGATCTCCCGTTACGGCGCCGACACTCTTCTGTTGGTTCCCGGCCGGATCGGCGGTCAGACCGAACTTCCGGTTCCGAATCCCGGAGATCTGAAGATCTCGTTCGATCCGGCAACGCTCAAAATCACGAGCGTCGCCGACGGCGACAATACTCCGTATCGGGCGTACATCGACGCGCACAACCGTTCGGCCGAACTCATCTTCGGCGAGGTGGAGAAGCTGATTCCCGTCGCCGCGTATTACGGTGTTCTTATCGCGATCGAAAACGTCTGGAACAATCTCTGGCTGCAGCCGGAGATATTCGCCGCTTACATCGAGAAGTTCGACGATCTGTGGGTCAAAGCCTATTACGACATGGGGAACCACGCCAAATACGCGCCGACGAGCCGATGGCTGCGCGTCTTAGGGAAACGGCGTCTGGCGAAACTCCACTTGAAAGATTTCGCGATTCAGGAAGGGGTCCCGAACACGATGGGAGAAGGTTTCTGCCCGCTGGGAACCGGTACGATCGACTGGTTCGACGTGCGCGATACGATCGAGGAGGTCGGCTATAACGGCTGGGTCTCGTACGAGGAGGAGTGCCAGACCGATTATACTCCCGCCGATTACGGCAGGATGATGGACCGCTGGTTCGCCGGTCAGCCGATACTCGGCTGATTTCCGGAAAGGGACGGGGCGTGCCGACCGCGCGTCCCGCCTCTCTTATGCTTTTTATCTTTTTCGTTTTCCCGCGTCTTTCCTCTGAGATTATTCGGATAATCCCAACCTCTTTTCCAAGTTTATCTGTAAAATTAGGTAAAAGAAACTACTTGAATTCGTCCGGAGTCCGATTTATAAAATAGGGGGGCGGGTGAAAGCGGCCCGCGTTTTATCCATCTCTCTTAACAGAAGGCCTTGCCGATCGTTCGGCGGACTTGATCAGGAGTTTGGCGTATCATGGGGCGGAGGCGTTTGAATCCGGCGGAAAAGCGCCGACACAAAACAGAGAGCGTGGGAGTCAGAGAATCCTACAAGATTGAGGAGCAGATCCGATGATGAATTTAACATTGACCCGACGCGGGTTCTTGGGCGCGACGGCGGCGATGGGCGCCGCTTTTACGACGATGGGTGCCGGCGCGCTCAGCGCCGCGCCCGCCGCGAAGAAATTTAAGACCGAGCTGCATAAAGCGTTTATCTGCGACAAACCGACCGAAGAGAACGTGAAAGCGCACGCCGAGGCCGGGTTCGAGGGGTTCGAGGTCACCAATTGGGGAATGTCCGACGACGAAATCAAGGCGAGTAAAAAACTGGCCGACGACTACGGACTTCGTATTCATTCGGTTATGCGCGGCGGCTGGGATCTGCCGTTCAACGGGGGAGACGACGCCTATCGGGAAGTCTGTAAGGAATCGGTTCGAAAATCGCTCCGTGCCGCGTCCCTTTTGGGTGCCGACACCATCCTTCTGGTTCCCGCCCGGATCGGCGCGCTCGACGGAACGGCGTATCCGATCCCGAATCCCGGCGACCTGAAGATCGAATTCAATCCCGACACCCTCGAAATCACCAAAGTCGTGGACGGGGACAGCGCCCCGTATCAGGCGTACATCGACGATCACAACCGCACTTCGGCGATCGTGACCAAAACGGTGGAAGAACTGATCCCCGCCGCCGCTTATTACGGCGTGATCATCGCGATCGAAAACGTCTGGAACAACCTCTGGCTCCAGCCCGAAATCTACGCCGCCTACGTTCGCCGGTTCGACGACCTGTGGGTCAAGGCTTATTACGATATGGGGAACCACGCCAAATACGCGCCGACGAGCGAATGGCTCCGCGCGCTGGGGAAAGACGTGATCGCGAAGCTCCACCTGAAAGACTTCGCGATCGAAGAGGGGAACCCGAACACGATGTTCGACGGGTTCTGCGGATTCGGAACCGGTACGATCGACTGGGCCGACGTGCGGAATACCATCGAGGAGATCGGCTACAACGGCTGGGTTTCCTACGAGGAGAACGCTTATTCTCCCGAAGGGTATGGCAAGCGAATGGATCAGTGGATCAACGGCCAGCCGATCACCGGCTGATCGCGACGACGGAGGCGCGGTTTTGGCTTTCGCCGGGGCCGCGCGGAAATTTGACGAGTAGACGAAACGGAGAGTCGTAATGTGTTGTTGCGGTTCTAAAAGTTCTGGAACAATCGGTGACATCGTTAAAGAGGTGATGATTATGTGTTGCAGTAAGAAATGTCTGGCGGAGTTCATCGGAACTTTCTGGCTTGTTTTGGGCGGCTGCGGAACGGCGGTTCTTGCCGGCGAAAAGGTCGGTTGGATCGGCGTCGCGCTCGCTTTCGGTCTGACCGTTCTGACGATGGCGTACGCCATCGGTCCGATTTCGGGGTGCCATCTGAATCCCGCAGTTTCGGTCGGCTGCTTCACCGCCGGTCGGATGAAGTTCTGCGAGTGCGCCGCGTACATCATCGCGCAGATCGCCGGCGCCATCTTGGCGGCGTACGTCCTTTCGCTCATCGTGACCCACGGCGGGAGAGAGATCGGCGATTTCGCCGCGAACGGTTACGACGATCATTCTCCCGGCGGTTACGATAAGACCGCCGCGATCCTGGCCGAAGGGATCGGCACGTTCATTTTCCTCATCGTCATTCTCGGCGCGACCGCGCGCAAGGCGTTCGCCGGTCTGGCCGGCGTGGCGATCGGTCTCTGCCTGACGCTGATTCATCTGCTCACGATTCCGGTGACGAACACGAGTGTCAATCCCGCCCGTAGCATTTCGCAGGCGGTGTTCGTCAAAGGCTGGGCGATCGATCAGCTGGGACTTTTCATCATCGTTCCGATCTGCGGCGCGATCGTCGCCGGTATCGTCTGGCGCTTCTTCGAATGCGGCTGCTGCGACGATAAGGCCGAAGGCGGAGCGAAAGAAGAATGCTGCTGCAAGAAAGCCGAATGAGATAAAATCCGCCTTTCCGGCGGAGCGTATTTTACAGGAAATCCCCCGCGCTGTTTGGAAAAACGGCGCGGGGGATTTTTTCGGGCGCGGGGTTTGGCCTCAGCTTTCCGCTTCGAACCGGTCGAGGAGTTCTTCGAAGTAGCGCATCGCCTCGTCGACGGCGGTCGGCTGAAGCATATCGACTCCGGCGCGGCACAAGAGTTCCAGCGGCGGGGCGCTGCATCCCCCTTCGAGCATTTTGAAGTAATCGAGCCGCTCGGCCTCGCCGCCCCGGCGGACGCGCCGCGCCAAGGCGATCGCCGCCGACATGCCGGTTGCGTACTTATAGACGTAGAACCCGCGGTAGAAGTGGGGGATTCGCAGACATTCCAGTTCCAGGTCGTCGTCCAGGGTGAACGCGGGGCCGAAATAGGTCTCGAGGAGCTCGCGGTAGATTTTGCGGATCGGCGCGATTCCGAGCGGCTCGCCCCGCTGGGCGGTTTCGTGAATCCGCTGTTCGAATTCGGAGAACATCGTCTGCCGGAAGATGGTGGCGCGGATCGCGTCGATCTGGCGGTTGATCAGCCAGAGGCGGAGCCGCTTTTCCTTGGCGTGTTCGATCAGATGTTCGGCCAGGAGCTGTTCGTTGAACGTGCTGGCGATTTCGGCGAGAAAGATGACGTAGTTGTAATCTTCGTACGTCTGACGTTTCGCCGAAAGGTAACTGTGCATCGAGTGTCCCCCCTCGTGCGCCATCGTGAAGACGCTTTCGATCAGGTCGGGCTTGTAGTTGATCATGATATAGGGGAGCGTGTCGTAACCGCCGTAACTGAACGCCCCGCTCTGCTTGCCGGCGTTTTCGTAACGGTCGGCCCAGCGGCCGACGGTGAGCCCTTTTTGCAGGGTGCGGACGTACTCGGTTCCCAGCGGGGCGAGAGCTTGACCGATCAGATCGACCGCCTCGTTCCATGTGTAGTGAATTTTAACGTCGCTTTGGATCGGAACGTAGGTGTCGTAGAAATGAATCTTCGAAAGACGCATCTTTTTGCGGCGAAGTTCGTAGTAGCGGTAGAGGGTCGGCAGGGCGCGGCGGATCGATTGAATCAGATTTTCGTAGACCCGCGCGGGGATGTTTTCGGCGAAGAGCGCCGCGTCGAGCGCGCTTTCGTAGTTTCGCGCCTTCGCGTGGAAGATGTCGCCACGAACCGATCCTTCGAGGAGGGCGGCGAGCGAATTTTTATGCCCGTCGAACGTCTTGTAGAATGTCTCGAACGCTTTTTTACGCACCGCGCGGTCGGGGGAATGTAGGAAGAGCGAGAAGGTCTCGTGAGTGAGCGGTTTTTCGACGCCGTTTTCGTCTTTGACCGTCCCGAACGTGAAATCGGCGTCGGTCAGGAGACGAAACGCCTTCGAAGGCGTCTGTCCCATTTCGGCGGAAAGGGCGATGATCCGTTCCTCTTTCCCGCTCAGCGAGTGCGGTTTCATTCGAAGCAGCTCCGACAGGACGCGGTGCCATCGGGCCAGGCGGGGCGACGCCATCCGCTCTTTCCAAACCGATTTGGGGGCGGCCAGGATTTCGGGACGCGCGAAGCTGGCGGCCTGCCCCGCCGCGGCCAGCGCCATGCTGATCTCGTCTTTCATTCCCTGGTAAAAGGAATTCGTCACGTCTTCGACCGATTTTAAGTAGGCGTAAAGGAGAAGCTTTTCGCTCTGCCGGTCGAAGTCGGAATCGAAGGTGAGAAACGCTTCGAGACCGTCCAATGTGCCGAGTTTCCCTTTAAACGTTTCGTAGCGATCGATTTTGCCGCGCCATGCGGTAAACGTCCGGCGCCAGGCGGCGTCGGACGGAAAGATCTTTTTCAGATTCCATTGGTCCTGCGGCGCGACCTTGTCGCGGGAGGGGAGGCGGCCGGACGGGCCGGAGGTCTCTTTCGCGAAAAGAAATTTGGGCGGAGTCATCATGGGCTTTCTTTCTCGTTCGGTTTCGTACTTCGGCCGGAAAATGCGCCGGCGGAATGGTTCGCGGCCGATTTTAGCCGATTTCGCCGCCCCGGACAAGGCGAATGCGCGGACAGGACGAACGGAACCGAAAGGCTCGGCGTTAAATAATAAAAAATTTTCAGAAAGATTGCCTTGACGTTTTTTTCCGTTTTGCTAGAATGGGTACTGTTCCGGCGATGTGCCGGGGGTGTTTTGTCACTCAGCACGAAATTTGATTCGATGAAGACTTTCGCGTTTACCTTTGCTTACTATTATTACTTTACTCCCCCGCGGGCGTAAGGGTAATTTGTGTGTGCAAAGAAACGTTTCAATGTTACAGGCGGCACAGGTTATCCTGAGCCGCTTTTTTTGTTTTCCGAAAGACGAAGAAGTTACGATTGTTTTTGATAAACGTCTAAACCGAGTAAGGAGCAGAAAGAATGATCGTTGTCATTAAATCGAACGCCAGTCCCGAAAAACGGGAACAGCTGATCAGTTGGCTTAAAGCGATGGGACTCGGCGTCCACGAGTCGGCGGGGGAATTTCAGACGGTTTTGGGGTTGATCGGCGATACCAGCAGGGTCGATATGGACCTGATCGCAAGTCTCGATATTGTCGATTCGGTCAAGCGGGTCAGCGAGACGTTCAAGTGCGTGAATCGGAAATTCCATCCCGAGGATTCCGTGGTCAGCGTCGGCGACGTGAAGATCGGCGGCGGGAACTTCGTTCTGATCGCCGGTCCCTGTTCGGTGGAGTCGGAATCGCAGATCATCGAAATCGCCAAAGAGGTGAAAGCGTCCGGCGCCGACCTTCTGCGCGGCGGCGCGTTCAAGCCGCGGACCTCGCCCTACGATTTCCAGGGGCTGAAAGGGGAAGGGCTCGAGCTGCTCAAGGCGGCGCGGCAGGAGACCGGACTTCCGATCGTGACCGAAATCATGAACCTGAAAGATCTGCCCCTCTTCGAGGATATCGACGTCTTGCAGGTCGGCGCGCGGAATATGCAGAACTTCGATCTCTTGAAAGAACTCGGGACGCTCCGTAAACCGATCCTTCTCAAACGGGGGCTGGCCAATACGCTCAAAGAGCTTCTGATGAGCGCCGAGTACATCATGGCGAGCGGGAACGAACAGGTGATCCTCTGCGAACGGGGGATTCGGACCTACAGCGATTATCTGCGGAACACGCTCGACCTGGCGGCGGTCCCGATGCTGCACGAGCTTTCGCACCTGCCGGTGATCGTCGACCCGAGCCACGCGACGGGGATCGCCCGGATGGTTCCGCCGATGTCGCTGGCCGCCGCCGCCTGCGGCGCCGACGGGCTGATCATTGAGGTTCACAACGACCCGGCGCACGCGCTGTGCGACGGCGCGCAATCGCTCACGCCTGCGGCGTTTGACGAACTGGCCAAGAAAGTCGACTCGGTTCGCAAGGCGGTCGTCTGAACGTTCCTTCGACGGGTGATTTAGTGTAAAATGGAATGAATACGAAAGCAGGAACAGTGATGATCGTCGGAATTGTGGGATTGGGACTGATCGGCGGGTCGTTCGCCAAGGCGTATACCGAGGCGGGGCATGACGTGCTGGGAATGGAGAAGGACGTTTCGGTTTTGCAGTTCGCCCGCATGTCGGAAGCGGTGCGGGGTGAGCTGACCCGAGAGAACGTCGGAGAGTGCGACTTGGTTCTCCTCTGCGTCTATCCCGCCGCCGCGCTGGAAGTGATGAAAGAGCTCGGCCCGGCGATCGGGAAAAAGCCGCTGGTGATCGACTGCTGCGGGACGAAACGGGTGATCGTCGAACCGGGAATGAAAATCGCCGAGAAGTACGGCTTCACCTACGTCGGGGGGCACCCGATGGCGGGGACGCAGTATTCCGGGTTCAAATATTCCCGCGCCGATCTCTATCACGGCGCGCCGATGGTGATCGTGCCGCCGACCTTCGACGATATCGAGCTGCTCGACAGGGTCAAAACGCTTCTCGCCCCGGCGGGGTTCGGGCAGTTTTCGGTGACGACCGCCCGGGAACACGACCGAATGATCGCGTTCACCTCGCAGCTGCCGCATGTTTTGGCATGCGCCTATGTGCTCAGCCCCAGCTGCCCCAACCACAACGGCTTTTCGGCAGGCAGCTACCGCGACGTGTCGCGCGTGGCGAACATCAACGCCAAGCTGTGGACGGAGCTTTTCTTGGAAAACCGCGAGCCGCTCGTGGCGGAGCTCGAGGTGCTGAATCAGAATTTGACAAATATTTTTCAGGCGATAAAGAATGAGGATAAAGAGACCTTGTACGCCTTGTTGGAGCAAGGACATCAGGTAAAGCAAAAATTGGGAGAATGATTTGCGAAGCAAATCAATTCATGACCAAAGGTCAATTCATGTTGCAGCGCAACAATTCATGAAACGCAGTTTCAATTCATTCCGGGCAGACGCTTGCCGAATATACTGACATTGCGGGTTAGCGGAAAACTGCTGCCCGGAATGAATTGACCTCCGGTCATGAATTGGCTGCGCCGTGAATTGGCTGCGCCATGAATTGCGCCTTTGGCGCATTTAGGAGGAAGGAAATGAAAACAGTTCATGTTGACACAGGCAAGCCCTATGACATTATGATCGACCGCGGCATACTCGACCGCTGCGGCGAATATGTCAGGCAGCTAACGACCGCCGAAAAGGCGCTTGTTGTTACGGACACCAACGTGGCGCCGCACTATCAGTGGCGGATACTCAACTCGCTGGAGAAGCAGGGTATTCAGGCAAAGGCGTTCCTGTTCCCGGCAGGCGAGGAAAGCAAGCACCTCGGCACTATTTCGGACATTTACAAAACGCTTGCGGACTTCCGCATGACGCGCAAGGATATCATTGTTGCGCTGGGCGGCGGAGTTTGCGGTGACATGGCGGGCTTTGCGGCGGCGACCTATCTGCGCGGCATAGACTTTGTGCAGGTGCCCACCTCGCTTTTGGCGCAGGTGGATTCCTCGGTCGGCGGCAAAACCGGCGTTGATCTGCCGCAGGGCAAGAACCTTGTCGGCGCGTTTCCCCAGCCTGTCGCGGTGCTGATCGACCCTGACACCCTCAACACCCTGCCTGACCGCTTTATTGCGGACGGCATGGCGGAGGTCATCAAATACGGCTGTATCAAGGACGCGGCGTTTTTTGAGAACCTTGAAGCCGAGGACGCGCTTTCGCATATCGACGAGGTGATCGAAACCTGTGTGTCGATCAAGCGCGACGTGGTTAGCCGCGACGAGCGCGAGGCAGGCGAGCGTATGCTTCTCAACTTCGGTCACACGCTCGGTCATGCGATCGAAAAAATCTACAACTTCACAGGCATTACCCACGGCATGGCGGTGGCGATCGGTATGGTGCTGATCGCCCGCGCAGGCGAAGTCCACGGCGTGACAGCCTCCGGAACCGCCGACCGCATTATCCGCCTGTGTGAAAAATATCAACTGCCCACCACCGACCGCGCCGGCTTTGCGGAAATGGCGCAGGCGGCGCAGGGCGACAAAAAGGCAGCCGGCAGCCGGATCAATCTGGTGCTGCTGAAAACCATCGGCGAGAGCTTCATTTTGCAGCTTCCGCTCGAAGAATTGGAAGCGTTTATTTCGGTTTGATTATGAGCAAGGTTACTTTTCAGCCGTTTGTTCCTAACGGCACCGTTTTTGCGCCGCCCTCAAAAAGCGACGTGCACCGCGCGATCATCTGCGCGGCGCTGTCAAAGGGCGTGTGCACCATTTCTCCCGTTGCGCTGTCGGACGA